>USJW01000149.1 GCA_900555045.1 uncultured Clostridium sp. | reverse complement strand
CTCTGCTTACTGAATGATATCATTTTTTTGTCTTTGTTGCAACACCATATCTAAAAGTTCCGAGAGGGGGAGCATGGCGTTTTTGGCTTCCTCGTAGGTGTTGGTTTGGGCGCCGACTTCGATGAGGGCGGAGCGGGGGCGCAGGTGGAGGTTGTAGCGGAGGCCTTTTAAGTAGATCTTGCGGGTGAAACCGGGATAGTAGGCCTGGGCGTCCAGCTGCATCTGGAAGCTGAAGGCCAGGTTTTGGGCGCGGTAGGGGTTCTTTAGGTACTCGATGGGGCCCTCCGGCGTCTGGCTCATGCCGTTGAAAAACATGATCTGCGCAGTTGGGCGGCCGTCCACGTCCGTCACCAGGTGTAAATCCTTGCCCACGCCGTCCCGGTGAATGTCAAGCACCACCCCGATGGACGGATTCTCCTCCAGAATTTTCTTCACCCCGTCGTAGGCATATGTATAGGCCTTGCTGCGGTCCAGCTTCCCGTCAATCAGGTCGTAGACCGAGGTGTCATGGATCACATTGTAGCCCTTGGCGGTCAAAAGCTCCGTCAGGTAGTTTCCGATACCCACCACCGTCTGGCCCGGCCCCGAGTCCGCAAAGGCCTCCTGGGAGTGGGTGTGGTAGATCAGAATCTGCGGCTTTGACGCATCCTTCTCGATGGATAGGTCCTCCCCGTAGAGCTGCTTCGCGTTGATCTCATCCCGCCCCGCCGTGGTGGAGGTGTGAACGATGTAGAAGTGCTTCATCAGGAAATCATAATCCGCCAGCTGCTCCAGGACATAGGTGGGGCCCGTAATCGGCCTGGCGATCTTCCCCACGAGGATGGCCCCAGCGGGGATCTGTGTGGAAAAGTCCGCTTGGCCGGCAGCTGCGGCAGCGCCAGAATCAGAACCGGCTCCGGATCCCGCCCCCGCGGAGGCGCTGAGGGCGGTCCCGGCAGTGCCAGCAGCGCCCGTGCCATCTCTGCCATCAGTTCCGCCGGGGCTGTCTGCTGCCCCGCCGCCTGCGCCACCGTTTTCCCCGGCACCCGCAGGGCCGGCGGCACCGCCATTTCCCGCCGCACCGCCATCCCCCAGGCCACCCGTCTCCCCGGTCTCCTCGTTCCCATACCAGGCCAGATACTGGTGTTCCTGGTAGAATGTCTTCACCGCCTCGTACTGGCGGTAGGCCGGATCCGGGTCCGCCGGGGCGTTCCCGGTCCCGCGGCGGCCGCCGCTCTTCTCTGCACCGGGGTTGGCCTGCCGCCAGACATAATCCACCAGCAAACGGCCGCCCTCCTCCACCGCCCGGCGGCATGACTCCTCATCCAGGCCCGCCGCGGCCAGCCCGACCGCCCGTCCTGCCAGCAATAGAGCCAGAATCAGTCCGGTGCCGGCCGCAAACCACCGAATCTTCTTTGCCAGACCCCCTCTTCTCAAAATGCCTCACGTCCCTTCACCCCGGTATCACTCACGCGCACAACCGCATTACTATAAATAATATGCAGGTGCAGGGACGTTATTGCAAAAAAATGTCCGGCGGCCCTTAAAACACCGCCCGGTGGATCCCCTCGGAGATGGTGAAGCTCAGCTGCTTGACCGTCTCGTCGATGTCCGGCGGCGTCACGTAGAGCGGCCCGAATTCCGGCTCCAGCAGCTCCCGGATCAGCTCATACTGGTCCTCCGAGTTCATGCCGCCAACCCACTCCCCGGTGGATTTGGTGCTCTCCCGCATGTTCAACGCATTGATTAACGCCGACACCGTGTCGTGGACGATGGCCGCGGCCCCCACGACCGTCGGAACGCCGATGGCGAGCACCGGCAGCCCCAGACTCTCCTCGGTCAGGCTGTGGCGGTGGTTGCCCACGCCGGAGCCAGGGTGGATGCCCGTGTCCGTCAGCTGGATTGTGGTTCCCAGCCGGTGCACGCTCCGGGCGGCCAGCGCGTCGATGGCGATCAGAAGATGGGGCTTCGTCTGCTGGATGATCCCCTTTAAGATCTCCGCCGTCTCCATCCCCGTCTGCGCCATCACCCCCGGCGTGATTCCGCTGATAGCCGGAAGGCCCCTCTTTTTCAGGAAATCCTCGCCGTACTGGCCGGTCAGATGGCGCGTCACCTGGAGGTTGCCCAACACCCTGGGCCCCAGGGAATCCGGCGTCACGGAGGGGTTGCCCAGCCCAACCACCAGCACGGAGAGCACCCCCCCGCGCTTTTTCCCCTTAAGCATCTCATCCATCAGCTTGCGCAGCTGTTCCCCCAGCTCGTCGGAGATCTCGCTGTGGTACTCCTCATCCTTTTTTGACAGCCGGTCCGCCTCCAGCGTCAGGTAGGTCCCCACCGGCTTCCCCATGGCCTTTGCGCCCTGCTCGTTTAAGATGCGCACCTCCGTCAATTTCACGCCCGTCTTCTTGCGGTCCCACTCCCGCAAGGAGACGCCGGACACCTCGCCCCCGTCCCCCTCGAAGCTCTCCCGCTCCTCCAGCGCCAGGTCCGTGCGCACGTCAAACTGACTTGTTTTCGTCTTTTTCCAATCTTCCATCTCCTGCATCCGCCTTTCTGCGTCCATGTTTTCAGAGCTCTGCAAAGCATGCCGCATTCTATAAGAAATATTTTTGCAAAAAACCTCGAAAATATGTATTTAGATATTGACATTCTTCCTCAAATTGGCTAAAATACAAAGGTATGTTTACATTGAACTGTCCGTGTCCAGGCTTTGATGGAAAACACAAAGAGAAATATTTATAAGAAACGGAGGTGTATTTCATTGGCTAACATTAAATCTGCTAAGAAGAGAATCTTAGTAAACGAGACAAAAGCTGCTAGAAACAAGGCGATCCGGTCTAAGGTTAAAACTATGGTGAAGAAGGTTGAGGCTGCTGTTGCTGCTGGGGACAAGGCTGCTGCCCAGGCTGCTCTGCTTGCTGCTACTTCTGAGATCGACAAGGCTACTACCAAGGGAGTTTATCACAAGAACACAGCTTCCCGCAAAGTATCCCGTTTATCCAAGGCTGTTAATTCCATCGCTTAATAGATAGAGACAACCTTTGATCCTTTCGGACTAACCCACCGAAAGGATTTTTTTATTTTACAGCGTGATCCGCTCCGGAAATGCCTCCCGGCGCATGATCCCCCACATCTTGTCAATGTAGGCCAGGGTGTAAAAGTTTTCATAGTAGTGGTAGTAGAATGCGCCCTTGGCCGTCATGGTGTAGACGCCGTCCTTTTTCCTGGCAAATCCCAAAAGCCGCGCAAGCCCCAGCTCCAGCCCATACATCCGCCTTAGCGGCACGCCGAAGAACCGAAGGAAGTCGTCCTCCCGCACCTGGGTGCTGTAGGCGGTCCAGAACAGGTAGTACACCATGCGCTGCCGCCTGGAAAAGCGCAGCGTCAGGGAGGTCGCAGGCGTGCCCGCGTTCACTCTCCCGCAGTACTCCTCAACAGAAAACGTGTTAATCTTAAACTGATCCCGCAGCAGCGTGGTGGCGGAGCAGCCGAATCCCAGGAAATTGTCCCTGGTCATGGAGGAATAGCCGATATGTTCCGCCTTCGAGAAGGTCCAGATGGAGGTTCGCACCAGGCCTTTCCCCAGGCAGTAGTCCGTGAGCGCGTCCAAAAGCCGGCGCTTCTCTGCCTTTCCCATGACCGGCACCTCACTGGAGGTGAATGAAAAATCGATGAACGGGTAAACTGCCACATGGTTTGCCCCGTTCTCAAAGGCGGTGTCCACATCCGCCCGCAAATCCTCAAAGGTCTGGCCCGGCAGCGCGAAGATAAAGTCCATGGACACGGTCTCAAAGGGAACCTCCGCCAGGACCCGCGCCATGGAAGCCAGGTCCACCCGCTTTCTCCCGAGAATCTCCTGATACTTTTCCTGGAACGACTGAATCCCGATGCTGATCTTCGTGACCCCCGCGGCCTTTAAGGTGCGCAAAAGCCCGGGCGTCACATTGTCCGGGTGCAATTCCACGCCGATTCCCTCTGTGATCACAAAGTGCTCGCGCAGGGCGGCGATCACCTCCCCCAGCCGATCCGCCGCCAGAGCCGGGGTGCCGCCGCCGAAATACAGGCTGGTCGCCTCCTTCTTTCCCGGGCTTTTTGCCCCCACCAGATGGATTTCCCGGATCAGCGCGTCGATGTAGCGGCTGCACGTCTCGGGCGCATAGATTTCCTTGCAGTAGGGGCAGAAGCTACAGATTCGGCTGCAGAATGGGATGTGCACGTAGAGCCCCAGATTTTTACAGTCCACGAACGGCAGCGCCTCGTCCCATTGGCGCTCAAACGTGAACGGCTTCACGGACCGTGTGAGCCACATCCGCGTCAGAGTGGTTAAAATGCTCATAATTCTCCTCTATATGTATTTCAGATATGTCCGCAGCATCTCCAAAATCACCTTGATATTTCCGTTAAACAGCAGCGTGTACTCCGCCACAAAAAAGTATCCGCACTCCCCGCAGAGCCCCGGCACGTCGATGCAGCGGCCGCATGTGCTCACCTTCCCGTTCTCGATCACCACACACTGATGACAGGGCGTGGGAAAGCGGTTGTCGATCAGGTACGGGAACGCGCTCCTTAGGTTGAACACCGGCATGCCCTCGTCCATCATCTGCTCCAGTACCCTGCAGCACGCCGCCTTCTCCTCCCGGGAGAGGGCCAGCTCCCTTGTGTCCGGGTACGGGGTGTGGAAATTGAAGGACACGGCGCGCACGTTGGCGAGGTCCCTCGCAAGTGTGCACACCTCCCGCACCGCCCCCTTGTTGATCTGGTTGACGGCCATGTAGAAACAGATATTGTCCGAGGTGGCGTTTCTTATGTTCTCCATGATCCCGTCATACGTATCCCCGCGGATCTCATTGTGCCGCTCTCGGTCGCCGTCCAGGCTTAAAAGGATCAGGTCCGCCTCCGGCAGGTCGATGGGAAACGTCCCGTTGGTCACCACGTTCACGATGAGAAAGCCCATCTCCTTGGCCTCCACCACCAGGTCCCGCAGCGTCCTCCCCTCGTCCTTCCACAGAAAGGTCTCCCCGCCGCAGAAGAACAGGATCCGCACCCCCATGCCGAAGAGTCGCTCCATCTGCTCCCGGATTTGCCGGTAGGGGTAGATTACGGAGGTGATATTGTTCACCGAGCAGTGCTTGCAGGATAGGTTGCACTTGTCCGTCACGATCACCGTCCCGAGAATCGGGGACTTTTTGCGCAGCAGTATGGTTTTCGCGCCGAACCGCGCGAGATATAGAAAAGAAGAAAGCTTCATCTCATCCGGAAACCTCCGTCGTATATTTTCGCCCAAACGCCAGCGCGCCGGCACATCAGCTCTATTTTATCACAGAGCGCATGATTTATCCACCGCTGTCGCCTCCCCTGTGCGCAAAAACCCACCCAGACTTTGTCTGGGTGGGTTTGCCATCATGGTTCATTTCTTGAGCGAATTTTGGGGCATTTTCCGTCTCTCCCGCCGCTCACATTTTGCTCTCGTCGTAGTGCGCGCGCACGCCGCCCACAAATTTGAGCCTTGTCCTGGCGCAGACCACATGGGCCGCTCCGATCTCCTTGGTCTCAATGCGCACCGGAACCGCCACATCCCGCATGTGCATGCCGATCAGGGTGTCGCCGATGTCGATTCCGCCGTGGGCGCGGATGTGCTCCACCGCCACCGGGTGCTCCAGGCCCTCGTAGGTGGCCGTCGCGAAGGAACCGCCCGCCTTCAGCTGCGGCACCACGTTCACCGGCTCGTAGCCGTAGCGCTCCGCCGCTTCCTCCTCCAGGATCAGCGACCGGTTCAGGTGCTCACAGCACTGGGCCGCCAGGTAAATCCCTCTGGGCTTCACCTCCCCGTAGATCGCCTCGAACACCGCCTTTCCGATCTCTCCACTGGAGTGGGAACCGATTCGGAAGCTGTCGATCTCGCTGGAGGAACAGCCCACCACCAGAATCTGCCCCGGCTTCATCTTCGCCACTTCCAGAAACTGGGTAACCACTGCCCGCGCCTGCTCCTGTATCTTTTGTAACTCAATGCTCTCCATCATATCCATCGCCTTCACCTTTCCGTCTCAATCTCAATATTTGTTGGCAATCAGAAGCTCCACCGCCAGCCGGTCCTGCAGCCGTCCGGTTTTCACCGCCTCCTCCGCGTCCACACACAGATTCACGTAGGAAAAAATCTGTTCCTTGGTAAAGCTCTTGGCCTGAAGCATGATCTTCCCGGCCACAAAGGGCGCCAGCTTCAGCTTCGAGGCGATGGTGCTCTTGTCCATCCCCTTGCCCATCAGCTCCTTCACCTGTAGAATCTGGTTGAACTGGCGGGCAATCAAAAACAGAATCCGCATGGGCGGCTCCTTCAGGGTCAGCAGGTCCTCGTAGAGGTCCATGGCCTTCCTCGTCTGCCGGCTGGAGATGGCGGTGATCATGTCGAAAATCTTGTTGGTCACCTGGGTGGTGCACACCGCCTCCACGTCCTCGTCGGTGATCACGTCGCGGCCCAGGGTGTAGCTGATCAGCTTGTCCAGCTCGGACAGAATGTTCTCCATGTCGTCCCCGGCCTTGCTGAGGAACAGATCCATCGTGCGCCCGGTGATCTTCTTCCCCTCCCGGGCCAGCACCCCGGCCGCCCAGCGCGCCAGCTGCGCGGGCTCCTGGCGGACCATCTCCGCCGCGTAGCCGTACTTTTTTACCGCCTTGTACAGCTTGCTGCGCTTGTCCACCTCGGTCTCCACGAACACCAGGCAGGTGGTATCCGGAATGGCGGCCATATACTCGGCCAGGCTCTCCGCCTCGCCTCCTCCCTTGAAAAAGCCGCTGTCCTCCACCAGAATCAGGCGCTTGTCCGCGAAGAACGGCATGGTGTCCGCCAGTCCTAAAATCTCCGGGACATTGATTCCCTTACCCTCGTAATAGTTGTAGTTCATGGTGTCCCCGCCGGTCACTGCCTCCCGCAGACGGTTTTTGTAGCTTTTCTTTAAAAACGTCTCATCGCCGTACAGCAGGTAGACCGGCTTAAAGGAGCGGTCCTTGATGTCCTGGTTCAGTGTCTGCATGTCAGTCTATCCCCGTTCACTTTGATCTGTTGTTGCCCTGTAGCTCTACCCACCATTATATCGGATGTGACTTTGAATTGCAAGGGGAGCGAAACCGGTCAGCGGCTGTGGTCAGCGGCTGCCCCGAATCCACTCCACCCAAACCGAGTAATATTTTCCCAGAATATGGGCGCCGTCGGTGGAGTAAGCGGTGGACAGATTCCCGTTCTCATCGTCGAAAAGCTGATTGACGTCCATGTAGCCGCAGCCATTGTTCTCCGCGATGGTTTTGATCGCCCCGTTTAAGGAATCGATCCGCTGGTTGTTGAAGATGCTGCTCTTGGCAGCCTTCTCACCGGTCACATGGAGATTGGCTCCCAGCACCAGGGCGGCCTCAGGCTGTGCCGCGCGGATCCGCTCCACCACCGCCTGGTACTGTTTGACGATGCTCTTGTCGTCATACCCCAGCTCGTTTATGCCCAGCATGAGGTAGACCGTCCGAAAGCTCCTGTCCGAGAGCACCTGCTCCAGCGTCTGCTTACCCCCGCTTTTCAGCGTGACCCGGGAGTCAAAGAGATTGAACACCGACATGCCCGAATTTGCAAACACCTCCGCCTCCCCCAGATCCCCGTACTCCGATAACCCCACGGTCCGCGAATCGCCGATGAACAGGACATCGGAGAAATTGTCGGTGGCAGGGGATGGGGCGGTGGAGTCCTGGTTGGCGCCGGAGGAGTCGGTGGCGGTGGAGTCCTGCTCGTCGGCGCGATCCTGCTCAGCCCCGGTGGTGCCGGAAGCGGCGCGATCCTGCTCAGCGCCAGGGGAGCCAGCGGCGGCGCGATCTTGCTCAGCGCCGTGAGAGCCAGCGGCGACGCGGTCCTGATCATTCCCAGCCAAGCCCTGCGCAGCCTCGACATTCTGTGCGTCAGCCCCGCCATCCTGAATCGCGGATTTGTCGCCCGGTCTGGCGGCTTTCTCGCTCAGCCCAGCGGATTCGTCGTTCGGTCCAGCCAACTCAACGCCCGGATCACCCGTTTCTCCTCCTGCCCTCAACTCCTCCCTACCCGAATTTCCCTCTTCCGCCTTCCCATCACGTTCCCCCAAGTCCCCGGGGCCTTCTGCCGCCTTGCTCTTCCCCTCCCAAAAGCCGCCCGCAAATCCAACCGCCGCGATCTCCCGCGCCCGGTCCAAAATCCCCGGCATAGCCGGAGCAGCCTTCACTCCGGCGACTATCATCAAACTTCCGATCAAAAGAATACTGTACCAATATCGTCTCATCCCACACCTCCGCCTAGAATCTGAAATACAAAAACGGGTCGTCCAGACCGATGCGCATGCAGTACACGCACCCCCAGAACACCGCCAGAAGCGCAACCGCCGTGGCCAGGGAATATCTGTGCCGGTCATAGATCCGCCGGGGAATATCCGTCATGAACAGAGCCCCCGCCACGAGGGAGACCGCATAGAGCTTCCCATACTTCAGATAATCGCCGCTGAAATAAAAGAATTCCGTCCCCTTCGCCAAAAACGGGAACAGTCTCTGGAAATACACGGCGATCTGCCCCAGGTCCGTGACGGCGAACACCAGCCAGGTGAGGGGGATCGCAAACAGCATGTAGAGGTGCCCCAATAGGTGCCACCGCTCAAGCACCCTCAAAAGCCCCATGCGCTCCACGGACATGATCAGAAACAGCAGAAGGCCCCAGAGGATAAAATTCCAGCTGGCCCCATGCCAAAAGCCGGTCAAGAGCCACACCGCCAGAAGATTCCGGAACGTGACAAGCGCGCCCTTCCGGTTGCCGCCCAGAGGGATATAGACGTATTCGCGAAACCAGCTGCCGAGGGTCATATGCCACCTGCGCCAGAACTCCGTCATGGACAGGGACATGTACGGGTGGTCAAAGTTATCCGGCAGGCGAAAGCCCATCATGGTCCCCAACCCCTTCGCCATGAGCGAGTATCCGCAGAAATCAAAATAGATCTGCAGGCTGAACGCAGCCAGCCCCATCCAGGCCAGGGGCGTGGAGATGCTCTCAAAGCCGATCGCCTGCACCTCGCCCCACAGGCCGCCGATCCGATTGGCCAAAAGTACCTTGAGGCCCAGCCCGACCGTGAAGTCCTGCAGGCCGTCCTCGATGTCCTTCCAGGCGATCCGCCGCCCGTTAATCTGGGGCCGGATCTCAGAGTAGGTCACGATGGGACCTGCGATCAGCTGGGGAAACATGCTGATGTACATGCCGAAGCCCACGGGGGACCGCTCGCATGGAACGGATTTGCGGTAAACATCCGCCAGATACGAGATGGCCTGAAAGGTGTAAAAGCTGATCCCCACCGGAAGGATGGGCCGGTAAACCGGAAGCGCAAACGGGAAACCGGCGTTCTCCAGGAGCAGGTTCAAATTCTGGCCAAAAAATGCCGCGTATTTAAAGAGCAGCAGCCAGGAGAGATTGTAGATCACACCAAAAACCAGCCATCGTTTGCGCAGCCGCCTCACCCTGCGAAGCCCAATCAGCGTCCCGATTCTGTAGTTCACCAGAATGGACAGCAGCAGAAGGACAAAATAAAATGGGGTGTCTCTGACCCCGTAAAAATAGAAGCCAAGACTCCCCAAAAGAAGCCACGAATTCCTCCAGCGCCCCGGGATCACGTAGTAGACAACCAGAAACGCCGGAAGAAAGTGAAATATAAATTCTAAACTGCTAAAAACCATCTTTTTTGCCCTCTC
>USJW01000148.1 GCA_900555045.1 uncultured Clostridium sp. | reverse complement strand
TCCGGATATAATAAAGAAAATGATCGAAAAGTCGATGAATTAAAAATAATTTGAGTTCCGAATTGTGCAAAAGATGCTGAATGGATTCCGCATATTAGCAGACAGCAGAGGCTCCGATGGGGTACACTATGGGGCAGAAACAAGGAAAGAGGTGGTTGGCTTGGAACAAGTCAGTCAGGTATTGGAGCAGACATTTGAGCTGGGCGAGGGCTGTATGTGGGATCAGGAGACGGAGAGTCTCTACTTTGTGGATATCACCGGCTGCCGGATCTACCGCTACCGCCCGGAGGACGGTGCACTTAGTTCCTATAGCACCCGCGGGCCGGTGGGCTGTGTGTTCCCCACCGCAGACCACGGCATAGGGGCTGCGTCCGGGAACTCCCTCATCCGGCTGGAAAAGGATCTCACCGGGGAGCGGATTCTGGCAACCCTCGATTTTCCCGGTTACCTGCGCTTTAACGACGGGAAATGCGATCCCTGGGGGCGGCTGTGGGTCGGAACCATGGCGGGGGACCAGAGTCACCTCATGGCAAAGGGCGGCGGAAGCCTGTACTGCATTAGGGACGGACAGATTCTGGCAGAGCACGGCGGATTTACGATCCCCAACGGCCTGGCCTGGAGTCAGGACCGGAGCCGGTTTTACCACATCGACACCGGGCTGCGCCGGGTGGATGTGTACGAGCTTGACGGCCCGGAGCGGATGTCCGGCAGGCAGACCGCGTTTTCCATCCCCGAGGGGGAGGGGGACCCGGACGGCATGTGCATGGACAGCCGGGGCAATCTCTGGATCGCCATGTGGGGCGCCGGAAAAGCAGCTCTCTACGACCCGGCCACGGGCAGACGCCTGGAGGAGATACCGATTCCGGCGAAGAACGTCTCCTGCGTCGCCTTCGGGGACAGGGATCTAAAGACCTTGTACATCACAACGGCCAGGGACCAGTCCGGGGACGGCGGCGCGCTCTATCGCGTCAAGCTTCCGGTGGGCGGACCTGCACCTTACGCATATGGAGGAACGGAAAATGGAAAATAAAAGGGCTTTGATAACCGGAGCGGCCAAGGGGATCGGACGTCAGATCGCCATCTCCATGGCTAGGGCCGGATACGATATCGCGGTGAACTACCGCAGCGACGAGAAGGCGGCCATGGAGGTCTGCCGGATCGCGCAGGAGAGCGGCGCAGAGGCATTTCCGGTGTACGCGGACATGTCGGTGCTGGCGGACATCCGCGCCATGTACGACCAGGTGTTTGAGCGGTTCGGCGCGGTGGACGTGCTGGTGAACAACGCGGGCATCAGCAGCGAGGTATATTTTCTGGACGCCACGGAGGAGATGTTCGACCACATGACGGCGGTGGACTGGAAGGGCGTGTATTTTTCCAGCCAGATCGCGGCCAAACGGATGATTGAACAGCAGATTCATGGGGTTATCATCAACATCGCCTCGAACCAGGTGGACGGCTGTTGGCCCAGGGCCACAATCTACGGGCCGACCAAGGCGGCGGTGGCGAAATTCACCAAAAACGCGGCCATGGAGCTGTCCTTAAAGGGAATCCGCATGGTGGCGGTGGCCCCGGGGTACACGGACGTGGGCTGGGAGCCGGGGGATATCCGGCTGGAGGCGGCGGCCAGGCTGCCCCTGAAGCGCTTTGCCACCACCGAGGAGATCGCTCAGGCGGTGATTTATCTGGCCTCGGACGCGGCGGACTACATAACGGGAACCATGCTGACCATCGACGGCGGTGCAACCCTGCCCGTGGTGGCGGCCAACGATTTTGTGTGAGGGGCGGCGCTTGACGATGAAAAATGACAAGTACTACAACAGCCTGCTAAAGGGAGATTCCGGGGCGCTAAAACGGGCGCTTTACAAGTCCATGGGATTCACGGAGAACGCCCTGAAAAAACCGCTGGTGGCGGTTGTGAACACCTACACCAACGCGACGCCCGGACATTTTAATCTGAACGAGCTGTGCGCCCAGGTGGAGCGCGGAATCGCAGCGGCGGGCGGAACGGCCATGACCTTCGGGACCATCGCCCCCTGCGACGGGATCGCGGAGGGGCACGAGGGGATGCGCTACATCCTTCCCTCACGGGATCTGATCACCGCCTCTGTGGAGTGCATGGTGCGCGCGCACCGGTTCGACGGCATGGTGCTCCTTGGCTCCTGCGACAAGATCGTGCCGGGGCTTCTCATGGCGGCGGCCAGGCTGGACATCCCGGCCATCTTCCTAAACGGCGGTCCCATGATGCCGGCGGCCTACAAGGGAAAGCACTACGACGGCAACATCGTCACCGAGGCGGTGGGCTGGAAGGCAAGGGGAGAGATCAGCGAAGCGGAATTCCGCGAGATCGAGGATCTGGCGGAGCCGTGCGTGGGGTCCTGCGCCATGCTGGGAACGGCCAACACCATGGGCTGCATGGCGGAGGCCATGGGCATGAGCCTGCCGGGCACGGCGGTGATCCCGGCGGTCTACGCCAAGCGGATGCAGGCGGCCTACTCCACCGGCGAGGCGGTGATGGAGCTGATCCGGGGCGGAATCACCGCGAGACAGATTATAACCAGGCAGTCCATCGAGAACGCCATAGCGGTGCTTATGGGCATGGGCGGCTCCACCAACGGAATCATGCACCTGCAGGCGATTTATAAGGAGGCGGGGCTGGGAGAGCTGCCGCTGACAAAATTCGGCGAGATGAGCGGCAGGATTCCCCAGGTGGCCTCGGTCTATCCGGCCTCCCCCTACGACATGGTGGACTTCTACGAGGCGGGCGGCGTGCCGGCCGTGATGAAGGAGCTGGAGCGCTATCTTAACACCGGCTGCCTCTGCTGCAACGGCCGCACGGTGGCGGAGAATCTCTCCGGAGCGGCCTCCTCATCCAGGCGCGAGGTGATCCGCACTGCAGAGGAACCCTTCCACCCCACGGGCGGCGTGGCGGTTCTGACCGGCAATATGGCGCTCATGGGCGCGGTGGTGAAGCCGGCGGCCATCCCGGAGCAGCTTATGCGGTTTGTGGGAAAGGCGCGGGTGTTCGGCAGCGAGCAGGAGGCATGCGCCGCGATTCTGGCCGGGGATATCCGGCCGGGGACCATGGTGGTGCTGCGCTACGAGGGACCCAAGGGAGGCCCCGGAATGCCGGAGATGTACCGGCCCATGAAATGCCTGGAAGGGATGGATCTGTCCGCGAGCTGCGCGGTGGTCACGGACGGAAGGTTTTCCGGATCCAACCGCGGGTGCTTTGTGGGACATATTTCCCCGGAGGCCTACGAGGGCGGCGTGCTGGCCCTGGTGGAGGACGGCGATTCCATCGCCATCGACGTTCCGGCCGGAAGCCTTGAGCTTCTGGTGGATGAGGCGGAGCTGGAGCGAAGGCGCGCGTGCTGGGTGCGCCCGGAGAAGGATGTGAGCCCCGGCTACTTAAACACCTACCGAAGAATCAGCAAATCAGCGGCGCAGGGCGCTGTTGTAGAATAGGAGTTTGCGATGTTTACATGGAATGATGACAGAGAGCTGTTCGCGATGATGCGCGCGGAGCTGTATTCCGCGGTGATCGGCGATATTTTAGATAAAATGCACCGCTACCACCAGTTCCTTCCGGCGCGGGTCCAGCCCATCCGGGAACACATGGTGGTGGCCGGTCGGGCCATGACGGTGCTGGAGGCGGATGCCTTCGAGGAGCTGTCCGACGGTCACAACCCCATCATGAAGCAGAATTTCGGCCTGATGCTGGAGGCGTTGGACGATTTAAAGGAGGATGAGGTCTACATCTGCACCGGCTCCTCCCCCAGCTACGCCCTGGTGGGCGAGCTGATGTGCACCCGGATGCAGATCTTAAAGGCTGCGGGCGCGGTGGTGAACGGGTATCACAGGGACACAAAAGGGATCGTGGACCTGGACTTCCCCTGCTTCTCCTACGGGCGCTACGCCCAGGACCAGGGCCCCAGGGGCAAGGTGATCGACTTCCGGGTTCCCATCGAGATCGAGGGCGTTCGGGTGAATCCCGGGGACATCGTGTTCGGAGATCTGGACGGGGTGGTGATCATCCCGCGGGAGATCGAGCGGGAAGTGATCGAGCGGGCTTACGAGAAGGCCACCGGGGAAAAGATGGTGGCGGAGGCCATCCGGGGAGGAATGGGGGCGAAGGAGTCCTTTGAACGACACGGAATCATGTAAAGGGTGATGATATGAATAAGTTGGAGGATTCCATTTTGAAGCTAATGACGGCGGGCGGGCACACCGTGGTGATGCAGAATGCCGGCATCTTCCGGTTCCCCTCCAGCTACCGGTTTGAAACCCACAGCCATGCGGCCTACGAGATCATCTACGTGAACGCGGGGCAGGGAATCATGGGGATCGGCGAGGCTTACGTTCCGTTTAAGCCGGGCATCTGCATCATTGTCAATCCCTATGTGCCCCACTGCTTTATCGTGGATTCTCAGAGAACCTGCAAGATCACCCAGGTGGAGATGGCGGTGTTTTCCCAGCCCGGGGCCAACTGGGGGATCTCATTTTTGGAGAACCGGATGCCCTACTACCGGATTGGAAACTGCGAGCCGGTGAACCGGATGCTGGAAAACATCTGCTGTCTGAACCGGCTGCGGCGGGAGGACAGCTACGCCAAGGCCCAGATGGATTTCGCCATGGCGCAGCTCTACGCAGGGCTTTCCTACTACATAGACGGGCAGCGGGAGGAGCCGGCGGCGGGCGGCGATAAGGTGGGGCGTTTGATCCGCTACATCAACGAGAACCTGGAAGGGGAGTTAAACATCGAGGAGCTCTCACGGCGGTTCGGGGTGAGTTCCCGCTACGTGCGCAAGTATTTTCTGCAGCAGATGGGCATGAACTGCAACGAGTACATCACCATCCTGCGGATCGGAAAGGCGAAAGAGCTGTTGTGCGAGCCGTCCCACTCCATCACGGATGTGGCGCTGATGGCGGGGTTTAACAGTTCCCAGTATTTCTGCCGGATTTTTAAGCAGCGCGTGGGCATGACCCCGGTGGAATACCGGAGAATGTGGCGGGAAGCCGGGCTTGAGGCAGTGAGCGAGTGAGAAGCAAAGGAGGGAGAGTATCCATGGGAAATATATTGGAATTCAAAAACATATCAAAGTATTTTCCGGGCGTCAAGGCATTAGACAACATCTGTTTTAAGGCGTACAGCGGCGAAGTGCTGGCGTTCCTCGGGGAGAATGGAGCGGGAAAATCCACCCTGCTCAAGGTGCTCAACGGGGATTACCAGCCGGATGAGGGGGAATACCTGTTAAACGGGGTGAAGAAGCATTTTAGGACGCCCCACGAGGCCATCGAGGAGGGCATCAGCGTGATCTACCAGGAGCGGCAGATCCTCATGGAGCTGACCGTGGCCGAGAACATTTATCTGGGGCGTATGCCGGTGAACCGGTTCGGCGTGATCAACACCCGGAGGGCCAACGAGATGGCGAAGCAGATTATCGAGGACTTCGGGCTTCCCATTGAGCCGGACGTCAAGGTGAAGGATCTGAGCATCGCCTACCAGCAGATGGTGGAGATCATGAAGGCTTACAGCCGTGAGAACCTGAAGGTGATCTGCTTTGACGAGCCCACGGCCAGCCTAAGCGACTCCGAAATCGAGAGCCTGTTCAACATCATTCAGAAGCTGAAGGAGGAGGGCAAGATCATCATCTACGTGTCCCACCGCATGAACGAGATTCAGCAGATCACGGACAAGGTGGCCATTTTCAAGGACGGCCGCTACGTGGACACGGTGGTCACGGGCCAGGTGCCGGAGAGCCAGATGATCAAGATGATGGTGGGCCGGGACTTGGGGGATATCTACAAGAACCTGGACCGGGACAAGGAGATCGGCGAGGTGCTCCTGGAGGTGAAAAACGTGTCCTCGGACTACGTGAAGCCCACCTCCTTCACCCTGCGAAGGGGCGAGGTTCTGGGGTTCTCGGGGCTCGTGGGAGCCGGGCGGACCGAGGTCATGCGGGCCATCATCGGCGCGGATCGGATGAGGACCGGCGAGGTGCGGCTGGAGGGAAAGAGGATCGTCAACCACTCGCCCAAGGAGGCCATGGACAACGGCATCGTGCTGGTGCCGGAGGACCGGAAAATGCAGGGAATCCTGGCCAACCTAAGCGTGAGGGACAACATCAACATCTCCATGCTGGACGCCAACTCCAACCGGTTCGGCGTGGTGGACACCAGGAAGGAGGACCAGATCGCCAAGCAGGGAATCGAGGACTTTCGGATCAAGACCCCGTCCCCGGACAAGAAGATCGTGGAGCTTTCGGGCGGCAACCAGCAGAAGTGTATTGTGGCCCGCTGGCTGACCACCAAACCCAAGGTGCTGATTTTGGACGAGCCGACCAAGGGAATCGACGTGGGCGCAAAGTCCGAGTTCTACAACATGATCTGCCAGTTCGCAAAGCAGGGTCTGGGCGTCATTCTCATCTCCTCGGAGCTGCCTGAGGTGATCGGGCTTTCCGACCGCATTATCGTCATGAAATCCCTGAAGGTGGCGGGGGAGGTTTCCAGAGAAGAGGCGACCGAGAGCAAGTTACTCAGTCTTGGAATGATAGGAGAGAGTGAATCATGAAAAATACGGGAAAACTGAAAAAATTAATCGGCGGCGACAAGCTGGTTCTCATGGGCGCGATTGTGGCGGTGTTCATTTTATTCGGATCGTTGAACTCCAACTTCCTGTCAATGACCAACATCGTCAACCTTTTGGTGGCGGCTTCCCTGGTGGGCCTGGTGGCCATCGGCCATACATACCTGATCATTGCGGGGCAGAACGATTTGTCCCCCGGTTCCCTGGCGGCCTTATCCGGCGTGATCGCAGCCCTGCTAGTCAGCTGGGGCGTGCCCTTCTTTATCGCGGTGGTGGTGACTCTGGCCGTGGCGGCTCTGGTGGGCGTGTTCAACGCCTGGATGGTGAACAAAATCAAGCTGGAGGCGTTCATCGCCACCCTGGTGACCCAGTCCATCATCCGCGGATTTGCATACATTCTCTGCAACGGCAAGCCCGTGGCGGTCAGCAACAAGACCTTTATCACCCTGGGCAAGGCCCGGGTGGCAGGGATTCCGGTCTCCGTGTGGATCATGATCGTGGCCATCGTGATCTTCGGCTTTATCCTGGCAAAGACCAAATTCGGGCGCAGTATCTACGCCATCGGCGGCAATAAGGACGCGGCCCGCCTGGCTGGTTTGAACCCGGAGCGGATCGTGACCATTTCCTACATCATGATGGGCGTGCTCTGCGGAATCGGCGGCGTGGTGTTCGCGGCCCGCATGAACTCCGGACAGCCGGCGGCCTGTGTGAACCTGGAGTTCGACGCCATCACCGCGGTTATCTTAGGCGGCGTATCCTTTGCGGGCGGCGTGGGAACCATGGGCGGCACGGTGCTGGGAATCATCCTGATCCAGGCGTTCAACATGGGACTCACCATGGTCAATGTGCCCTCCTTCTGGCAGTACGTGGCCCGCGGCGGCCTGCTGCTGTTCGCACTGACCTCCGACTTCATCCGGAAGAGAAACCGCGACAGAAGCCTGCTGGCAGCCAGCATGAAGAACTCATAAACAATAGAAACAATTCACACGGAACAGGGTGTGTTTTGAAATATGATTAAAAAGGAAAAGGAGAAGAGAACATGAAAAAAACATTATCGGTACTGATGGCAATGGCCATGGCGGCATCCCTTGCGGGCTGCGGCGGAAACAAGGCGGAAACGACAACGGCCGCGCCGGCTGCGGAAACCACAGCGGCGGCCAGCGAGGCGGCAGGGTCCTCCGAGGCAGCGAAGGAGACGACAGCGGCTCCGGCAGCCGACGAGAAGCTGGTGGTATACGGAATTTATAAAGCGGGCGATCAGACCTGGTTTATCGACGAGGGCGCCGCTGCACAGAAGGCGGTGGAGGCCGCCGGCGGAGAATTCATCTACGTGGACGCGAAGATGAGCCCTGAGGAGTATTTAAAGGCCATCGACAATGCCATCGCCAACAAGGCTTCCGGCGTTGTGACCTGTATTCCGGACCAGACCATGTCCCAGGCGGTTGTGGACAAGCTGCAGGAGGCCAACATCCCGGTTGTTGCGGCCGACGACGCGCTGCAGGATGCCAACGGCGAGAAGTTGGCTCCCTGGGTGGGCATCAACGCCTACGTGATCGGCGAGGCCAACGGCGAGTGGCTGGCGAACTATGCGAAGGAAAACAACCTGGTGAGCGATCCCGAGGTGGGACTGCTGTTGATGACCATGGACACCGTCTCCAGCTGCGTACCCCGCGCAGAGGGCGAGTATGACAAGTTTACCGAGCTGTGCCCGGATTTCGACACCAACAAGATTTTCAGAGCGGACTATGACGGCACCACCGACAAGGGCAACACCGCCGCGACCGCAGTGATCACTGCTCATCCGGAGATCAAAAAGTGGCTGGTAACCGGCGCCAACGAGGAAGGCTGTGTGGGCGCTGCCCGCGCGCTTGAGAGTGCCGGACTGGATGCCGACGCCTGCGTGGTAGGCCTGGGCGCATACATGGCGAAGGATGAGTTCAAGAAGGAAGGTGGTTCCTGCATGAAGGCTTCCGCATACTTCTCCGCAGACGCTGTGGGCGCTGGCTCCGTGAATGTTCTGTTAGACATCATCGCCGGCAAGGATGTTCCCAAGGAGACCGCTGTGGACGCAATCGTGGTAACTCCCGAGACCTACAAGGAAGTGATGGGAGCGGCCGCTGAATAAGGCTCAGAACGAGTTTGGCGGATTCTGTGCATAAAACGGGGCGCCTGCTTGTCTTGCAGGCGCCCTTTTGTGAAGTGGACGGTTATACCTGGCCGGAGGCCTGGCGGTATTCGCTGGGAGTGGCGCCCACCCACTTTTTGAAGGTGGTGCAGAAGCTGCTCTCATTGGAGAAGCCGGTGCGGAAGCAGACCTCCTTGATGGAGGTAGCAGGATCGCTTTTCAACAGGAATTTGGCCGCGTTTATGCGGATGGCGATGAGGTACTCGTGGGGCGTAAAGCCGGTCTCCTTCTTGAACAGCCGTGTGAAATAGTAGGGACTTAAGGAGGCGCGGGCGGCCAGCTGCTCCAGGGTGAGCGGCTCAGTCAGATGCTCGCTCATGTAAGCGGCGGTCTCCTCGATGATTTCGGACTGGACGGGGCTTCCGGAATGGCTTTCACGGGCCACCAAAAGAGCGGTCAGCACGTTGGTGATGTACTGGGAGACCAGAGCTTCCTTGATGGAGGCGTTTTCCCGGAACAGCTGATAGATTTTGTTTAAATATTTTTCAAATTTGTAGTTGTCCTTTAAGTGGAGGATGGGGCCGGAGTCCGCGGTGATCATCTGAAAATATTCGCGGGCCACAGGGCCGTCAAAGTGAAGCCACAGGGATTCCCAGCCGGAGTCGGTGTAGTAGGAGTGAGGCTTGTAGCAGTCCAGTACCGCGATCTGCCCCTCCCTGGCGGTGTAGGTCTGGCTTCCCAGCCGGACGGTGCAGCAGCCCTTTTTGATGTACATGATCAGAAAGCTGTCATAGGAATTCCGCTTTAAGCAGTAGCCGGGGGCGTAGCAGAAGTAACCGGTGCACACCGGGTAGAAGAAGGTCCTTGCGGCCTGGGTGCTGGGCGTGTACAGATAGTAATCGGAGTTTTCTAAGACTCCGGGTTCAGTTGAGCGCAATCGAGATTCCCCCTTTCATGGTTATCTCCATTATAGTGGGAGGAATGGAAAAGGTCAAGAAAATAAAATGGCAATTTTTCAAAAGCTAT
>USJW01000147.1 GCA_900555045.1 uncultured Clostridium sp. | reverse complement strand
TCTGGAACAAGTGCTGAATTTTTGAAAATGCATATTTTTAGTCTAAGGATAGGAAAAGCATTCATGCGTATGTCGTGCCTGTCCCTCTAACTTTCCTTGACTTTCCTATGATATACTTGTACAATATTCATCATGCGCTTTTGCGCTCACAGAGGAGTTTTTAGAGGAAAAGAGGAGTAACAGAATTTATGGCACAAGAGAATAAGATGGGCACTATGCCCATAAACAAACTACTGATTACCATGTCGCTTCCCATGGTCATCTCCATGCTGGTGCAGGCCATGTACAACATCGTGGACAGCATCTTCGTATCCATGATCAGCCAGGCCGCCCTGACCGCGGTCTCCATGGCCTTCCCGGTCCAGAACCTGATCATCGCCGTGTCCGCCGGAACCTGCGTGGGCGTCAACGCCCTGCTGTCCCGCTCCCTCGGCGAAAAGAATCAGGAAAACGCGGACCTTGCCGCCGTCAACGGCGTGTTCCTGGCTGTGCTGGGCTTTGCGGCCTTCGCGGTGTTCGGAATCTTCGGCGCAGAAATCTTTTTTAAGAGCCAGACCGACAACCCCGAGATCATCCGCATGGGCACCCAGTACCTGCAGATCTGCTGCGTGTTCAGCTTCGGAATCTTCGGCGAGATGATGTTCGAGCGCATCCTGCAGTCCACCGGCCGCACCTTCTTCAGCATGATCACCCAGGGAACCGGCGCCATCATCAACATCTTCCTGGACCCGGTCCTGATCTTCGGACTCGCAGGCTTTCCAAAGCTGGGAATCCAGGGCGCAGCCGCAGCCACCGTGTTCGGCCAGATCGTGGCGATGGTCATGGCCCTCATGTTCAATATCACCAAGAACCATGACGTCCACATCCGCTTCCGCGGCTTTGCGCCCAACGGCCGGATCATTCGCCTCATCTACTCTGTGGGCGTGCCCTCCATCATCATGCAGTCCATCGGCTCCGTGATGACCTTCGGCATGAACAAGATCCTGATCGGCTTCTCCGAGACCGCGGTGGCGGTGTTCGGCGTTTACTTCAAGCTCCAGAGCTTCATCTTCATGCCCATATTCGGCTTAAACAACGGCATGATCCCCATCGTGGCCTACAACTACGGCGCCCGCAGCCGCAAGCGGATCATGTCCACCGTGCGCATCAGCATCGGGCTGGCGGTGAGCATCATGCTGATCGGCCTGGTGATCTTCCAGCTGTTCACCCCCGACCTGCTGCTTCTGTTCCAGGCGGACGAGAACATGCTGGCCATCGGCGTCCCGGCCCTGCGGATCATCAGCCTCAGCTTCCTGTTCGCGGGCTACTGCATCATCGTGGGCTCCGTGTTCCAGGCCATGGGCAACGGCGTCTACAGCCTGATCATCTCCGTGGCCAGACAGCTGGTGTGCATCCTGCCCTTAGCCTGGTTCTTCGCCCGTGAGTTCGGCCTGCACGCCGTGTGGTACGCGATCCCCCTCGCTGAGATCGTGTCCGTGGTGCTCAGCACCGTGATGTTCCGGAAAATATACGTGGAAAAAATACGGGATCTGGCGTGATTCCCGCTAAAAAAACAATGGTTTGAGGTGAACTGCAAATGACCTGCGAGTACCTTCTGGTGGACGGCTACAACATCATATTCGCCTGGCCTGAGCTCAAGGAGCTGGCCGCCGTCAACTTAGACGCGGCCAGAGTCAAGCTCCAGGACATTCTCTGCAACTACCAGGGCTACAAGAAATGCCAGGTCATCCTGGTGTTCGACGGCTACAAGGTCAAGGGAAATCCCGGCGAGGTGACCCAGTACCACAACATCCACGTGATCTTCACCAAGGAGGCGGAGACCGCGGACCAGTACATCGAGAAGGTCACCCAGCAGATCGGCCGCCGCTACCAGGTAGCGGTCGCCACCTCGGACAAGCTGGAGCAGATCATCATCCTGGGCAAAGGCGCCATGCGCCTCTCCGCCCGGGACCTCTTCAAGGAAATCTCCGAGACCAACGACGAGATACAGGTACGTCACCTAAAACAGATCCCGTCAAAGAAAAACCGACTCTTCGACAACGTGGACCCGGCGCTGCTGGCATACTTGGAGGATATCCGGCTGGACAAAGTAAAGCCGCCGGAGGAGAAGGCGAAGATAAATGGAAAGAAAAGGAAGAAGAAACGCTGAAGTTTGAAGCGTTTCTTTTTTTGTATGTTTGGCGAAAAGTACGCGGACGGCCCTTCCGCTTAGCAGCTGCCGCCGAGTAATCCGGAACCCAGCCATCCGCCGCCTCCCGCGCCCGCTCCCCTGACCCACGACTCTATCAAGCGGTTGCGTCCCCCTTATTCACCCTCCCAACGCAAAAAAAGAAGCCCAACATTCCAAAATGTCAGACCTCTTTTATGAATATGCCACCCCGGCAGCCGCGTGTTTCTAAGGGATTTTCAGTGGTTGAGCTTAGACACCGGCTATACGGGCGCACCGCACTCCTCCCGGAACCGCGGTGGCACGTCTCGTTTTTCTCACGCCTGAATCAGATGAATCGCAAATCCTGCGATCTCGCCCTCCAGGTACGTAAACGTACATTTCCCGTCCGCGTCGAACTTCTTTGTCTCCTCAATCGTCTTCATCCCGCGCTCCTCAAAATACCGAATCGCAGCCTCCAGATCGTTCACGGTAAAGCCGATGTGGCCGTGGGTTCCGCGGCCGTTCTCGTTCATGATCTCAACTAATTCCCCACAGAAGTAGGAAACCGGAGTCTCGCGTGTGGGAAGTCCCATCAGGCGGAGGAAATCTCCCGCCCACGCGGCGCTCTCTTTCTGGTTTGCCGCGTTAATTCCCACGTGCGCCACCTTCATGTCAAACAACTCTACTGCACTTTTTTCCATGTTCTTGTCCTCCAAATGTCAATGTTTATTTAACAGAATAATTCAGCCGAACCGTGATGTTGGCCGTCTTATACCGCGAGCTTGTGTTGAATGAGCCGCCGTAGCTGTAGGACTCCGTCCCCGAGTTGGTGGCCGTGATCTGGAAAACGCCCAGGCTGGAGGTGAGGAGCTTGCCCGTCTGCGCGCCGCAGCCCTCCGCCATCAAATCAATTCGCTCCTTGGCGTTGGCCGTGGCCTTGGAGATCAGATCCAGCTTCAGCTCGTCCAGCTTCGTGTAGTAGTACTCCGGGCGGTCGGACTCCAGCACCACGCCGGATTCGATCAGCTTGGTGATATCCCGGGAGATTAACTCCACCTTGTCGATGTCCTTTGAGGTCACCGTCATGGCCTGGGTCAGCTCGTAGCCGTCGGCCTCATCCCCGATGTAGCGCCCCTCCTCGTCGTAGCGGGAGGTGTAGGTCTGCGCGATGCTGACGGAGCTGAAAATGAACTCGTCATCCGCCACGCCGTTGTCCTTCAGATAGGAGCGCACGATATCCCCGTCCCTGCTGAGCTGCGCGTAAGCGTCTTTGGGCGTATCCCCGTGCACGGAGAAGCTGCCCCGCCACACCACCAGGTCGGACTCAAAATCCACGCTGGCCGAGCCGGTGGCCGAAAAGCCGCTGCCCGCCGCGCTCCGCTTGTAGTCCACCACGTTGCCGGTCATGATGCTGACGCAGATAATTGCGCAGATTCCGGCGATCAGCGCGATCAGGACGGGACGGTACTGCATAAACAGATTTCCGCCCTTTTTCTCATTCATTTCGTCCATAAATTTCTTTCCCCTCCCCATGCCGATATGAACTTTATTATAGCACAAAATCCCGTCCGGGGCATAGATACTTTTTTCTTAAGATGCAGCTTTTTCCACCTTGCCGAACCCAATTCGACTCTGTATAATAGGACATATAACGATTACATGAGAGGAGCCAATCATGTTCCGAAAAAATGCACCAACATTTTTCATGGCCCTGATCGCTTCTTTTTTGGTGACTGCCGCGCTGTCCCTCACCGTGTACGGCCAGCCCCTGTCCACCCGCACGGTGCGGGTCGGATACCCGATTCAGGCGGGGCTGACGGACAAGGACGCGGACGGAAACTATTATGGATACACCTATGAATATTTGGAGGAGATCGCGCAGTACACCGGCTGGGACTATGAGTTCGTGGAGGTCGCCGGGGACTCGGACGAAAGCCTGCTAAGGCTCTTAGATATGCTGCGAAACGGCGAGATCGACCTGATGGGCGGTATGCTCTACACCCAGAATATGGCCTCACAGTTCGACTACGCCAGCCACAGCTACGGGGTGTCGGAGACCGTGCTGCAGGTTCCCATCGACAGCAGCCAGGATTTCGTGATCAACTCCCTGGTCCCCCAGACCTACCGGATCGCCGTGCTCTCCCAGGGGGTGGTGCGGATGAAGGAGCTTCAGGACTACTGTGCCATGAACCTGATCACGCCGGAGTATGTGATGTGCCGCAACAAGGCGGAGCAGCTGGACGCCCTGAAAAACGGCCATGCGGATATGATTTTGAGCAGCAGTATGATTTACCAGGAGGGCCTGCGCACCATCGCCCACTTCGCCTTCAAGCCCTTTTACTTCATCACCACCAAAGGGCAGAATCCTGAGCTGATGGACGAGCTGAATTCCGCCCTCCTAAACATCGATCAGGCCAACCCTTACTTTGCCACTGCCCTGTATGAGACCTATTTCTCCCCGCGCGAGAAGACGCTGCGATTTTCCGAGGGTGAGCTGGAGTACATCCGCACGTCAAAGGTGTTGAACGTGGGCGTGCTGACCTCCCAGCCCCCTTACCAGTATTACTCTGAGACCAAGGGGGAATTGAGCGGCATCTCCGTGCAGCTCCTGAACTATGTCTCGGACAAGAGCGGGCTTGAATTCCAGTTGATTCCGGTGGACTCGCCAAAGGAACTGTACCGCCTGGCGCAGGACGGGGAGATCCAGATGGTTGCCGGTATGCCCTACAACTATGACCTGGCCAGAAAACAGAACATCTCCATGACCAGGCCCTACCTCACGGCCACCCATATTCTTTTAAGCCTTGAGCCGGAGTCCCAGGCCTGCCTGGACCAAAAGACCATCGCCGTCTCCTGGCCCTTCAACCAGCAGGAGTTTACGGAAAATGTGTCCTACCTAAACACCTCCGAGGAATGCCTTCGGGCGATCCTCAAGGGCCGGGCGGATTTCACCTGTGTGGACGCCTACACGGCCCAGTATTATGTAAACATTCCCGAGTACCGGAACTTTAAGCTGATTCCCCAGAACGACGATCTGCTCAAGTTCAGCTTCGGCGTGGTGAAATCGGAGGACATGGAGCTGCTCAGCATCCTGAACAAGGTGATCTATGCCTTGCCCCCCGCGGACCTCCAGACCATCATCGGCAGGAACACCGTGGTTCAGCGTCCCCTCTCCGTCGTGGACCTGATCCGTGAAAACGCGATGGAATCCGTCATCGTAACCGTGTTCACCGCCCTGACCGTCATCGCGGTTCTGCTGAACGCCCTGCGGCTGCGCGCCCGGGCCAACCGCAGAAACGCGCTGGAGTTAAAAAAGCATTTCCGGGTGTACGCGCTGGTGAATGAATACTTTTTCGAGTACAACCTGGCCACCGGCCTGCTGCTGGTGAACATTCCCTCCAAGGACTCGGAGAATTTTGAGCTGCGGGAGTACACCCGCGCGGATTTAAAGGACGACCCGTCCGGCCAGGCGTTCATCCGAACGCTCCTCTCCGGCGACGGCATAAAGGAAGTGGTGATCCCCTGCATCGACGGGCAGCCCCACTGGCTGCGCCTGGCGGTGGAGACCATCTACGACCGCTCCACCCCGGCCTACGTGATCGGGAAGCTCAACCGCATCGACGAGGAAAAGCGGTTCCAGGACGAGCTGGTCAAGGAGGCCAGCCTCGACAGCCTGACTCAGCTCTACAACACCGGTGCCTGCCGCTCCCTGGTGAGCGAGGCGTTGGAGAAGCTCCCCGACGGACAGCGGGGCGCGCTGCTGTTGATCGACGTGGACCACTTTAAGGAGATCAACGACACCTACGGCCATCTGCGTGGCGACGAGGCGCTGCGCATGGTGGCAAAGCTGCTCCAGACGAACTTCCGCACCGGCGACATCATCGGCCGCCCGGGCGGGGACGAATTTTTGGTGTTCATGCCCTCGGTGCCGGACCGGCGCTCCCTCACCGCCAAGTGCCAGGCGGTCTGCGAGCAGGCCTCCCGGCTGCCCCTGACCGCGGACTGTCCCATCACCGTCAGCGTGGGCGCGGCCTTTGCCGCCAGGGGCTGCGACTATGATGTCCTCTACGAGGCGGCGGACCAGGCGCTCTACGAGGCGAAAAACTCGGGCAGAAACCGGTACTGGATTGCAAACGGGGACCGGTGACCGATAAGTGAGACAGATGAGAGAAATGGCGGCTCCACGGGTGCGGAGGCGAAACAATCGAATATCTTAAAAAAAGATCCGGGCAAATTTGAAAATGCCCGGATCCTTTTTTCCGATCAGTCTTCTATTTCAGCTGTCCCAGAATGGACTCCCCGATGGTCCCCTCCGGCATATCCACGCCGAAGTTTTCGGCGATGGTGGCGCCGATCACCGCAAAGGTATGCTCATCCGCCAGGCGGCCGCCGCCCGACATGGACGGGGAGTAGGCCAGAAGCGGCACCATCTCGCGGGTGTGGTCCGTGCCCTTGTAGGTGGGATCGTTTCCGTGGTCCGCCGTGATGAGTAACAGGTCGTCCTCCCGCAGCTTGCCTAACAGAACGCCCAGCTTCTCGTCAAAGCGCTCCAGCTCCTGGCCGTAGCCCTCGGGGTTGCGGCGGTGGCCCCACAGCGCGTCGAAGTCCACCAGGTTTACGAAGCACAAGCCCTTAAAGTCGTGGTCCGCCAACTCGATGGTCTGCTCCATGCCGTGGACGCTGCTCTTGGACTTGTAGGCCTCCGTGATCCCCTCTCCGTCGAAGATGTCCTTGATCTTGCCCACGCTGATCACGTCAAACCCTGCGTCCTTTAACGCGTTTAAGGTGGTCTGCCCGTAGGGCTTTAACGCGTAGTCGTGGCGGTTGGCCGTGCGCTTGAACTCGCCCTTTTTGCGGCCCACGTAGGGTCTGGCGATGACGCGGCCCACCTTCCACTCGTCCCGCAGGGTCAGCTCCCTGGCGATCTCACAGCAGCGGTACAGCTCGTCTAAGCCGAAGGTCTCCTCGTTTCCACAGATCTGCAGCACCGAGTCCGCAGACGTGTATACGATCATGTCCCCGGTGGCGATCTCGTGCTCGCCCAGCTCGTCCAAAATCTCCGTTCCGCTGGCGGACTTGTTGCCCACGATCTTGTGCCCGGTGCGGCGGCTCAGCTCGTCGATCAGCTCCTTCGGAAAACCGGTGTCCGTGAACGTCTGAAACGGCGTGGTGATGTGTAACCCCATCATCTCCCAGTGTCCGGTCATGGTGTCCTTGCCCACGCTGGCCTCGATCAGGCGCAGCTGGTAGCCCTCGGTCTTCTCCGGCGCCGCCACATGCGTCAGCGGGTGCAGGGCGGTGATGCCAAGCTTCGCCATGTTCGGGAGCTTGAAGGACGGCATGTGCTCGTCGATGTGGCCCAGCGTGTCGCAGCCCGCGTCGCCGAATTTTTCCGCGTCCGGCGCGGCCCCGATGCCCATGGAGTCGATGACAATGGTAAAAATACGCTTATATGGTTTCATTGCTACCTCCTTGTATGTGAAGTTCCAATGTAATAAGAATACTATACCACACATCGGCAAAAAAGGCCACATGGCCGGATTTGGAAGAAAAAGATGCGGATTAAACGGTTAGAACCACCCGCAGGGCAGATACCGCCTGGTGCCCTCCAGCATGTCGCTCACCAGGGCGCGCACGTCCTGCTCGCTGCACTTTTTCCCGATGATCTGCGGGTCCGCCATGAAGGCCTCCACCACCAGCTCGCGGTCGCAGGTGAGCGCCGCGGTCAGGATCCGCTCGTGGTTCTCCACGTGCGGCAGAATCAGGCTGCGGATCGGTGCAGGCAGCTCCCCGGCCACCAGGGGACGGATGGTGTTCCGGTCGAACACCGCGTTGGTCTCCACCACCGAGTACGCGGGGAGGTTGGGGATCTGAAGGCCGGTGTTTAGGATGTTCACGTTGCTGACCACCTGGCCCAGGCCGCAGAGCGCCTTGATGAGAAGGATTCCCTCCTCGCCGGTGGGTTCAAGCTTCACTTCCTCCTGGCCTGTGAGCAGCCTGTGGCTCTTGTCCAGGCGCGCCTTCAAGTCATCCTTGCGCCACTGGACCGTGGTGAGGCCGAACTTCCAGCCGGCTACCGTCTCCGGGTCTCTTAAGTACTCGTCGCCCGGCATAAACTCCGCCAGATGGCGGTCCCCGGCCGCGGCGATCAGCCCGAACCGGTTAAACAGGTCGAATTTCACCCGGTGCGCGCAATCGAAGGTGGAGTTGGCCCAGTTCTTGTCCGGCTCCTCATAGCCCTCCTCAAAGTGCTTTTCAATGTAGTCCCGGTACACGGGGAATAAATCGATTCCCTTGTAGGAGGCATAGTCGAACCAGGTGAAGTGGTTGATTCCCAGGACGTTGACGTGCACGTCCCGGCGGTCGATCTCCCCGATCCCCAGCGTCTCCTCGGCGATTCCCTTTAACACCTTCTGGGTGCCGAACACCTCATGGCAGCAGCCGAAGGCCTTGATCTGCGGGAACACGCGGTAGAGCGTCTTCACGCACAGGGACATGGGGTTGGTGTAGTTGATGACCCATGCCTGGGGCGCGTAGGCCTTGATGGCCTCGGCGATCTCCACAAACATGGGAATCGTGCGCAGGGCCCGCATCATGCCGCCGGGGCCCGCGGTGTCGCCCACGGACTGATAGATTCCCAGGCGCTCCGGCATATGTACGTCCACCGCCATCTCGTCGAAGGTGCCGGGCAGGATGGATATCACCACGAAATCTGCACCGTCCAACGCCTCCTTAAGACTTTTCCTGGTCTCATAGCGCCACTTGCCCACAGCCTCCGGGCGGCCGCTTAAATGATTGCCGATGGCCTCGTTGGCCCTCGCGGCATTCTCGTCGATGTCGTAAAGGCGGATGGTGCCGCCAAGGGACGGCTCCAGGGCCAGATCCGTCATAAACGTCCAGGCCCAGCCGCGGGACCCGCCTCCGATGTAGGCGATCTGGACATCGGTAACTCGGTTGTCGGAATAGAACATGATTTTTTCCTCCTTTTGTTTTCCGTACTGCTCTCTCTACTGGACATTATAAATAAATTAAGTATAATTGTCTTATAGAATCTTGACATTTTCCGTTTAAAATCGTACGATATTTACTTTTTCACAGATGTGGGAGGGAACTGACATGCAGCAGGTTCTGTTTGACGAAAAAATGGACGGGATCACCATCGACCGGATCCGCCGGGAGGACGAATTTTCCATGCCCTCCAAGCACCTGCACGACGCCTACGAGATCTACTACCTGCTCGACGGGAAGCGGTATTACTTCATCGAGAAGCAGACCTACGAGGTCACGGGCGGGTGCCTGGTGTTCATCAACCGCAGGCAGGTCCACCAGACCAGCCAGGCGGGCGGGGGCAGCCACGACCGCATCCTGATCGGGCTTCAGGAGGAGCCCTTCTCAGGCTTTTTCTCCGCCACCGGGGAGATGACGCTGGAGGGCTTCTTTGAGAAGCACTGGGGCGTGCTGCGGCTCGCGGACGAGGAGCGCCCCTTCGTGGAGGGGCTGCTTGCGCAGCTGGCGGATGAGCTTCACGTGAAAGCCGCCGGCTACCGCCTGGCGGCCCAGGCCGCGCTCGCGCGGCTCATCATCTTCGCTGCGCGAAGAATGACCGGGGCGGCGGTTCCCGCCGCCCCGGTCTCCCTCGCCAC
>USJW01000146.1 GCA_900555045.1 uncultured Clostridium sp. | reverse complement strand
ATATGCCAAAATCTTCTTCCCCGATGTCAATATTTTACGGTACACATTTAGAATTCCCGGCTTTATAATTAAGATGTTGTTAAGAACGTAACACAGTTTTAGCAGCACCGGATGATTGTGAAGTTCGGGAATTTTTTTTGCGCAAAACAGACGAAAAACCGCTGCGAGGGGGTATTCGCGATGCCCGTTTGCGGAATAAGAACACTGCAAATATGGAAAGCTGTAAGGGAAAGGATTGGTTACTTTGAAAAAATATTTGAAAAGGCTGGCTGTGGCCGCTCTGGCGGCTGTGACGGCGGCAGGTCTTTCCGGCTGCGGCATGGTGACGTCGGGAAAGCGGATTATCCGCATCTCCCACGGGCAGTCGGAGACCCACCCGGAGCATCTGGGGCTGCTGGCGTTTAAGGACTATGTGGAGGAGCGCTTAGGGGACAAGTATGAGGTGCAGATATTCCCCAACGAGATTCTCGGCTCCGCCCAGAAGGCGATCGAGCTGACCCAGACCGGGGCCATCGACTTCGTGGTGGCGGGAACCGCAAACCTGGAAAACTTCGCCGGGGTGTACGAGATTTTCAGCATGCCCTACCTGTTCGACTCCGAGGACGTGTACAAGTCGGTGATGGAGGATACGGATTACATGGAAAAGGTCTATGAGTCTACCGACGAGGCGGGATTTCGCGTGGTCACCTGGTACAATGCGGGCACGAGAAACTTCTACGCCAAGACGCCGATTCACACGCCCGACGATCTAAAGGGCAAGAAGATCCGCGTCCAGCAGAGCCCGGCCAGCGTGGCGATGGTGAACGCCTTCGGCGCGGCGGCCGCTCCCATGGGCTTTGGCGAGGTGTACACGGCCATCCAGCAGGGCGTGATCGACGGCGCGGAGAACAACGAGCTGGCGCTCACCAACAACAAGCACGGCGAGGTGGCGAAATACTACTGCTACAACAAGCACCAGATGGTGCCGGACATGCTGGTGGCGAACTTAAAGTTCTTAAACAGTCTGAGCCCGGAGGAGTACCAGGTGTTCAAGGATGCGGCCTTACTCTCCACCCAGGTGGAGCTTGAGGAGTGGGACAAGAGCATTGTGGAGGCCAAACAGATAGCAAAGGACAAAATGGGCGTGGAGTTCATCGACGTGGACGTGGACGCGTTCAAGCAGAAGGTGCTGCCGCTCCATGAGCAGATGCTTAAATCCAACCCCAAGATCCAGGATCTCTACGAGCACATCCGCAAGGCCAACGAGAACGCGAAGGGAGGACAGCCAAATGCAGACGCTTCATAATATCAGAACCAGAATCATGCAGGTGCTGGGCGTGGTGATCGTGGCGCTGTTCATGCTTATGACAGTGATCGGCACCTACCAGATCGTCACCCGCTATTTCTTCAAGCGCCCCAGCACCGTGTCCGAGGAGCTTTTGACCTACTCCTTTACGTGGATGGCGTTACTGGCCTCCGCCTACGTGTTCGGCAAGCGGGACCACATGCGCATGGGCTTTCTGGCGGACAAGATCACCGGAAACGCGCGCAAATATCTGGAGGTGGCCATCGACCTTCTGACCTTCGCCTTCGCGGGCATTGTCATGGTCTACGGCGGAAGTTCCATCACCAAGCTGACCATGATCCAGAACACGGCATCCCTCAGGGTGCCCATGGGCTACATCTACGTGATCGTGCCGGTGACCGGCGTCCTGATCATGATTTTCAGCCTGATCAACGCGGCGGACATGCTGCACAAGGATTTCAGTGAGAAGGGGGAGGCCAGAATATGAATATAGCGGTAGTTTGCGGACTGATCATTTTAGTGCTGCTGGTGATCATGCTTTTGGCCGGCGTTCCCATCTCGGTGGCCCTGGCGGTCTCCTCCATCTGCGCCATCCTTCCGGTGCTGGACGTGGGGCGCGGCGTTTTGACAGGCGCCCAGCGGATCTTCTCAGGGATCTCCGTGTTCAGCCTTTTGGCCATCCCGTTCTTTATCCTGGCCGGTAACATTATGAACAAGGGCGGCATCGCCATGCGCTTAATCAACTTTGCCAAGCTCTTCACCGGCAACATCCCTGGCGCCCTGGCGCACACCAACGCGGTGGCCAACATGCTGTTCGGCGCCATCTCCGGCTCCGGCACGGCGGCGGCCTCCGCCATGGGCTCCATCATCGGTCCCATCGAGGAGGAGGAGGGCTACGACCGGGACTTCTCCGCGGCGGCCAACATCGCCACGGCGCCCACGGGCCTTCTGATCCCGCCCAGCAACGTGATGATCACCTACTCGCTGGTCAGCGGCGGAACCTCCGTGGCGGCCCTGTTCATGGCCGGCTACATCCCGGGAATTCTCTGGGGCCTTGCCTGTATGCTGGTGATCTACTACTTTGCCAAGAAGAAGGGGTACCGCAGCGCGAAAAAGTACGAGTGGAGCGAGCGGGTGAAGGTGTTCTTCCAGGCGATCCCCTGTCTTTTAATGATCGTCATCGTGATCGGCGGCATCATCAGCGGAATCTTCACGGCCACCGAGGGCAGCGTGGTGGCGGTGGTTTACAGCCTGGTGCTGTCCCTGTTTTTCTACAAATCCATCCGATTAAGCGAGCTGCCCCGGATTTTCCTAGACAGCGCGGAGATGACGGGCATCATCATCTTTTTGATCGGCGTGTCCAGCATCATGAGCTGGGTGATGGCCTTCACCGGAATCCCCACGGCCGTGTCCGAGGCGATGCTGTCCATCAGCAACAACCGGTACGTGATTTTATTCATCATCAACATCCTGCTGCTGATCATCGGCACCTTTATGGACATGACGCCGGCCTGCCTGATCTTCACACCCATCTTCCTGCCCATCTGTCAGGCGCTGGGGATGAACACGGTGCACTTCGGAATCATGATGATCTTCAACCTGTGTATCGGAACCATCACGCCGCCGGTGGGGACCACCCTGTTCGTGGGCGTCAAGGTGGGAAAGACCAAGATCGAGAACGTGATCCGGCCACTGCTGTTTTATTTCGCGGCTATTTTCGTGGTGCTGCTTCTGGTTTCCTACGTCCCGATCCTGTCTCTGTGGCTGCCCGGACTGCTGGGGTATGTATAAGAAGCACAGTGTTAGCGAAAACTGGATAATATCCAGAGGATTGACGGAACGAGAGATTTCCCGTATAATGAACCGGTGTACAGTTATTGTAAACCAATCGTAAAGGAAGAGGCAGTAAATGCGATTTTACGGGTTCTCGGCAAGTATATTATCAAATTATAGATAAGGCATAACCTGCGATTCCACTGGGATGGCAGGCTATGTCTTATTTTGAATGCGAGGGGCCTCTTTTACGACAAACAAAGGGAGAAAAAAGAGATGGGAATGGAATTGATTCTGGGCCTTCTGGGCGGACTTGCGCTCTTTATGTACGGCATGCAGATGATGAGCAACAATCTGGAGGCGGTGGCCGGCAACCGGATGAAGCAGATTTTGGAGCGGCTGACGGCCAACCGGTTTTTGGGCGTCCTGGTGGGCGCGGGGATCACGGCGCTCATCCAGTCGTCCTCCGCCACCACGGTGATGACCGTGGGCTTCGTGAACTCCGGCCTGATGACCCTAAAGCAGGCGGTGTGGATTATCATGGGCGCCAACGTGGGTACCACCATCACCGGCCAGCTGATCGCCCTGGACATCGGCGCGCTGGCGCCGTTAATCGCGTTCATCGGCGTGATGCTTCTGATCTTCGTGAAAAACAAGAAGGTGCAGCACGTGGGCGGCATCGTGGCCGGCATCGGCGTGCTCTTCATCGGCATGGGCATGATGAGCGACGCCATGGTTCCGCTGCGGGACAACGCGGCCTTCATTAAACTGATGACCAAGTTCTCCAACCCGGTGCTTGGAATCCTGGCTGGAGCAGTGTTCACGGCCATTATCCAGTCCTCCTCCGCCTCCGTGGGTATCCTGCAGGCCCTGGCCATGGGCGGGGTGATCAATCTGCACAGCGCGGTGTTCGTGCTGTTCGGACAGAACATCGGAACCTGTATCACGGCCCTTCTGGCCTCCGTGGGAACCAACCGCAACGCCAAGCGCACCACGCTGATCCACCTGATGTTCAACGTGATCGGGACCGTGCTGTTCGTGAGTCTGTGCCTGGTGACGCCGTTCACCGACTGGATGGTGGCGCTGACCCCGGGCAACCCGGTGGCTCAGATCGCAAACGTCCACACCATCTTCAACGTGGTGACCACCGTGCTGTTACTTCCCTTCGGAACCCTGCTCGTGAAGCTGGCGGTGATCATTCTTCCGGAGCGGGAGACCAAGGTTATGGATGCGGATCAGTGGTTTGAGGGCCTAATGGCCTCCAAGCATGTGCTGGGCCTCTCCACCCTGGCCATCGCCCAGATCGGCGGGGAGATCCGGCAGATGCTTGAGACCGCCGCGGTGAACGTGGGCAAGAGCTTCCAGGCTGTGGAGGGCAAAAACGGCGGCCTGGAGGAGATCGAGGCCAACGAGGAGGAGCTGGATCTCTTCAACGTGCGCCTGTCGCAGAAAATCTCCAAGGTACTGGTGCTGGACCAGACGCCCAGGGACGTTGTGGCACTGAACAACATGTATACCATCATCGGCAACATCGAGCGAATCGGCGACCACGCCATGAACCTTGCCGAGTACGCCCAGACCATCGCGGAGAAGAACCTGTCCTTCTCCGAGTACGCAATGAGTGAGATGAAGACCATGGAGGGAATCTGCAAGGAGGCCATGGAGCTGCTGCTGGCGGCGTCCCGGGGGGAGCACGTGGCGCTCGCCCGGGCGGAGGAGCTGGAGCAGAAGATGGACGACACGACCGTTCAGTTCCGGCAGAACCAGATCAACCGGATGCGGGCGGGCCACTGCAACGTGGAGTCGTCCATCATGTACTCGGAGATGCTGACCGACTACGAGCGAATCGGCGACCATGTGCTGAACATCGCCCAGGCCTACGCGGCCATCGAGGGCGCGCCCGAGGACGAGACCGCGGCTGCGGCTGCGCAGATATAGGAGCAAAATGGAATAAGGAGGGGGAGATATCTTTGCGGATACTCCCCCTCCCCACGTGCACCCGGAAAAGAACTTTAGCTTTGGAACTTCCTGTGTTATAGTAGATTTATGTGAACAGACACAGGGAGGAAAGATATGCGGGATTTGGAGACAAGGTATCTGGAGCGGCTGGCTGAGCTTTACCCCACGATCGCGGCCGCGTCCACGGAGGTGATCAACCTGGAGGCGATTCTAAATCTGCCCAAGGGGACGGAGCATTTCCTGACGGACATCCACGGGGAGTACGAGGCGTTCGCCCACGTGTTAAAGAACGGCTCCGGGGCGGTCCGGCGCAAGGTAAACGACGTGTTCGGGAACACGCTGAGCAACCAGGACAAGCAGTCGCTTGCCACGCTGATTTACTATCCGCGGGAGAAGATGGCGCAGATTTTAAAGACCTCAAAGAACCCGGAGGACTGGTATAAAATCACACTGTACCGGCTGATCGAGGTGAGCAAGCGGGCTGCCAGCAAGTACACCCGCTCCAAGGTGCGAAAGGCCCTGCCGCCGGAGTTCGCCTACGTGATCGAGGAGCTGATCACGGAGAAGGTGGACATCCGGGACAAGGAGTCCTACTACAACGCCATCGTGCGCACCATCATCCGGGTGGGGCGGGCTTCGGAGTGCATCGTGGCCATGTGCGAGCTCATTCAGCGGCTGACGGTGGACCACCTCCACATTCTGGGGGACATTTACGACCGGGGGCCCGGCCCCCACATCATCATGGATAAGCTGATGACCTACCACTCGGTGGACATCCAGTGGGGCAACCACGACGTGCTCTGGATGGGGGCCGCGGCGGGGCAGAGGGGCTGCATCGCCAATGTGATCCGCATCTGCGCCCGCTACGGGAACCTGGACCTTTTGGAGGACGGCTACGGGATCAACCTGCTGCCGCTTGCCACGTTTGCGCTGGAGACCTACGGGGACGACCCGTGCACCTGCTTTGGCCTTAAAGGGGCGCCCGGGGCGGGGGCCAGCGAGACGGAGCTAAACATCCGGATGCACAAGGCCATCTCCATCATCCAGTTCAAGGTGGAGGGGCAGTTGGTGAGGCGCTACCCGGAGTTCGGCCTGGAGTCCAGAAACCTTCTCCACCGCATCGACTATGGGCGGGGCGTCCTGCGGATCGGGGAGCGGGAATATCCGTTACTGGATAAGCATTTCCCCACCGTGGATCCGGCGGATCCCTACCGCCTGACTGAGCAGGAGAGCGAGATCATGGACCGGCTGGAGCGGGCGTTCTTAAACTGCGAGAAGCTCCAGCAGCACATGCGCTTTCTGCTGGCGAAGGGGAGTCTCTACAAGGTGTACAACGGAAACCTGCTCTACCACGGCTGTATGCCGTTAAACGAGGACGGCAGCTTCAAGGAGGTGCCGCTGTGGGGATCGGTTTACCGCGGAAAGGCCCTCTACGAGATTCTGGACAGCTGGGTGCGCAAGGGCTTTGTGGCAACGGACCCGGCAGAGCGGGAGCGGGGCAGGGACACCATGTGGTACATCTGGCTGCACGAGAACTCCCCGCTGTTCGGCAAGCACAAGATGGCCACCTTCGAGCGGTATTTCCTGGAGGACAAAGAGACGCACAGGGAGCGGAAGAACCCCTACTACAAGCTGCTGGAGCAGGAGGAGGTGGCGGACCGCATCCTGGCGGAGTTCGGGCTGCCCGCAGAGGGGAGCCACATCGTCAACGGCCACGTGCCGGTGAAGAGTAAGAGCGGGGAGAATCCCGTCAAGTGCGGGGGAAAGGTGCTGGTCATCGACGGGGGCTTCTCCAGGGCCTACCAGAAGGAGACCGGAATCGCCGGATACACGCTGATCTACAACTCCTACGGGCTGATTCTGGCGGCCCTGGAGCCGTTCGAGTCCACGGAGGCGGCCATCGAGCAGGAGATCGACATCCACTCGGAGAGCACCATCGTAAAGCGCGTCTCCGAGCGCAAGCTGGTGGGCGACACCGACGTGGGCCGGGAGCTTAGGGAGAAGATTAACGACCTGGAGAAGCTTCTGGAGGCGTACCGCTCCGGCGTGATCGTGGAGAAATTTCCGGTGAAATAGAATACACAGAGGAAACCGGCGCAGGTCCTGCGCCGGATGCCGGGCATGTGATAATCACATGTTCCGGCATTTTTCATAAAAAGAATGGATTTCTGGAAGGGATTTCTATAACTGTCACAATTTTTAAGTTGTTGCAATCACAACCTATTGACTTTGCTTTTGGGCTGTGCTATATTGTAGCAAGCAGTTGCGGCAGGCAACGCAGAGTCAAAGGGGACTTTAAGTTTATTAAAGTCACCCTTATTTTATTTTAAGAGGAGGATACATATTATGAGAAAGTTTATGGCATTATCCCTGGCGGCAATGACGGCTTTGGCCCTGGCGGGCTGCGGTTCAGGAACGAGCGCGACCACGGCGGCTCCGGCAACCACAGCGGCGGACACAAAAGCGGCGGACACAGCGGCAGCGGATACCACCGCAGCGGCGGCGGACAAAACTTATATCATCAACACAGATACCACCTTCGCTCCCTTTGAGTTTGAGAATGAGAAGGGTGAGTTAGTTGGAATCGATATGGATATCCTGAAGGCGGTTGCCGAGGATCAGGGCTTTAAGTACGAGGTGATCCCGGTTGGATTCTCCGCGGCGACCACCGCTCTTGAGGCGGGAGAGTGTGACGGCGTGATCGCCGGAATGTCCATTACGGACGCGCGCAAGGAGAAGTATGATTTCTCCACCGCCTACTATGACTCCGGCGTTGGCATGGCGGTTTTAGCTGACTCCGACATCGACTCCTACGACAAGCTTAAGGACACCAACGTGGCGGCCAAGATCGGCACCGAGGGCTGCACCTTCGCAGAGTCCATCGCCGACAAATACGGCTTTAGCGTGACCCAGTACGAGGATTCCGCCACCATGTACCAGGCAGTTCTGGCCGGTGAGGCTTCCGCTTGCTTCGAGGACTACCCGGTAATCGGCTACGAGATCAGCAGAGGCCTTGGATTAAAGCTTCCGACCCCCATGGAGGCCGGTTCCTCCTACGGCTTCGCAACCATGAAGGGCGCAAACCCGGAGCTGGTTGAGATGTTCAACAAGGGCCTTGAGAACATCAAGGCGAGCGGCAAGTACCAGGAGATCCTGGACACCTACATCGCAAAATAGTAAAAGCAAACTGTAGCAAATAAGGCGTCTTGACGGCGCTTCGGAAGAGATCCGGAGCGCCGCCAAATCATGATGAAGTTAGGATGAGAGTATGCAGGTTATCAATGTTTTAGTTCAGTATTATCCGTTGTTTTTCCAGGCTCTGGGCGTGACACTTAAAATGACCGTGGTTTCCCTGATCGTTGCGACGGCGCTGGGGACCGTATTCGGCCTGTTTAAGGTGTCCGGGGTCAGCGTGCTGAAGGTGATTGCGGACCTCTATATTGATATTATCCGCGGAACCCCGCTGATGGTTCAGGTATTTATCATATACTACGGCGTTGGCGCCACCTTAAAGCCCTACGGCTTCCAGTGGAACGCCCTTGGAGGCGCCTCCACGGCCGGCATGGTGGCCCTGAGCCTGAACGCGGGAGCCTACATGGCGGAGATTATCCGCGGCGGCATCGAGGCGGTGGACAAGGGACAGATGGAGGCCGCCAGAAGCCTTGGACTGCCCTACGGAAAGGCCATGCGAAAAATAATACTTCCCCAGGCATTCAGGACCATGCTGCCCTCGATCATCAACCAGTTCATCATCACGCTCAAGGATACGTCCCTGGTATCGGTGATCGGGCCGAGGGAGCTGACGCAGAACGGAAAGATCATCGCGGCCAACTCCGCGTCGCTTGTCATGCCGATCTGGCTGTCCGTCGCTCTGTTTTACCTGGTCGTCTGCACCCTTCTGTCAAGGGTGGCCAAGATTGTAGAGAGGAGGGTGTCCTATGGAAAATAAGATTATCGTAAAGAACCTAAAAAAGAGTTTTGGTAAGCTGGAGGTCTTAAAGGACATCAGCATCGAGATCGCCGAGGGCGAGGTGGTCTGCATGATCGGGCCGTCCGGCTCCGGAAAGAGCACCTTTCTGCGCTGCCTAAACCGGCTGGAGAGCATCACGGCCGGGGAGGTGGTGGTGGACGGACACCCCATCAACGATAAAAACACCAACATCAACAAAGTGCGCGAGAACATCGGCATGGTGTTCCAGCACTTTAACCTGTTCCCACACCTGACGGTGCGCGAGAACATCACGCTGGCCCCCGTGGAGTTAAAGATCCTGAGCAAGGCCCAGGCCGACGAGAAGGCGTTAAAGCTTTTGGACCAGGTGGGCCTTAAGGATAAGGCGGACGCCTACCCCGGGCAGCTCTCCGGCGGTCAGAAGCAGCGCGTGGCCATCGCCCGCTCCCTGGCCATGAACCCGGATATTATGCTCTTTGACGAGCCCACATCCGCCCTGGACCCCGAGATGGTGGGCGAGGTGCTGGAGGTTATGAAGCAGCTGGCCGCGGACGGCATGACCATGGTGGTGGTGACCCACGAGATGGGCTTTGCCCGCGAGGTGGCGGACCGGGTGATCTTCATGGACGACGGCTACATTGTGGAGCAGGGAACACCCCAGGAGGTGTTCGGAAATCCGCGGGAAGAGCGCACCAGGAGCTTTCTGGATAAGGTGTTATAAACTGCCAAATATGCGAGAAATTGTCGCCTGAAAAAAATTAAAAAAGTGCTTGATTAATTGCAAAAATATGGTATAATATCAGTGTTGTGCAGATGTAGTTCATCGGTAGAATATCAGCTTCCCAAGCTGAGGAGGCGGGTTCGATTCCCGTCATCTAGATCGGAAGAGCGTCGTGTAGGGAAAGAGTGTAGATCTCGG
>USJW01000145.1 GCA_900555045.1 uncultured Clostridium sp. | reverse complement strand
TGTATAATATAGTTATACTATATAGCATATAATATTATATGTCAATAGAGGATTCGACTCTTTTTTATTATTATGGGCGACGGAGGGAGAAAAATCCGTTGGAAGGGATTGGCGGTGGGGGAAGGGGAACGGTGGGCCCAGGATGGCTCTCCGGATGCCGAAAGGAAGGGGGCAGCGGGCGAGGAGGACTCTCTGGCCACCGAGAGGAAGGGGACGGCGGGCGAGGAGGGCGCTCCAGCTTCCGAAAGGAAGGGGGAAGCTGGTGAGGAGAGCTCTCCGCCTGCCGAAAGAAAGGGGACGGCTGGCCAGGAGGGCTCTCTGGCTGTCGAAAGAAAGGGGAACGACTGGCGGGGAGATGCTCCGGCTTCCAATCCCCCTCCACCAGCAAAAGGCACCTTTCCCGCCAAAAAAATACCCGCGTCCCCCACCAATCGGCAGTTTCACGCGGATATTACGAATCTCATCACTATTTCTTAAGCATCTTTAGACTTTTTTAAGTGACCGGACAAACTTTCTCCACAATTCTTGTTTATACTTAGTCTTGTAAAAACAAAAGCAGTCAGAGCTTTTATCATTCATCTCATACCCTAAGCCGGTGGGATTGACAGGAAGTCAGTCTTTCCGGCTCAACCTAATTTCAGGGCTTTCCCAACTTTTTCGCATACAGCTTCGTGTACACCATCCCACCATCGATCCGCTCCGATTTCATCAGACAAATCTGCGCCACGTCCGCCCGGAGGTGCGACAGGCCATTGGCGAACGCTTCCCGGTCAAATTTTTCCTCCGTCTGCACACGCCTGGCGAGGGTGATGTGGGGTTTAAACGGCTTTTCATCCACCGGAAGCCCACGGGCCGAGAACTCCGTTACCAGCACATCGTGGATCCGGCAGAGCGCGCCGAAGTTCCCGCACTCCCGCACGCTGGCCCAGTACAGCGCCTCCCCCCGGGAGCAAAAATTGCCCAGCTCCCCGGTCTCCATCGCGAACGGCTCCTCAGCCACCGCGTCCATGGCCTCCCTCACCTCCCGCAGGCGCTTCGCCGGCACCTCGCCAAGAAACGCCAGCGTCAGGTGGTAATTCTCCTTCCCGGCCACCGACGCGCGCTTCGCCCTCCTCTTTAACTCCATCGCCGTCCGGTGAAGCGCTGCGCGCATCTCCTCCGGCAGTTCGATCGCAATAAACAGCCGCATCCTTTTCCTCCTTCCGCCACCTGGCGGGAAATTTCCTTATATCACTCTCTCTTATTATATCCGTCTTCTTTTTTGGCATCAACGCTTTCTTCACTTGAAAGCAACTATATATTGTGTTATGATTGTATCGTCTACTACATATAGAAATCGGAGGCGGTATGATCATGGAAATAGGGGAATGGCTGGGCGCGGACAACCAGCTGGGAATCGACATCTGGAAACACAAATATTGCAATGACGGCGAGAGCTTTGATCACTGGCTGCAGCGCATAAGCGCCGGCAATGAGGCGGTGGCGCAGCTGATTCGGGAGAAAAAATTTTTGTTCGGCGGGCGTATTTTGGCCAACCGCGGTCTGGAGTACGAGGGGCGCAAGATCACGCTCTCCAACTGCTACGTGGTGGACCCGCCGGAGGACGAGATTGAGAGCATCTTCGAGTGCGCCAAGAAGCTGGCGCGGACCTACAGCTACGGGGGCGGCTGCGGCATCGACATCTCCCGGTTAAGCCCCAGGGGCGCGCGGATCAACAACGCGGCCAGGGAAACCTCCGGCGCGGTCTCCTTCATGGACCTGTACTCGTTGGTCACGGAGCTGATCGGCCAGAACGGCCGCCGGGGCGCTTTAATGATCTCCATCGACTGCGCGCACCCGGACGTGGAACACTTCATCGACATTAAGACTGACTTGAGCAAGGTGACCAAGGCCAACATCTCCGTGCGCATAAGCAGCGAGTTCATGGAGGCGGTGAAGAAAAACGAGGAATTCCGCCTTCACTACACCCGCGAGGCCACCGGCGAGGTGATCGAGCGCTTCGTCAACGCCAGAGAGTTGTTTCACCACATCGCGGAGACCAACTGGGATTATGCGGAGCCGGGCGCTCTGTTCTGGGACCGCGTGACCGGCTGGAACCTGCTAAGCACCACGCCGGATTTCTCCTACGCGGGCGTGAACCCCTGCGCGGAGGAGCCGCTTCCCGCGGGCGGAAGCTGCCTGCTTGGGAGCATCAACCTGGCCCGGTTCGTGTCCGACCCGTTCACCGAGGGGGCGGCGTTCGACTTCGACAGCTTTAAGCAGTGCGTGCGGGACTGCGTGCGCGGCTTGAACGAGGTGCTGGACGAGGGCATGCCGCTGCATCCCCTTCCCGAGCAGCAGGAGAGCGTGCGCCAGTGGCGCCAGATCGGCCTTGGGATCATGGGGCTGGCGGACATGCTGATTGAGCTGGGCGTGACCTACGGCGATCCGGACTCCCTCGAGCTGTGCGACAAGATCGGCTTTGCCATGGCGGACACAGCCATCGCCGCCTCCGCCCTCCTGGCGAAGGAGAAGGGCCCGTTCCCCCGCTGCGACATCGAGGCGGTGATGCGCGCGCCCTACTTTGAGGCCAACACCTCTGCGCCCACCAGGGAGCTTGTAAAAAAGTACGGCCTGCACAATTCCCAGCTTCTGACCATCGCCCCCACCGGGACGCTGTCCACCATGCTGGGGATCTCCGGCGGCATCGAGCCCATCTACGCCAACTACTATGAGCGCAAGACCGAGTCCCTCCACGGCAAGGACGTGTACTACAAGGTCTACACCAAGATCGTGGACCAGTACATGAAGGAGCACAAGATCACCGACGACAGCATGCTGCCTGACTACTTCGTGACCGCCATGACCCTGGATTACCGCCAGAGGATCGACATGCAGTCCGTGTGGCAGAACCACATCGACGCGTCCATCAGCTCCACGGTCAATGTGCCGGGCCCCTTCACCGTGGAGGAGACGGAGCGCCTTTACCTGTACGCCTACGAGAAGGGCTTGAAGGGCATCACCATCTTCCGGGACGGCTGCAAGCGCATCGGAATTCTCTCCACGGAGGAGGAGAAGGAAAAAATCCCGGTGGCCGGCGAGGGGCTGGCCCGCGGGGAGATCGTCCAGGTGAACGACGCGGTGATCGGCAAGAAGCGCAAGCTGGTCACCGGCTGCGGAAGCCTGCACTGCATCGCCCTGTTTGACCCCTACTCCGGCGCTCTGGTGGAGGCGTACTTGAGCAAGGGCTCCACCGGCGGCTGCAACAACTTCATGATCGGCCTCTCCCGGATGATCTCCTTAAGCGCACGGGGCGGAATCGACATTTTCACCATCGTGGACCAGCTAAACTCCACCGGCTCCTGCCCCTCCTACTCGGTGCGCAGGGCTACCAGGAAGGACACCAGCCGCGGCTCCTGCTGCCCCATGGCCGTGGGCAACGCGCTCCTCGACATGTACAACGAGGTCCAGGAGGCCCTATCCCACCAGGACAGCAGCCACACGCCGCCCAAGGCGCCAAAACCAAAGGCGGTGAAAAACATCAGCCAGAAGCATCTCTGCCCGGAGTGCGGGGAGCCGCTGGTGTTCGAGGAGGGGTGCAATATCTGCAAAAACTGCGGGTGGAGCAAGTGCCTGTAGGCAGGCGATGACGGGGTTCACAAACTGATAACATCCCGTTCATAAAATTGTTACAGAAACATCAAATTCTCCTCACATTTTCCTCTTATACTAATAAATGTAAAGAGCTAATGCTAACAAGACTTTTTTTCATAATACTCTGGCCGGCGGGAATAACCCGACCGGCCTCCTCCTTTTTTCGGGGCAGCAATTGTCCCGGCTTTCTCATAATTTTGCCGCTCCCTCCCCATACTAACCGTGGAGGTGAGCGGCATGGAAAATGAAAACGCAAAGAACCGTGATCAGTCAAGCGACACGGACCAGGTGAGAAAGAACAGCGGCGGCAGCGTGGAGCCTTTGCCAGAGAGCTCCAGGCCAAGGCGCGACGGCCCTGGTGGGAATTAGACGAGCGATTATGATGTGAACGAAAAAGCGATGTCCCGGCAAAGATACCAAAGGACATCGCTTTTTTTGTGAAATGATTTATGGCCGGATCTACAGTATTTTCTGATAAAGGGCAAATTCGTCCAGCCCGAATTCCCCCAGCCCCATGTCCGCCATCCCAACATACCGGAATCCGAATTTTTCATAAAGCCGGATTGCGGGGAGATTGCCCTCGCACACGTCCAGGCGGACCGCCTTTATTTCGGCCTGACGGCTGTACGCCAGAATTTCCTCCATCAGCATGGTCCCCACGCCGCGATTTAAGTAGTCCGGGTGCACCGCCAGGGTAAAAATCGCCAGCACGTCCATGGGATCCGGGGTGATTTTCCAGTCAAGATCCATCTCTGCCAGTTTGGAGCCCCTCTCCAGAATGACACTCCCCGCAATCCGGCCGCCGTCCCGCAGCACATACAGGTTCCCCCCGCGGATGCCCGAGGCAGCGGTCTCACGTGCCGGGTACTCCCCCCTTTTCCAGCTGGGATAATTGATGTGGGACTCCAGGTAGTCATTGATGTCATCGTAAAAACGCTCCATCGCGTCGATATCGTTTAAAGTCGCTCTCTCGAACTTCATCGCTTCTCCTCCTTCGCGGGCAGCGGGCCCAGCCTTAAGGGTAAAAGAAAAACCCTTGAACTTTCAAGGGTTTTAGAGCGGAGACGGAGGGATTCGAACCCATCACATGCTATCCGCCAGAACCCCCAAATTGCGTTGCCTATTGAATATACGTTGTTTTCAACTACAATTTTTAAGACTGATTAACATAATATACCATATAAAATCAGTTTTGGGAACACGATACAACACGAAATGCAACACGATATTGTCGGTAAATAGGGCACCCAGATCATCTCTGAGTGCCTTTACATTATGCCATCATGTCATATAATAATTGCCCGCACATCCGGAACCCCAGCGTAAATGCTTCCTCCTCAGCGGCCACCAGCGCGTCTCCGGCAGCGACTACCAGTTGTTCCAGGTCCGCCTGCAGGTCCGTGGGTAGCTTGGCCTCTAGCTCCTCGCACTGGCGATATAGCTCCCCGCGCGCGTCCTGGTATGCTCCCGGCGCTGATCCCAGTTGATCAGCAAGGCGGAGATCTCCACGATATAGATCTGCTATCAATCCGATCTCACCCCCTGCCGTTGAGAAAATCTACAATTGATTTCTGCATTTCTGTGGAATAATATTTTCTTTTTCCCAAACATTTTCAATCCTCCCTCATTTCGGATTAGAAAATATAAGGGCATTGTGGGGTCCAGTGCTTCCGGCCGTGAAATACTTTTTTGCGCAGGAGGCCGGAACACCTGTGTAGCTTTCCCCGCGCGCCCGGTTCGCATTAAACCGGAGCCGAAACCTGTCAAACATCACCACAATACCCAATCCCCATGCAGGTCATGAGCCTGCTGCCACCTGGTTAGCGGAGGGGGAGGCGCCGATCAGGCACCTGTTATGATTCTCTATTCCAATTCTAGTTCCTTTCTGCCCTCGTGGCCTCCGGGGCGGGAACATGCTAATCTGTAATGGTCCAACTTTTCCCTCCTGCGGAACCTACGCCGGCCGGTGTAATTGTCACGCTACTTCCAGTTCCTCGATCTGCTCCCAGGTCAGCCCAAAATGCTGTACCAGTACGTCAGCGCGGGCACTCATGAGATTCGACAACTCAATACTCGGATTGCAGCTGAACATTTCAGACAGCTTACGGTATTCTGCGATATGGCCATTTTTAAGCCACTCGTACATTTCATCATAGTTTTCAAATGTGCTCATTTTGTGTTCCTCCGCTCCTTTGATATATTTATTATACATGATATTTAATGTATTTACTATGGTAATTTTACACGAAATACCATGTATTTTTGAAACATATTGCACGTAAAATCATGTAATTGACATCGCATGAAAAATCATGTAAAATGTAATAGTAAAAGGAGGGTTTAGAAATGCTAACATATAAAATAGATGTATTAGAAGCGTTAAAAGAAGCCGGATACACAACCTCCCGGTTGCGGAAGGAAAAGCTGTTGAACGAAAGTGCCATCCAATATTTAAGGGAGGGACGACCTATCGGCCCTGTACCGTTAAATCAGTTATGTAAATTACTTGATATGCAGCCTGGAAACATACTAAAATATATTGACGATTAGCATGATATTTAATGTAATTTATTATTGACTTTACATCAAATATCATGTATTATAGTAGGTAGATAGGAAATGAACGTTCCCTATCGAATGACCGGGTAAGCGGAGGAAGGAGGACACATGGAGGAGATCATGACAGACAAACAGATGGAAATATTGCTTACGCTGGTAGCCGACAAATTCGCCGGATGCCGGAACATGGAAGAGGTCGAGAAAGCCATCCAGGAAGTGCGGGAAATGGCTAAAAAAGAAAAGCCCACCGAATAGGTGGACAGAGAACGAACAAGGGAGGGCGGGCTTGCCACCGCTCCCCCATTCGATATGATTATACCATAAGTGGACCGTCGGCGCAACCGATAGCCCGCTATTATTATGCTCTAAATTTGATCAGGCTGATCCACCCACCAGATCTCCTGTGCCCCGTTATCGCGGGAGTGCCAGCAGGCGCCCTCCAGGGGGCCGGCCGAAGTCGGGTCGAAATAGTACCAGTCGCCGGAGCCGTCGTCCGGATCGCAGACGCTGCCGTTCCAGCGGTGCCAACTGGTACACATATAGCCGTCGCGGTTGAATAGGTACCAGTGATGGTTGATGACGCACCACTTATTCGCCGGGTAGGTGCCGTCGGCGCGGCGGTACCACCAGCCGTTGGCGGTGCTGATCCAGCCGGTACGCTCCTCCGTCGTGCTCCAGGTGCGCATGAACTCCGCCGGGGTCGCGTACAATTTTTTGATCCCGGCGGTGCTGCTGCCCCAATCCGGGAGTTGAAAGTGGGGTTTGTCCACAATGGACTTCCAGTTGCCGCCCCATTCCAGGCCCAGGCCCACGCCGATCGCCCCAACGCGCTCAAAAAACCGACCGGATTCATTATAGGCGCCCTGGCCATCGTTACGGAAAATGTCAAATGCTATGCCCCACTGATGGTAGGAACTGTAGCTGCTGCCGGGGGCGTTCGTGACGATGGGGCCGGGCTTGATGCGGCCTTGGGCGTAGAGGGCGTCCTGCTCTGCCACGGTGCGCAGGGTTTCGCCAATCTTGATTTTTAACCCCTGCCGGCTACATTCTTCTGTTAACTTTCCCGCCAGGAACTGCAGGCGGGGATGACATAATGTGATGTCTCTCATGGGATCACCTTGTCCTTTCAAATTATCATATGCAAAGGGCCCCGGGGATGTCCCAGGGCCAAAAAGTTGTGACGTCACAACCGTTGCGATCTCGCAACAGTGCCGCGTAACCCTGCGGCCGGAAGATGTAGGATCACCTCCTTCAGGACTTATCCAGCTCCGGCAGACCTGCCAGGGATGTCAGGATCGACGCCACGCCAGCCAGCGCAGCCGTACCGACCACGGTCCGCCAATCCACTGCCGTGATCGTAGCCGCCACCGGCAACATGGCTACTGCGGTCTGTGCCATGGTCTTGGCTGCTCTCATACCGGCCGCTTTGATCCATCTCTTCGTTTTATCACTCATTTTCATCTGATGCCTCCTTGCGAAATTAAATATAAAATACCAGCTGCCACCGCTGTTCCGGCAGAGCTGGTAATGGCTGTAAAAAATGTTCTTTTAGTTGCTGACCATTGTTTCCCCGGTTCTTTTTCCAGAATCTCAACTTTGTCCTTTAACTCTGACACATTCTCGTTTGTGTGCCGGACCTCGCCGATCAGCTCTACCATGGTCTTGGACATGGTGTGAATCTCACTAACCACGGGCTTCAGGTCCTCGATCTGGTGTGTGTTGCTCTTGGACCGCTCCTCTACCTTGGTCAAGCGCTCAACAAATTCCGTTTCAATCACATATGGCACCGTCCTTTCCAAATTAGCTTATACCGTGGCCGCTCTTCACCCCACCACCAATACCGCAGCCAATCATCCAATACAATCCCCACCAGGCTAACCGGCAGCCACAAGGCGCAGAATTGCGGGCAGATCTGGCCTAGAATGTTGCCCGGCAGGCCGTTGTAATCCCATACCGCCCAGCCCAGCCATAGGTTGACGACACAGCCGGTCAAAAATTCCAACGCTGTGACAATGGCGGCGCCGATCAGGACCTGCAGCCACAGCGGTGTATCCCAAGACAACACCTCATTAATAAGACCCAAACCCACAAAACAAATGCCGCCCAGCACAAACATAGTCCAATGGCTATGGCCCCGCCATATCAGCTCTAGTGCCACATACAGCAACCCTCCGGTGGCTAACAAGGTTAGGTGCTTACGCCGGATCCGCGCCACTGTTATCACCTCCCGCCTGCGCGGCAATCTCGGTCAGGTACGCCTGCAGCACGTCGGACTGGTATTCCGGCGGCACGTCGGCGCCGTAGAATATTCCCTGCAGCTCCTCCGCGGTGGCTACACCGGCGATCCACATATTGAGGGCATTGCAATACGTCGTATGGTAGCTGACGTGCCACATGGCTGCCTGGATGATCGCCTGCATGTCCGCAGCGCTGTAGTAGCGGCAGGGCTGACCGTCGGCGTGGTACTCGATCTGCGCCTGGCCCGCGGAGACCTGAATCTGCTTGCCAAAGAGATTCAGCTGGTCCTCAATGGTCAGACTGTAATGCTCTGTCGTGCCGTCGGCCAGGTTGACGTTGACGCCCCTGTAGATGATCTGCTCGCAATCCGCCGATACCTCATGTCGCTTGGCCGCCCGCAGCTCCTCCAGCGTCGGCACATATGGCTCCGGCGGTAACGGATCATCCCCCAGTTCCGGCGACTGGTACACGCTGCCATCATTGGACAGGTACACCGTCTGGCCCTCATCCCGGTAGATGGTATCATAGCCAATCAGCAGCGCTGCCCTATCCCCGCCATGAGTGTACACCTCCATGTCTCCCCAAACTTCCGGGATGGTACTGGCAAAGATAATACGCAGGATGTTCTGGCACATCGGCCGGATCTCCTCGATCTCATGCATTTGATCGGATCCAACAATTTTGATTTTTTCCATGTTTATTCCTCGCTTTCTGTATTTTTATGTATTATAAAAGGCCCTTAAGGGCCTGAATTTTCGTTATTTAGTGTGAATTATACCAATTTAGCTATCGAGAGTATGGATCTGATCCCGAATTACGTGGTATCTTGTAGTCAAATGGATGCATCGTATATTCAACGCAATGGGTATTTCAAAGTATTGTGTCTTACTTGTCAATTTTCTGCTGATATACCGATAAGATCCCCATTTTATACTTTGCCCGATGGGTATCGACCGCGAAAACGTGTAAAATTTGTGATGCCGACATATTGGGACAATTTACCATGTACGATCAGTATTCTGCCAAATGGAAATGTCATTTCGGATGATATCCTAAAAAGTGGGATTTGGTACTTCTTTTATGCTATATTCATGTAATTGATCATTTTACTTTTTAACATATAGCACCTTGATATACATGTCTTTTTCGGTTGTAATTGATTCTTGCGAAGTGTTTTTTACAGCAACTATGCCGGAGGCAATGGTAACAGCTTGAAGTGAGAATGATCGCAGGTTGTACCCAACAATCCCCAGTATTGTGTACCCACTATAATCTATATCAAAAATGAGTTCCCCTGTACCGCCTGCGGTAAGAGTTATTTGACTGATCGGGTTCAATGTCCTGACTACTATGTCAGAACCTTTAACAACCCCCTCCCAGTTCCCCCAAGTTCCATTAACTTTTGAACGTAAAAACAGCTTTTCAGCCCCTGCGGTAACATACACAATGGAACCATAATTGATCGATGACATACAGATTATAGCAGTTCCGGATTGCAAAGTAGTTAGGTTTGCTTTATATGGGGTATTAAGTGTGGTACTCCCGCAATTGACTATGCGCCTTCCAATTGGCCCATTATTGGCCTCGGATAGAAGATCGACTGCAGCAGTACGATCATCTAAATTGGTATAACGCCCCAAAGACCGCAAAATAGCTCTGCATAACAATTCCATCAAATTGGCACTGTGCTCAACA
>USJW01000144.1 GCA_900555045.1 uncultured Clostridium sp. | reverse complement strand
ATGCTGTACTGGATTCCAAATAAATAGAGTAGGCCAGGATTGTAGTAAATGTGAAAAGGAACATGGCCAATGAAATAAACATCCCACCCCATCCTGGAAGAAAACCATTAATCGCATGGGAGGTAAATTCACCGCTTGACAGTCCTGGTACATTTTCCTGCAAAAAGCCGCCAGTCGGATTCGCTACATTATAACTTTTCTGTGAGAATATTATAAATACAGTAGCCGTGCTAATTAAAATAGTCACAATGACAGAAAAAGCCTGAGCAAAGCCGGCTTTTGCCGGATGAGATACTTCCGAAGTACCGGACACCATGGCGCCTGTTCCCTGTCCGGCTTCATGGCTGAGGGACCCCCGTTTAAATCCCCAGGAGATTGCATTTCCAACGATACCTCCAAAGACAGCATCTACGCCAAAAGCGGATTTAAAAATCATTCCGAAAACTTGTGGTATCTGATTGTATTTTACCACCAACATAACCAGCGCCAGCAGGATATAACCGAGTGTCATAAACGGGACTATAATTTCCGCAACCCTGGAGATTTTCTTTGCTCCACCAAAAATAACCATCATTAAAAGTACAGCATATGCAATAGCAATAATAATGGATGGTATGTGGAAATTAGACTTGACAATGGTAGAAAATGCATTAGACTGTACACTGGCAAATATCAGCATGAACACGGCTGTAACTCCAGCATAAATCGAAGCCACTTTTTTCCAGCCAAGCCCGGCATCTATGTAAAAGGCCGGACCACCTATGTACTCGTCCCTTATTTTCTTTTTGTAGACCTGGCCGAGGGCAGATTCCACAAATGCCGTTGCCGACCCCAGCAAAGCCATCAGCCACATCCAAAAGACCGCCCCCGGGCCTCCAGCCAGTATTGCCCCAGCCGTTCCAGTAACGGTTCCAGTCCCAACACGTCCCCCAAGCGCTATAGAAAAGCTCTGAAAAGGGGATATTCCGTCACGCTTACTTATGCTTTACATATAGGCTTCACCTCGTCATACAACACCAAACCGGCCCAGGGAGCTTCATCTCCCTGGGCCGGTCCATCTATCTTACTTCTAATGCCGATGCATAGAAAACTGATCCATCGGATAATTCTTCAAGTTCTCTCTCACCTTCCGCGCATCCGCCTGTGCGATCAGGGCGTCACGGTCTTTCTTGAACTCGTTCTCCGCCTTGCGCTTGCTGGGGCCGCCGACGCAGCCGCCCACGCAGGCCATGCCCTCGACGAAGTCGTCAGGCAGCTTGTTCACGCGCAGCATGAGCAGGGCCTTCTTGCACTCCACGGCGCCGTTGCACTTGGCCACCTTGATGCCGTCGGTGTTCTCGCCGGCCTCCTGCATGCACTCCAGCACCGCGTTTGTCACGCCGCCGCCGTTTCCGAAGCGCTTGCCGAACACGGAGCCCTCCTGGTACTCGTTGGGCTCGGGCTCCAGCTCCACGCCCTTGGCCTTCATCATGGCGCTCACTTCCTCCAGATTCAGCACGTAGTCCGCGTTCCCCTTCACGTTTAAGTCCAGGGCCTCGCTCTTCTTGGCGATACACGGGCCGATGAACACGGTGACGGTCTCCGGGTCCATTGCCTTTAACAGGCGGGATACCGCGCACATGGGGGATACGGTGGTGGACATATTTCCAAGCAGGGTGGGGAAGTGCTTCTTGATCATGTTCACGAACGCCGGGCAGCAGGAGGTGGTCAGCTTCTTTCCCTCCTTGTATGCTTCGATCCACTCGTCGGCCTCGTAGGCGGCGGTCATGTCGCCTCCCAGGCCCACCTCAACCATGTCCGCGAAGCCGGTCTTCTTGAGCGCGGTTCTCCAGCTGGCCATGGTGATATCCGGGCCGAACTGGCCCTCCGTGGCGGGCGCCACCATGGCGACCACCTTCTTGCCGGCCTGGATCAGGTTGATCACGTCGATCATAAAGGTTTTGGAATCGATGGCTCCAAAGGGGCAGCTGTGCACACAGTTGCCGCACTCGATGCACTTCTTCTCGTCGATCTCGCAGATGCCGTACTCGTCGTAGGTGATCGCGTCCACCGGGCAGCTCTTCTTGCAGGGGCGCTCCAAGTGTGCGATGGCGTTGTACGGGCATGCCTGGGAGCACTTGCCGCAGGATTTGCACTTCGCCGGGTCAATGTAAGCGCGGTCGCGGCCCATGCTGATGGCGCCGAAATTACAGGAATTCTGGCACGCCTTGCCCATGCACTTCTGGCAGTTGTCCGTCACCACGTAGGCGGCGATGGGACACTCCTCGCAGGCCGCATTGATCACCTGGACCACGTTGGCGGAATCCTTGCCCTTGGGGCACTTTCCCTCCGCCAGGCGGACTCTCTGCCGGATAATCTCACGCTCTTTATAAATGCAGCAGCGATAGGTCGCCTGAGGGCCGGGGATAATCTCATAAGGGATATCGTGGGTCTTCTCCTCCAGCTTGCCTTCCCAGGATGCCTTGGCCACCGCGTACAACACTTCATGCTTCAACCGAAGAATCGTTGCATCATTGGTTACCATTTATCTTTTCCTCCTCTATCATAACTACCCTATCAACAATAGAAATCTACTATATCCGTTTCGAAAATGCAAGTCTTAAAAGAGGTACAAAAACGACTTTGTGCATTTTTTAACTATTCGTCTGAAAAGCCCTTAATAATAGGTAATAGTGACGGTCTTTCCCATCTCCTCAATCACGTGTTTGAGCTGCTCCACCAGGTTCTGGCGGATCCCTAAGTCAAAGGGAAGGCCCGGGTTCTGGTAGGCGCTGTTGATGGCCTTTCCGACGTACAGGTGCACCTCGGTGCAGTCCTCGATCAGCACCTTGGCCACCATGGAGCCGCCGTTTGGCTTGTCTAACTCCTCAAAAAACTCCTCGGAGACGGTCTCGTTCTTCACGTACCGCCGCAGAAGCTGCAGCACGCGGTTTAAGGTCAGCACGCCCTCGGTCACTAAATCCACCCCGTCCATATAGGCGATGGGCGGAATCTCCGGGTCCACGTAGTCCAGGGAAACATCTAACCGCTTGTTCAACACCCGCGACACGATGGTTGCGCTGGTGCCGCCGCAGACGATGGTCTTTGCGGCCGGGTCGGACATGAACTCATGGACCATGCGCACGTCGTCCTCCGGGTTGCGGGCCGGGCCGGTCATCAAGTGCACGGGCTTGCTGTCGATGATGCGCATGCAGGCCACCGTGGTGTCGTCGCCGGGGCGGAACTGGTACAGCTCGTCGCAGGCCCGGCTGATGGAGGCCGCAAGGCGCATGGCGGACACGGTCAGCGCGTACTGGCGCACCGCGTAGTCCGCGATGTCCTGCCACAGCCAGCCAAAGTTGAGCAGCTCGCCCACGCCCGCGTGGATGGTGCCGTCGCTCATCAGGATCAGGGCGTCGCCCTTTTTCACCTTGAAGCGGTACTCGTTGATCTTCTTGCCCTGGATCTCCCGGACGTTCTTGGGGATCTCCATCAGCTTTCCGTCGCGGATGAAGATGCAGCCCGGGTTGTCGTACTCCACCAGGTAGGCGTCGCCGTTGTGGTACACCTGCAGGATGCTGAAGGTGGAGTAGGCCACCTGGCGCACCTGGCAGATCGGCAGGGTCTCGCTGATGGTGTCCACGCACTCCTCCAGGGTGGCGCCGTTTAGGAACATGGTTCCCAGGATCTTGGAGGTCAGGGTGGACAGAATGTTGGCCTTCACGCCGCTGCCCATGCCGTCGGCCAGGATCATGATGTTGGAGTCCTCGGTCTGAAGGAGCTCCACCTTGTCCCCGCAGAGGATCTCAGTGTATTTGTTCAGGCTTTTATATGCAACATCTACCGTAATTCCCATCACTTACCTCCGCCCCCGCCGGGTTTGTTGCCCAGGCGCACGTAGCTGGTCTTCGCCGGGTTGACAGTCCCCATGTGGACGTAGCCGGTGGCGGGCTTTTCCTCCTTAGGCGTCATCACGCCCTGAAGGGGCACGGCTCCGCTGCCCAGGTGCACGTTCGCGGGCTCCGGCCCGACCTCCTCGCCGCTTCCGTAGAGGGGATCGCTGCCGTCCTCGAGAAGGGAATGGCACAGCTTGGTCAGCGTGGTCTTGGTCTCGGCCGTGGTCTCGCCGAGGAGTCCCGCGATCTCCTGGGCCACCATCATCTGCTTGTGGATGACCTTCTGGGCCAGATCGATGGTCTCAAGCTTCTTCTCGTAGTCCTCCCTGGCCTGCTCCTCCTCCTTGGTGATATCGATGAAGGTGGCCAGAACTGCATTTTCTTTTTCTATGTAAACGATGTTCTGAAGGGTGGAAAGCTTGTACTCCGGGTAGTTCACCCGCTTGCCGTGGATGTTCTGGTGGGTCTCAAACACCCACTGGAAGTCCACGGGGTCGATAAACTCGTAGAGGTACATCTGGAGGGCCTCCGTGCGGGTCTTGCCGAAGTATTTCTCGCCCACATTGGAGTACTCCTTGATCTTCATGTCCTCGTCCACGATCAGCACGATGTTGGGCGAGGTCTCCATGACCAGGTTGGACATGGACTCGGCCTTCTCGTGCATGAACGGGATGCACATGCTGACCTCCGCCTTGTGCTGGTACACGGCGATGGCCTTCTCGCGGCAGGTGGGGTAGCCGCAGGCGCCGCAGTTGAGCTCGTCCTCCGGGCGCACCTTGTTGGTCATGCGAAGAATCGCGCGGATCTCCTCCTCGGTGGGCTGGGGATCCTTCGGAGAGTGGTCCTCGAACTGCTTGGCAAAGCTCACCTGCTCCCAGACCGGCTCCATCGCGCGTTCCTCCACCGGCTCCCTGGCGATGGTCTCCTCCATGTCCAGCTTCACCTTGAAGCGGGAGATGGTCTCGTCGTTCACCGTCGGGCCCTTGATGCAGCCGCCGGCGCACATGTTCATCTCGATAAAGCAGCCCCTAATCTCGCCCCGGGACATGCTCTTGCACAGATCGATGCAGTTTAGCACGCCGTGGACGTAGAATTTGCGGTAGCCGTCCGCCGCGGTCTCGGTGGCCAATACTGAGTTCACCACGCCGTTGGTCACCGGGTAGAGCCGGTTCACCTTTGGGTCAAAGCGGGTAAACGGCTTGTCCTCGCAGTCGGAGATCTCGATCTCCTCCTCCTCCAGCCACTGGTTGATATCGTTGAAGTTGAGGACCGCGTCGATGCAGTCTTCGTGGCGCGGGTCCATGGCCTCCTTCTTCTTGGCGATGCAGGGGCCGAGGAACACCACCTTCACCTGGCTTCCCAGCTCCTTCTTGAGCAGCAGGCCGTGGGCGATCATGGGGGAAACCACCGGCGCCAGGTACGGGATCAGCTGCGGGTAGTAGATTTCGATCAGATCGTTGACGCTGGGGCAGCAGGTGGTGATAATGTTCTCCATCTGGTGCTCGTTTAACAGCTTTGTGTACTCCGCGGTCACGAAGGCGGCGCCCTCGGAGGTCTCGCGCACATCCTCAAAGCCCAGGCGCATGAGCGCGGCCCGGACCTGTCCGATGGTCTTGTATTTCAAGAGACCCATGTAGGAGGGCGCGATGGACACCACCACCCGCTCCCCGGCAGCTATGTACCTCTTCACTTTTTCCAGATCGCTGTTGAGCGTCTTCGCGGACTGCGGGCAGATGCGCAGGCAGTGTCCGCAGAGAATGCACTTGTCCGGCATGATCACGGCGCGCTCGTCCTTGACCTGAATCGCCTTGACCTCACAGTAACGCACGCATTTGTAGCAGTGCTTGCACTTGGTCGCTTTGAAATCGATGATTCCCATGCTCATGGTCACAGTCTCCCTAAAATTTCGTTGTTAAAGAACTCCTCCGTATCCTCCGGTTTCAATGAAAACAGCTGGTCCTCCACCGTCACACAGACGCCGTGGTCACAGTTGCCGCTGCAGAACGATCCATTTAAGTCTACCTTGTCGGACAGCCCGTTGGCCGCCACCAGCTGCTGTAATTTTTCAATGATCTCTCTGGATCCCTTTAAATGACAGGCACTTCCAATACAAATCGTAACTTTCATCCCTTGATTCCTCCGCTTTTGATCGTTTCGTCTGTTTTGTCTGGGTCGCCCCAAAACTTGCTTCTATTATCGCACATTGTGAACTTTATATCAACACTAAAACTCCCGGCCCATGGAAATATTTATGGAAAACGGAGCCGCTTTGTGCTATAGTAAAACTATTCGTTCTCACCCTGAAGCAATGCTGACGGAGAAGGCGAGGCACTTCACACGCGCCCTGACTTTCTGCTGCCTTTTTTTACAGGATGAGGAATGGAAAGAAAGGAGAACGTAATTATGAAAAAATCTGTATCTATGATGCTGGCCGCCGTGATGGCCGCCTCTGTCGCGCTGGCGGGCTGCGGTTCTGGAAGCGCCTCCACCGCCAAGACCACCGGTGCTGCGACCACGGCCGCTGAGACAACCGCTGCGGAGACGGCCGCTGCCGAGACAACCGCCGCCGAGACAACCGCCGCTGAGACAACCGAGGCTAAGACTTCCGGTGCCAGCACGGCGCCGACACTCACCGGGGACACCGGGGACGACTGCCAGGCAGGAGTCCGCGTAGGCTCCTTGAAGGGCCCCACCTCCATGGGACTTGTGTACCTGATGGACAAGGCTCAGAAGGGCGAGACCGAGAACCACTATGAATTTACCATGACCGGCGCGGCGGACGAGCTGGTGGGCAAGATCGCAAGCGGCGATCTGGACATCGCCCTGCTCCCCGCAAACGTGGCCAGCGTGCTTTACACCAAGACCCAGAAGAATGTGACCGTCCTGGATATCAACACCCTGGGCGTGCTCTATGTGGTCGCCTCCGACGACTCCATAAAATCCATCGCCGACTTAAAGGGCAAAACCGTGTACATGACCGGAAAGGGCACAACCCCCGAGTACGTGATGAACTATCTGATCAGCGCAAACGGTCTTACCGCGGGGGATGTGGACTTACAGTTTAAGTCCGAGGCCACCGAGGTCGCTTCCCTCCTCAAACAGAACCCCGACGCCATCGGCGTTCTGCCCCAGCCCTTCGCCACCGCAGCCTGCATTCAGAACGAGGCATTAAAGCCGGTTCTGGACCTGACCGAGCAGTGGAACGCGCTCAACAAGGACAGCGGCAGTATGTTGGTCACCGGCGTCACCATCGTGCGCTCCGATTTCCTGCGCGAGAACCGCGAGCCCATCGAGCTGTTCCTGGCAGACCACAAGGAATCCGCTCAGTACGCGGTGGACCACGTGGATGAGACCGCCGAGCTGGTTGCGGCCGCCGGAATCGTTGAGAAGGCCCCCATCGCCAAGAAGGCTCTGCCCTACTGCAACATCGTGTGCCTGACCGGCCAGGAGATGAAGGACGCCTTGAGCGGCTACCTGGGCGTGCTCTTTGAGCAGGATGCCAAGTCCGTTGGCGGACAGCTGCCGGCCGACGACTTCTACTATATGCCATAAAAGAATTGCATGCGGCCGCCGCGGCTTTACCGGAACGCGGCGGCCCTTTTTTCTGTTTCTGGCCCAACATGTCTTGAGAGGAGGAATCGTACCATGGCAAAACCGACAGCGGCCGCCTGGCCGAGGAGAGCCCTCGTGTGGCTCTTTTGGATCGCGCTGTGGCAGGCCGCCGCGTCCCTTGTCCACAATCCCGTCATCTTTGTGGGGCCCGCCGAGATGCTGCGCGCCCTGGCCGACCAGCTGGCCCAGCCGGGCTTCTGGCTGACCATCGGCCACTCCTTCGGAAAGATCAGCCTGGGCTTCCTGGGAGCCTTCGCCTCCGGCCTGGCCCTCGGGAGCCTGGCCTACCGCTTCCCCTTCCTCGGGGAATTGCTGGAGCCCTTCATGTCCCTGATCCGCTCGGTCCCGGTGGCCTCCTTCGTGATTCTGGCCCTGATCTGGATCGGCTCCGAGAGCCTGTCCGTCTTCATCTCCTACCTGGTGGTGCTTCCCATGATCTACGTGAACACCCGGGCTGGGCTTTTGGCCACGGACCCGAAGCTCTTGGAGATGGCGCGGGTATTTCGCATGACCCCGTTCAAAAAAGTCCGCTACATCTATGTGCCCGCGCTTATGCCCTACCTGGTCAGCGGCTGCAAGACCGCCCTGGGCATGAGCTGGAAGTCCGGAATCGCGGCGGAGGTCATCGGAATCCCCACAAACTCCATCGGGGAGCAGCTCTATTACTCCAAGCTCTACCTGGACACCGCAGGGCTGTTCGCATGGACCTTTGTGATCGTTTTGGTCAGCGCGGTGTTTGAACAGCTGTTTCTGTTTCTGCTGAAGCGCTTCTGGCGAAAGCCCGGACAGCCCGGACAGCCCGCAGGAGGTGTGAGCCCATGAAAATCCAGATGAATGAAATTACAAAAATTTACAATTCTCAGGCAGTGCTGGACCGGTTGAGTCTGACCTTTACGGGTGACGCGCCCTGCTGCCTGATGGGGCCCTCCGGGTCCGGAAAAACCACGCTGCTGCGGATTCTCATGGGCCTGGAGCAGCCGGACGGCGGCGCATTCTCCGTCACGGGTGATGACGAAGAGGACTTGACCGGCAGGGCCCGGTTCTCCGCGGTCTTTCAGGAGGACCGCCTGTGCGAGGCCTTCACACCCATCGAGAACATCCAGATGGTCACCGGGCGGGCCCTGCCCGCGGAGGAGATTCGCCGGGAGCTCTCCCGCCTTCTGCCCCCGGAGTGCTTAGACCGCCCGATCTGGACCATGAGCGGCGGCATGAAGCGGCGCACCGCCATCTGCCGCGCCGTCCTGGCAAAATCTGAGGTGCTGCTGATGGACGAGCCGTTCACCGGGCTGGACGAGGACAACCGGAAGCTGGCGATCCGGTATATTCGGGAGAAGGCGGACGGGAGAATGCTGATCCTGACAACACACCAGGAGGAGGATGTGGAGTTGATTGGGGGGAGGGTGGTGAGGCTGTAGAGACTGGGGCTAGATTTCCCAGTGGAAGCCTACCAAGATATCGATAAAGCTGCGGAACCGTTTAGATGTCACGGCTTCGCAGCTTTAAATTTCCATTTTTCAAAAGGGCGATTGTCCCATCGTAAATACGATCGAAAATCTCATATCCTTCCATCTTTATCAATTGCATCTCTTTTGTATTATTATGTACTTTAAAACTGGTCTGGCCTTTTGCCTGATGAAATTGCATCCATGAATCGAAATATAGTTTAGCCTCAATCCGCTCCATCCCCAGCCTTTCTTTCAGCACATAGAATGAAGAAATTGCACTGATGCAGGGAATACCTCCGGCATTCGCCAAGCCATTTCTAGCCTTATTATCATCTGAACAAAAAACATAAAGTTGCAGCTCCTCCTGACATTGAAGTACTTGCTGCAATAAGTAGGTCTTAATCTCTCCCAAGTTGTTGTCGCACCCAACTGCCGCGTCACATCTGGATATCTCCGCGAAAAACTCTGCCTCAGACATTTCTATATTTTGCTCCAAATTTGCATAATACCTGCCATAAAAACTTCTATCGAACACCTCACAGGCATTTTGCAAATAATTGAGGTAATATAAAACTGCACTTTTTCCGTATACCGAGCGCAGCAAAGAGATCAATTCTGCATCTGAAAATGTCTGTATGGTTCCTTCTGTAATTCTTTCCTGCAGCCATCTAATTGCCGTTTCATTGTGTCTCCCCAATTCAATGACGATCTGCTCGTGACAAACAAACTTGTAATCGGACAATTCAAGAACTCGGTCTATCAACCTGTTCTCATCATCTTTCCGTGTTATGTGGAGCTTTGATATAAAATCCGTATCCAATAACGCACATTTTTTTCGGATCATAGGCGTTATCCCCCATCGCTTCCGTATCTTTTCAAAATTTGAAGAACTGCCTCTTGATCTGCATTAGATCGAGTCTCTGCTAACAAATCTAATTCCAAATTTTGCTCAATCAACCGATTCAGGTCTCCTATTTGAACAATCTCCGGGGTGCGCTTCTGCCACCGTTCCGCGTTTGGCTCATAACCAATATTCTTTTTCAGTATATCTTTTTCAATATTCAAAAATTTGCATGTTGCATTGGTATCCAAATACTGCTCCTCGTAAAGGCGAAGCAGCATCGCTTTATACGGCATTGAAAAAATCGCCATTAACCGGATTAAATCTTCCAACTGCAATCTGTCTTTAGAAATTCCATAAATTTGCATTTGTTCATGCAGCGCATTTGACGGCGCAAGAAGCAAGCCCGCAAATGCGTTCGCCTCTTGATCTTCTTTGCTTTTTCCATCTTCATCTAT
>USJW01000143.1 GCA_900555045.1 uncultured Clostridium sp. | reverse complement strand
GACTTGCAAATGCCCTGCCAAGGTGTTAGTATAGGGGTACAGGGAGGCGCATTCTGCTTAAAAAGCAGAGCAATGAAAAGCGGGGTGCGGCCGATCGGAAGAATGAGACTTATAAACCACCGAGTAAAGGAGAGAGGTTATGTTAGTAATTGGCAATGGACGGTTAGTGACCAGAGACCCGGAGAATCCCTTCTATGAAAACGGAGCGGTCGCCATGGACGGAACCACCATTAAAAAGGTTGGAACCACCGAGGAGATCAAGAAGGAGTTTGCGGACGCGGAGTATGTGGACGCCAGGGGGGGCGTGATCATGCCCGCATTTATCAACACCCACGAGCATATCTACAGCGCCATGGCGAGAGGACTTTCCATTAACGGATACAATCCCAACGGCTTTTTGGAGATCCTGGACGGCATGTGGTGGACCATCGACCGCCACCTGACCAACGAGCAGACCCGCCAGAGCGCCCGCGCTACATATATTGATTCGATTAAGAACGGCGTCACCACCGTGTTCGACCACCACGCAAGCTTCGGCGAGATCGAGGGAAGTTTGTTTGCCATCGAGGACGCGGCCAAGGAGTTAGGAATCCGCACCTGCTTATGCTACGAGATTTCCGACCGCGACGGAATGGACAAGGCGAGAGCCGCTGTGATGGAGAACGCCGCCTGGATAAAGCACGCGCTGGCGGACGACACGGATATGATCGCCGGCATGATGGGCATGCACGCCCAGTTCACCATCTCCGATGAGACCATGGAGCTGGCTGCGGCCAACAAGCCCGCCGAGGTGGGCTACCACATCCACGTGGCCGAGGGCATCGAGGATCTGCACGACTGCTTAAAGAAGTACGGCAAGCGCATCGTGGACCGCTTATACGACTGCAACATCCTGGGGAGCAAGACCCTTCTGGGACACTGCATCTACGTGAATCCCCACGAGATGGAATTAATTAAGGAAACGGACACCATGGTTGTGCACAATCCGGAGTCCAACATGGGCAACGCCTGCGGCTGCCCGCCCACCATGGAGATCGTGCACCGGGGAATCCTAACCGGCCTCGGAACCGACGGCTACACCCACGACATGCTGGAGTCCTACAAGGTGGCAAACGTGCTTCACAAGCATCACCTGTGCGATCCCAACGCGGCCTGGGGCGAGGTTCCGCAGATGCTCTTTGAGGGCAACGCGAAGATCGCAAACCGCTACTTTAAGAAGCAGTTAGGCGTTCTGAAGGAGGGAGCGGCGGCAGACGTGATCGTCACCGACTACATCCCGTTGACCCCCATGGACGCCGGCAACGTGAACAGCCACATCCTGTTCGGCATGACCGGACGCAGCGTGGTGACCACGGTCTGCAACGGCAAGGTGCTGATGAAGGACCGCGAGCTCATCGGAATCGACGAGGAGAAGGTGATGGCCGAGGTGAGAGCCGAGGCGAAGAAGCTGGAGCGCTCCATCAACGGTTGAGAATAAACTTAAGTCCCGCCAGGGATCTGATAAATATAGGAGGATAATTCCATGAGTGACAGAATGACACCAATCCCCTTTGGGAAATTGATGAACTGGATTTTGGAGGAGCAGAAGAAGGGCACCGTATTCGGCGTGCACCGTCCCTTTGTGGCGGATCCGGCGAACACCTACGAGATCTTCGGCCGCAAGCTGGAGACTCCCTTCGGACCGGCCGCAGGCCCCCACACCCAGCTGGCCCAGAACATCGTGGCAGCCTACGTGACAGGCAGCCGCTTCTTCGAGCTTAAGACCGTCCAGAAGCTGGACGGCGAGGACCTGCCGGTGAGCAAGCCCTGTATCAAGGCGGACGACGAGTGCTACAACTGCGAGTGGTCCACCGAGCTGTACGTGCCCCAGGCATTCGACGAGTACGTGAAGGCGTGGTTCGCCTGCAAGGTGCTGGCCAAGGAGTGCGGCCTGGGAGACATGGACGGCTTCCAGTTCAACATGTCCGTGGGCTACGATCTGGACGGAATCAAGACCGAGAAGATCGACCGGTTCATCGAGGGCATGAAGGACGCCAGCCAGACCCCGATTTTTGCCGAGTGCAGAGACTGGCTTTTAGCCAATGCAGACAAGTTTGAGAAGGTGACGAGAGAGGACATCGAGGGAATCTCCCCGGCGGTCTGCAACTGCATAACTCTTTCCACCCTCCACGGCTGCCCGCCCCAGGAGATCGAGCGCATCGCCCGCTACCTGCTGGAGGAGAAGCACGTGCACACCTTCATCAAGTGCAACCCCACGCTTCTGGGCTACGAGTACGCCAGAGAGCTGATGGACTCCATGGGCTACGACTATGTGGCCTTCGGCGACTTCCACTTTAAGGACGATTTACAGTACTCCGACGCGGTTCCCATGCTGGAGCGCCTGCAGGCACTGGCCGACGAGAAGGGCCTGGAGTTCGGCGTGAAGATCACCAACACCTTCCCGGTGGACGTGAAGGCGAACGAGCTTCCCAGCGAGGAGATGTACATGTCCGGAAAGAGCTTATACCCGCTGTCCATGTCCGTGGCCTTAAGGCTGGCGAAGGACTTCGGCGGAAAGCTGCGCGTCTCCTACTCCGGCGGCGCGGATTACTTCAACATCAAGGACATCGTGGATGCGGGAATCTGGCCGGTGACCATGGCCACCACTATGTTAAAGCCCGGCGGCTACCAGCGCCTGGAGCAGATCGCGCAGCTGTTCGCGAAGGAGAAGGCCAAGGCCTTTGAGGGTGTGAACGCAGAGCGCGTGGCGGCCCTTCTGGAGGCTGTGAAGACCGACAAGCACCACGTGAAGGCTGTGAAGCCCCTTCCCTCCAGAAAGACCAAGCGCCCGGTGCCCTTAACCGACTGCTTCGTGGCTCCCTGTGAGGAGGGCTGCCCGATTCACCAGGATATCACCGCGTACTTAAAGCTCATGGGAGCCGGAAAGGCTGAGGAGGCCCTGGAGGTGATCCTTCAGAAGAACCCGCTGCCCTTCATCACCGGCACCATCTGCGCCCACAACTGCATGAGCAAGTGCACCCGCAATTTCTACGAGACCCCGGTGAACATCCGCAGAACCAAGCTGGAAGCCGCCGAGGGCGGATTTGAGGCTGTGATGGCGAAGCTCAGAAAGCCGGAGATCACAAGCGATAAGACCGTTGCCGTGGTGGGCGGCGGCCCGGCAGGTATGGCGGCTGCGTACTTCCTGGCCAGAGGCGGCATGAAGGTGACCCTGTTTGAGAAGGAGGAGAAGCTGGGCGGCGTTGTGCGCAACGTGATTCCGGGCTTTAGAATCTCCGACGCGGCCATCGACAACGACGCCAAGCTGATCGAGGCCATGGGCGTCAACATCGTCACCGGAAAAGAGATCGGCTCCGTGGACGAGGTGAAGAAGGACTACGACTACGTGGTTCTGGCCCTGGGCGCCTCCACACCCGGCGCGCTCCGCCTGGAGAAGGGCGAGGCAAAGAACGCCCTGGAGTTCCTGGCCCAGTTTAAGGCCACGGACGGCAATGTGGACCTGGGCGAGAACGTGGTGGTCATCGGCGGCGGAAACACCGCGATGGACACCGCGCGGGCTGCGAAGCGCAACAAGGGCGTGAAGAAGGTCTCCTTAGTTTACCGCAGAACCAAGCGCTACATGCCCGCGGACGCGGAGGAACTGGAGATGGCCATCGACGACGGCGTGGAGTTCGCGGAGCTACTCTCCCCGGTGAAGCTGGAGAACGGCGTGCTCTTCTGCAAGAAGATGGTGCTTGGCGACTATGACGCCAGCGGACGCCGCGGCGTCGTGGAGACCGACGAGGTGGTCGAGGTTCCCGCGGACACTGTGATCGCCGCTGTGGGCGAGAAGGTTCCGGGTGCGTTCTACGAGGCCAATGGAATTGCACTGGATGCGAGAGGCCGCGTGCAGGCCAACCAGGCCACCCTGGAGACAGGCCGCGAGGGCGTCTACGCGGTGGGCGACGGACTTTACGGGCCGGCGACCGTCGTGGAGGGCATCCGGGACGGCAAGAAGGCCGCTGAGGCCATCCTCGGCCGCGCGGTTGCTGAGGACCTGTTCAGCCTGTCCGACGCGGACAATATCTACGGCCGCAAGGGCAACCTGGTCGAGGAGGACGAGAAGGACGTGGACAGCAAGCGCTGCCTGTCCTGCAACAGCTACTGCGAGAACTGCGTGGAGGTATGTCCCAACCGGGCGAACATCGCCCTCACGGTGCCGGGCATGGAGCGCCACCAGATCATCCATGTGGACTACATGTGCAACGAGTGCGGCAACTGCAAGAGCTTCTGTCCGTGGGACAGCGCCCCGTACTTAGATAAGTTCACCCTGTTCGCCAACGAGAAGGATATGGAGGACAGCAAGAACCAGGGCTTTGTGGTGTTAGACCAGAAGACCGGAGCCTGCAAGGTGCGCCTGCAGGGCAAGGTGATGGATTACGTGGCCGGTACCGAGAACGGTGCAGTGCCGGAGGGCATAGCGAAGATCATCGGGACTGTGATCCGGGATTACGCCTACCTGCTGTAAAAATCAACCGAGGGGGGAAGCGCCATAGACCGGCGGCGGGATATGCGCTTCTGTGAGATAAAATGGAACGGCTCGGGGGCCGCGGCGAACGCTGCCAGGCTCCCGGGCACTTCCACACGTACACGTTAAAAAATTAACGTGTACGGCGGAGAACGTTCGTTTTTGAAACTGTTGGCAACTGTGTAGTGAGATTGACCTGGAAAGGGGGGCAAAGGATGCCGAGACAGAAGACCATGAGGCTTGTGATTACCTATCCGGGAACCACCCAGGCCATGGGGATGGAGAAGGCGGCCAGGGAAGCGGGACTTCCCGGGCGCCTGATTCCGGTGCCCTCCGCCATCCACGCGGGCTGTGGCATGGCCTGGAGCGCTCCCGTGGAGGCCAGAAGTCAATTGGAATCCCTGATGAAAGACAAGGGGATAGAAGTGGAGGAAATTTATGAGCTCTTATTGTAAAGTGTGGATAAACGGGCAGGAGATGGAAGTGGACGCCGACAGAAAGCTGATCGACGTGCTGAGAAACGACTGCCGCCTCAAATCCGTCAAGGACGGGTGCAGCGAGGGGGCCTGCGGAACCTGTACCGTGCTGATCGACGGCGTGGCCAAGAAGGCCTGCGTACAGAAGATGGGGAACCTGGAGGGCAAGCACATTCTGACCGTGGAGGGATTCTCCCAGCGTGAGAAGGACGTGTACGTGTACGCCTTCGGCGAGGCGGGAGCGGTTCAGTGCGGCTTCTGTATCCCCGGAATGGTGATCTGCGCCAAGGGCCTCCTGGACGTAAATCCCGATCCCAGCCGGATTGAGATCGCCCACGCCATCCGCAACAACTACTGCCGCTGCACGGGCTACAAGAAGATCATCGACGCTATCGGCCTGGCCGCCAAGATGCTGCGTGAGGACATCCCCATCGCAGAGCAGGAGAAGATGGTCAAGGTTGGCTCCAAGATGCACCGCATCGACGTGAAGGGGAAGGTGCTGGGCACCGGCAAGTACGTGGACGACCTGGACGAGGTGGATCTGCCCGGCATGATCTACGGCGGCGCCGTTCGCTCCAAGTATCCCCGCGCGGTGGTGAAGGCCATCCACACGGAGAAGGCCAAGGCCCTTCCGGGCGTGGTCTGCGTGCTGACGGCGGACGATGTCCCCGGAAAGAACAAGGTGGGCCATTTAAAGCAGGACTGGGACACCATGATCCCGGTGGGCGGGACCACCCACTATCTGGGCGACGCCATCGCCATCGTGGCTGCGGAGACCCCGGAGCTTCTGGAGCAGGCCAAGGCGCTGGTTGAGGTGGAGTACGAGGAGTTAAAGCCCGTCACCTGCCCGGCTGAGGCGATGGCTGAGGGCGCTCCGAATGTGCACACGGCCGGAAATATTTTAAGCCATGAGCATTTGGTGCGCGGCAACGCGGAGGAAGTGATCGCGAACTCCAAGTACAAAGTGACCCGCCACTACGAGACGCCCTGGACCGAGCACGCGTTTTTGGAGCCGGAGTGCGCGATCTCCATGCCTTTGGGCGACGGAGTGTTAATCTACTCCACCGACCAGGGAACCTACGACACGCGCCATGAGACCTCCATCCTCCTGGGACTGGATCCAGAGAAGGTGGTTGTGGAGAACAAGCTGGTGGGCGGCGGCTTCGGCGGCAAGGAGGACGTGACGGTGCAGCACCACGCGGCACTGATCGCCTACCTGACCAAGCGCACGGTGAAATGCAGGCTGACCCGCAAGGAGAGCCTGATCATCCATCCCAAGCGCCATCCCATGAGCATCGATCTGACCACGGCCTGCGACGAGAACGGGAAGCTCACCGCAATGAAGGCGGTGGTGGTGGCCGACACGGGCGCATACGCCTCCCTCGGCGGCCCGGTGCTCCAGAGAGCCTGCACCCATGCGGCTGGCCCCTACAACTACCAGAATATCGATATCGACGGCACAGCCGTGTACACCAACAACCCGCCGGCAGGCGCGTTCCGCGGCTTCGGCGTGACCCAGACCATCTTCGCGACGGAGATGAACATCAACCTGTTGGCTGAGATGGCGGGATTAGATCCCTGGCAGATGCGCTACCTCAACGCCATCCGCCCGGGCCAGGTGCTCCCCAACGGTCAGATTACCGATTCGGCCACAGGCCTGGTGGAGACGTTGGAGGCGGTGAAGGATCAGTTCTACGCGGCCTACAACGCCGGAAAGCCGGTAGGCCTGGGCTGCGCGCTCAAGAATGCGGGCGTGGGCGTGGGACTTCCCGACAAGGGCCGGGCGCGCCTGATCGTTGAGGGCGGTAAGATCCACATCCACGCGGGCGCATCCTGCATCGGACAGGGCCTTGGCACCGTGCTGGTGCAGATGGTGGCCGAGAGCGCGGGCGTCAGCATGGACGACATCGTGTACCACGATCCCAACACCTCCATGGCGCCGGATTCCGGCACCACCTCCGGCTCCCGCCAGACCCTGATCACCGGCGAGGCGGCCAGGAGAGCGGCCAAGGATCTGCGAAAGGAGCTGTTTAAGCTGACCGGCAGAGAGTATGTGGCCGAGACCTTCGACAAGCGCTATCTGGAGAACGTGGTTCTGGAGGTGGAATCCCCCGAGACCGCGGCCGTGACCTTCACCTCAGAGGATCTGGCGCTGTTAAACGGCAAGGATTACTACGCGGAGTACTACGCGAAGACCGACAAGATGGGCGCGGATGTGCCCAACCCGGTATCCCACGTGGCCTACGGCTACGCCACACAGATGTGCATCCTTAACGCGGACGGCACCATCGAGAAGATCGTGGCGGCGCACGACGTGGGCAAGGCGGTGAACCCCAAGAGCGTGGAGGGCCAGATCGAGGGCGGCGTGCTGATGTCCTGCGGATACGCGCTGACCGAGCAGTACCCCTTAAAGGACTGCGTGCCCACCGCGAAGTTCGGCACCCTGGGACTCTTCCGCGCGGACAAAGCGCCGGAGATCGAGAGCATCATCGTGGAGAAGCCCGGTGTGGACGTGGCCTTTGGAGCCATCGGCATCGGCGAGATCACGTCGATCCCCACGGCACCGGCCATCGCGGGCGCTTACTACCGCTTAAACGGCCAGTTCCAGACCTCCCTGCCCTTGGAGGGCACGCCCTACGCCAGAAAGAAAGTGTGAGGCCAAAAGACAAATGAATGACGAGGAGACAGGCGGGATGACGAATGAGAATCCAAAGCTTGTGATCCGCTTTGCAGAACCAGAGGATGTTTCTCTGGTTCTGCGGTTTATTGAGGAGTTGGCGGATTACGAGGGCATGTTGGACCAGGTGGTGGCCACAGAGGAGCTGCTTAAGGAGTGGCTGTTTGAAAAGAAAAAGGCCGAGGTCATGATCGGGGAGTGCGGCGGGGAGCCGGTGGGCTTTGCGCTGTTCTTCCACAATTTCTCCACCTTTTTGGGCCGGGCCGGGATCTACCTGGAGGACTTATATGTGCGGCCGGAATTTCGGGGCCGCGGGTTTGGAAAGGCGTTTCTGCTAAAGCTGGCGCACATTGCGGATGAGCGGGGCTGCGGCCGGCTGGAGTGGTGGTGCCTGGACTGGAACCAGAGCAGCATCGACTTCTACAAGCGCATGGGAGCTGAGGCCATGAGCGACTGGACGGTGTACCGGATCGCCGGGGAGCGCCTAAAAGAGATGGCTGCAGAGGACGAGACATGAGATTTAAAACGAGCGGAAGGGAGCAGGACGAGATGGATAGAATATTGCTTACAGGCGGCACGGTGGTGTCCGGGAGCGGGAGCGCCCCGGCGGACGTGCTGATTGAGGGGGAGAAGATTGTTTCGGTGGGAACCGCCGCAGAGATGGCAAAGCTTGCGGGCAGTGACGCGCAGATCTGCGACGTTTCCGGCTGCCTGCTGTTCCCGGGCTTTATCGACGCCCACACCCACTTTGACCTGCACGTGGCGGGCACGGTGACGGCGGACGACTTTGAGACCGGGACCCGGGCGGCCATCCGGGGCGGAACCACCACCATCGTGGACTTCGGGACCCAGTACGCCGGGGAGACGCTGGCCCAGGGGCTAAAAAACTGGCATGAGAAGGCGGACGGGAGGTGCTCCTGCGACTACGGCTTCCACATGTCCATCACGGACTGGAACCCGGCGGTGAGCCGCGAGATCGACGACATGATGGCGGAGGGGGTGTCCTCCTTCAAGCTGTACATGACTTACGACACCCAGGTGGACGACGAGACCATTTTCGCCATCCTGCGCCGCTTAAAGGAGGCAGGTGGGATCACGGGCGTGCACTGTGAGAACAGCGGCATGATCGCGGCCCTGCAGGCGGAGGCCAAGGCGGCGGGGCGCATGGGCGTGAAGAGCCACCCCGAGACCCGCCCGGCGGCCGCGGAGGCCGAGGCCATCGACCGGCTGCTGCGCCTGGCGGAGGTGGTGGACATCCCGGTGGTGGTGGTCCATCTGACCTGCAAGGAGGGCTACGACGTGATCATGGAGGCCAGACGGCGCGGCCAGAAGGTCTACGCAGAGACCTGCCCCCAGTATCTCCTGATGGACGACAGCCTGTACGACCTTCCCGGCATGGAGGGGGCCAAGTACGTGTGCGCCCCGCCGCTGAGAGGAAAAGCGGACCAGGAGTGCCTGTGGCGGGCCCTGGAGCAGGGGGACATCCAGACGGTGTCCACGGACCACTGCAGCTTTACCACGGAGCAGAAGCTGCTGGGGAAGGACGATTTCACGAAGATTCCCGGCGGGATGCCAGGGGTGGAGACACGGGGCGTGCTTCTCTACACCTACGGTGTGGACAGAGGGCGGATTTCCCTGGAAAAGATGTGCCAGGTGCTGTCCGAGAACCCGGCAAAGCTTTACGGGATGTTCCCGGGAAAGGGAATCATCGCACCGGGAAGCGACGCGGACATCGCAGTGCTGCGCCCCGGCGCGTCCGGCGTGATCACCGCCGCAGACCAGCTCCAGAACGTGGACTACGCGCCCTTTGAGGGCACGGAGGTGACGGCCCGGGTGGAGCGGGTGTTCCTGCGCGGGACCCAGGTGGTGAGGGACGGCCAGGTGGTGGAGGCGAACCGTGGCACGTTCGTGAAGAGAGGAACATACACGCTGTAGCGCGCTAAGGGCGCGTCACCTGCTCACAGATCCGGTCCGAGAGGACGACGGTGGTGATGGTGATGAAGATCTCAAGGGCGCTGCTTATAATCCCTGCGACGGCAAAGAGGACCGCTGAGACGAGGACGATCGCCGCCAGGGCCGCGAGAAAGGGCCGAAAGCGGGCGGGGTCCAGCCGGGAGCGGTCCCAGGCCACCGCCGCCAGGTACAGCAGCAAGAGCACGGTGGAGATAAAGGCGAATATGATGTGCAGAAACGACTTCAGGGGCAGCTCCTTGGGCAGGTAGGGCGTGGTGATGGCGCAGAACAGGAGCGCCAGGGCGGCGGGGATCAGGCGGGAACCAACCGGGCCCAGGGACAGATGGGATTTGATCCTCCGGTCCGTCAGCCAGAAGTACACGCCTACCGTGACGCCCCAGAGGAAGAAGGAGCCCTTTTTGTCAAGCAGGTTTCCGATCACGGAGAAATTTGTGGTGAGCCAGCCGTAGCCGCGGGTGAAGAGCACGGTGTAGGCGGGGATGACCAGGTAGGCCAGCAGTTTTCGTATCATAGCATATCATGTCCTTTTTCGTCAGAATCAGGCTACAGTATACCAGAAAGCGGCCGAAACTGTTTAAAAATTGCGTGAAACGTCTGCATACCAGTCCCGGTGTAAGGA
>USJW01000142.1 GCA_900555045.1 uncultured Clostridium sp. | reverse complement strand
CAACCCCGGACATGGGTGCCGGGGAGTTTTATACATTTTTCATTGTTTTTATGCATTGAATTTGCTATAATAAACCCAAAAGCCCGGCAGGGCACAAGCGCCTGCGCCGGGCATCCACAATGGACCGAAGAAAGGAAAGCAAAGAGATGACCAGAAGAGAATTGCGGGAGCACTGCTTTAAGATGCTGTTTTCCGCTGATTTCTACCCCTCTGCGGAGGAAGCGAAGGAGCAGCTGAAGCAGTATTTCAACGCGCCTGAGGAGGATGAAGTGGATTCCCAGGGGAATGTGGCGATCTTACACAGGGTGGAGATAAAGGAGGAGGACGGCCGGTACCTTCAGGACCGTGTGGCCGCGATCATGGATAAAGTCCCGCAGATTGACGAGCAGATCAACGAGGTGGCCGCGGGCTGGAGAACCAAGCGCATGGGAAAGGTGGAGCTCACGATCCTGCGCCTGGCCCTGTTTGAGATGAAATACGACGAGACGATCCCTGAGAAGGTGGCGATCAACGAGGCGGTGGAGCTGGCGAAGAAGTTCGGCGGGGACGAGTCCTCCTCCTTCGTGAACGGCATCCTGGCCAAATTCGCGGGAAAGGAAGAAAAAAAGCCTGAGGCGGCGCAGGAGCCGGACGAGGCGAAAGCATAAGGCGGCAAAACATGGGGAGTATTTATACTGTATCGCAGGTGAATTCCTACATTAAAAATATGTTTACCCAGGATTTCGCGCTAAACCGGATTTCCGTCAAGGGGGAGGTCTCCAACTGCAAATACCACCCATCGGGCCATATTTATTTCACACTGAAGGACGGCGGCTCCCAGATCGGAGCCGTGATGTTTGCGTCCCAGAGGAAAAATCTGGGATTTCGACTGGAGGAGGGCCAGCAGGTGGTGGCGGAGGGCACCGTGGACGTGTACGAGCGGGACGGAAAGTACCAGCTCTACGCCAAGGCGATTACCCTGGACGGCGCTGGGGACCTCTTTCTCAAATTCGAGAAGCTGCGCAATGAGCTGGAGGAGATGGGGATGTTCGACGGCTGCTACAAGCAGCCCATCCCAAAGTATGCGAAAACGGTGGGCGTGGTGACGGCCAGCACCGGGGCGGCGATCCGGGATATCATGAATATCTCCGCGCGCAGAAACCCCTACGTGCAGCTGATTCTCTACCCGGCCGTGGTGCAGGGCGCGGAGGCGAAGTTCAGCATCGTGCGGGGAATTGAGACCCTGGACCGGATGAACCTTGACGTCCTGATTGTGGGCCGCGGAGGCGGTTCCATCGAGGATCTGTGGGCGTTCAACGAGGAGATGGTGGCCCGGGCGATCTTCAACTGCAAGACCCCGGTGATCTCCGCGGTGGGACATGAGACGGATGTGACCATCGCGGACTACGTGGCGGACATGCGCGCTCCGACGCCGTCTGCGGCCGCGGAGCTGGCAGTGTTTGACTACAGCCAGTTTGAGGCACAGGCGGATTTATTTAAGCGCACGCTGGACCGCAGCATGGAGCGGCGGCTGGAGCGGGTGCGATACCGGTTAAGCCAGGATATGCTCCGGCTCAAGATGCACCACCCGGAGCGGCAGATCAACGAAAAGCGGCAGCGCCTGATGGACCTTGAGGACCGGATGGGGCGGCTCATGGACCGCCGGGTGACGGAAAAACGCCATCGGCTGGCGCTCCTTGCAGGGCAGCTCCAGTCGCTCTCCCCGCTTAAGCAGATCAGCCGCGGCTACGGCTTTGTGACGGACAGCCGGGAGGCGCGCCTGGAATCCATCGGGCAGGTAAAACCGGGGGATCTGATCCATATCCGGGTGCGCGACGGAAGGGCCTTAGCGCGGGTGGAGGAGACAGAGCGTTTAGACGAGTGGAAAGGCGATGAACAGACATGGCAAAATTAGCGGACAGCGCCTCTGAAAAGGCGGCCGAAAAGCAGCCCGGCATCGAGGAGACGTTTGAGGCGCTGGAGGAAATGGTTAAAAAACTGGAGGACGGCGACAACACGCTGGAGGAGTCCTTTGCCTGCTATGAGCAGGGGATGAAGCTTGTGAAATCGCTGAACGCCCAGATTGATAAAGTGGAAAAACAAATTATGATATTGAGTGAGGGTGAAGAACATGAATGATATGGAACAATTTAAGGAAGAGCTGGAACGCCGCAGAAACGAAATTGAGCAGATCATCGAACCCTATCTGCCGGAGGAAACGGGGCACCAGAAGACAGTCCTTGAGGCGATGAACTACAGCATGAAGGCGGGCGGAAAGCGCCTTCGCCCTATGCTTATGCAGGAGGTGTGCCGCCTGTTTACCGGGGACGTGCTGGACTGCGTGATTCCCTTTATGGCCGCGGTGGAGATGATCCACACCTCCTCCCTGGTCCACGACGATCTGCCCTGCATGGACGACGACCGGATGCGCAGGGGCAAACCCAGCACCTGGGCGGAGTACGGTGAGGACATCGGCGTGCTGACGGGCGACGGCCTGATGATGTACGCCTTCGAGACGGCGGCCAGAGCCTTTGAGACCAGCATCGACCCGGACGAGATTTCCGCCATCGGCCGTTCCATCGGAATCCTGGCCCACAAGACCGGCGTCTACGGCATGATCGGCGGCCAGACGGTGGACGTGGAGCTGGCCGGAAGCGAGATCCCCAAGGATAAGCTGGATTTCATCTACCGCTTAAAGACCGGCGCTCTCCTGGAGGCTTCCATGCTGATCGGCGCGGTGCTGGGCGGAGCGGCTGAGGAGGACTGCAAGATCGTGGAGCGGCTGGCGTCCCACATCGGAATGGCCTTCCAGATTCAGGACGACATTCTGGATGTGACCGGCAGCGAGGAGGAGCTTGGAAAGCCCGCCGGCAGCGACGAGCGCAACCATAAGACCACCTATGTGACCCTTGAAGGGCTGGAGAAGGCAAAACAGGATGTGGAGAAGCTGTCCGCACAGGCCATCGAGGATTTGAACCAGCTTCCCGGCAACAACGATTTCCTGGAAAGCCTGATCCGCCATCTGATGAACCGCAGAAAGTAAACGAGTTGAGAAGGACAAGAAATGATATTGGAACAGATAAAAGGGCCTGAGGACATCAAGCAGATGTCCTTGGAGGAGCTCACATGTCTTGCACAGGAGATAAGGGGATTTTTAATCGAGAAGATCAGCCATACCGGAGGCCATCTGGCCTCCAACCTGGGGGTCGTGGAGCTGACCATCGCCATGTACCGGATATTCGACCTGCCAAAGGACAAAGTGGTGTGGGATGTGGGACATCAGTCCTACACCCACAAAATTTTGAGCGGGCGCATGGCCGAGTTTGACGAGCTGCGCCAGTACGGGGGACTCTCCGGCTTTCCGAAGCGCAAGGAGAGCCCCTACGACTGCTTTGACACGGGCCATAGCTCCACCTCGATCTCCGCGGGACTGGGAATCGCCCAGGGCCGGGACATCCTGGGGGAGAACTACCGGGTAGTGTCGGTGATCGGCGACGGAGCGCTGACCGGAGGGATGGCGTACGAGGCCCTCAACAACGCGGCCAGGATGAAAAAGAATTTCATCATCGTCTTAAACGACAATAAGATGTCGATCTCGGAGAACGTGGGCGGGATGTCGCGCTACCTAAACGGCCTGCGAACGGGCAGCGGCTATAACGATCTCAAAAAGAACGTGGCCGACGCCCTGGAGCGGCTGCCGGTTTTGGGCGCGCCGATGATCGAGAAGATCAAGCGGACCAAGAACAGCATCAAGCAGCTGTTCATCCCGGGCATGCTGTTTGAGAACATGGGCATCACCTACCTGGGGCCGGTGGACGGGCACAATATCGCCCAGCTCTGCAAGGTGTTCCGGGAGGCCCAGAAGCTGGACCACGCGGTGCTTGTGCATGTTCTTACGAAAAAAGGAAAAGGCTACAAGCCGGCGGAGAAGAATCCGTCCCGCTTCCACGGGGTGGAGCCCTTCGACATCGCCACCGGAAAGCCGCTCAAGAAGAAGGAGCACCAGAGCTACACGGAGGTGTTCTCCCGCAAGCTCTGCCAGCTGGCCAAGGACAGGCCAAACCTGGTGGCGGTCACGGCCGCCATGCCGGACGGGACGGGGCTTTCGGATTTTGCAAAGCAGTACCCCAGTCGGTTTTTCGACGTTGGGATCGCCGAGGCCCACGCAGTCACCTCGGCGGCAGGCATGGCCGCAGCCGGCTTAAAACCGGTGGTAGCGGTCTATTCGTCGTTCCTGCAGAGGGGCTACGACCAGATTTTGCACGACGTCTGCATCCAGGACCTGCCGGTGGTGTTCGCCGTGGACCGGGCGGGGCTCGTGGGGAGCGACGGGGAGACCCACCAGGGAATCTTCGACTACTCCTACCTGACCTCCATCCCCAACATGAGCGTGATGGCGCCCAAGAACCTCTGGGAGCTGCGGGCCATGCTGGAGTTCGCCATGGACTACAACCGGCCGCTTGCCATCCGCTACCCCAGAGGGGAGGCGTACCGGGGACTCAGGGAGTTCCGGGAACCCATCATCTACGGGAAGGGGGAGATCCTCTACGAGGAGGAGGACATCGCCCTTCTGGCCGTGGGAAGCATGGTCAGCACCGGGGAGCACATCCGCGAGAAGCTAAAAGGCGAGGGCTTTGCCTGCACGCTGGCCAACGGGCGGTTTGTGAAGCCCTTTGACCGGGAGCTGGTGGACCGGCTGGCACTGCGGCACCGGGTGATCGTGACGCTGGAGGAGAATGTGGCCCAGGGCGGCTTCGGACAGCCGGTCACCGCCTACATTCACGAGCACTACCCGCACCGGAAGGTGTTAAACATCGCGCTTCCGGACGCCTATGTGGAACACGGAAACGTGTCCGTGCTGCGGGAGGGGCTGGGGATCGACAGCGACTCCATCATCCGCAGGATGCGGGGCATGGGACTGCTGGGCCGGGGATAGAAATGCCCGGTGCAATACAAATGACTGATTTTCGGGGAGAGAGAGGATTTTTTTCGGGATGAAAGAACGGTTGGACGTACTTCTGGTACAGAGAGGCCTGGCGCCGTCCAGGGAGAAGGCGAAAGCCCTGATCATGTCCGGCATCGTCTATGTGGACGGGCAGAAGGAGGACAAGGCGGGCACGCAGTTTGACGGCGAGGCCGCCATCGAGGTGCGCGGGAGCACGTTAAAATATGTGAGCCGTGGGGGGCTCAAGCTGGAGAAGGCAATGACCCACTTCGGGGTGGAGCTAGACCGGAAGGTCTGCATGGACGTGGGCGCCTCCACCGGCGGCTTTACGGACTGCATGCTGCAGAACGGGGCCGTGAAGGTTTACTCCGTGGACGTGGGCCACGGGCAGCTGGACTGGAAGCTGCGCAACGACGAGCGGGTGGTTTGCATGGAGAAGACAAATATCCGCTATGTGACAAGGGATGACATACAGGATCCAATCCAGTTTGCCAGCATCGACGTCTCCTTCATCTCGCTGACCAAGGTCTTGGGGCCGGTCCGCGAGCTGCTCTCTGAGGACGGGCAGGTGGTCTGCCTGATTAAGCCCCAGTTTGAGGCGGGGCGCGAGAAGGTGGGGAAGAAGGGCGTTGTCCGGGACAAGGCGGTGCACCTGGAGGTGATCCGGATGGTGATCCACTTTGCCGTGGAGAACGGCTTTGAGGTGCTGAACCTGGAATTCTCCCCCATCAAGGGGCCGGAGGGAAATATCGAGTATCTTTTACATCTGAGGAAGCTTGGGGCAGAGGAAGCGCCCCAGTCCCCGGATGCGCTGCCCGTAGACCCGGCAGGCGTGGTGGAAGCGGCCCACGCCCAGCTGGACTAGAGAGGGAGGAGCGGGCAGACCATGAAATACTTTTATATAATCGCCAATTTTGGCAAGGAATATGTGCAGGAGGCGGAGGAATTTATCCGCGCCTACCTGGAAGAAAAGGGGGCGGTGTGCCGTGTGCAGCCGGCGTTTCCCCAGGACGGGGAGAAGCACCACACGGAGTCCCGGATGGTTCCCAAGGAGACCCAGTGCGTGATCACCATCGGGGGCGACGGAACCCTGATCCAGGCGGCCAGAGATCTGGCCGGGCGCAATATCCCCATGGTGGGGGTGAACCGGGGACACCTGGGATTCTTAAACCAGATCAGCCGCCAGGAGGACATTGCGCCGGTGATGGACGCGCTGCTGGAGGACCGCTTTCAGCTGGAGAACCGCATGATGGTGGAGGGCGTTGCCCTGCGGGGCGGGCAGCCGGTCATGAAGGACATTGCCTTAAACGAGATCGCGATCACCCGAAAGGACGCCTTAAAGGTCCTGCGGTTTCAGGTCTATGTGAACGGCGAATACTTAAACGAGTACTCCGCTGACGGAATCCTGGTGGCTACGCCCACCGGATCCACCGCCTACAACCTGTCCGCGGGAGGCCCGGTGATCGCTCCGGGGGCGCGGATGATGGTGCTTACGCCCATCTGTTCCCACGCCCTAAGCGGCAGAAGCATCGTGCTGGCACCGGAGGACGAGGTCCGGATTGACTTTGCGGACGGCGGGCAGGTGGCGGTGTTCGACGGGGATGCGGTTACCGAGCTTGAGAAGGGCGACAGCATTGAGATCAAGCGATCGGATATGTACACGGTGATGGTGAAGCTGAAACAGATTTCCTTTATGCAGAATCTGAGCAACCATCTGGCCGGTAGAATATAGGAGGAGACAACATTATGAAGGTAGAGCGGCACAGCAAAATCGTGGAATTGATCGGAAAGTATGAGATCGAGACCCAGGAGGAGCTGGCGGAAAAGCTGAATGAGGCGGGATTCAACGTGACCCAGGCCACTGTATCCAGAGACATCAGGGAGTTAAAGCTGACAAAGATTCAGGCCGACAGCGGCCGGCAGCGCTATGTGGTGCTGGAGGGCCCCAAAGGCACCTCCGCGGCAAAATTCGTCCGGATCCTGAAGGACGGCTATATGTCCATGGACATGGCCCAGAATATCCTGGTGATCAAGACCGTGTCCGGCATGGCCATGGCCGTGGCTGCGGCGCTGGACGCTATTCACTTCCACGAGATTGTGGGGTGCATCGCGGGCGACGACACCATCATGTGCGCCATCCGCAGTGTGGACGACACGATCATTGTGATGGAAAAGATTAAGAAGATGGTGGAAAACTGACCCGGCCTGCACACGCGGTGCCTCCGGCTGATAGGAACAGTCGGTTGACCTGTCCCGGAGCGGAAAATCCAGGAGGATTTTTCTTTCGTCCGGGCAAAAAAGGGGGAGCGAAATGTTACTGGAACTGCATGTTAAGAACCTGGCCCTGATCGAGAAAGCCGATGTGGAATTCAGACAGGGCCTAAACATCCTCACCGGAGAGACCGGCGCCGGAAAGTCCATCATCATCGGCTCGGTGGGTATGGCGCTCGGCGGAAAGGCGCCCCGTGACTGTATCCGTCAGGGCGCGCCCTACGCCTATGTGGAGCTGGTATTCTCCGTGGACTCGCCGGAGAAGGCGCGGGCCCTGGCGGATCTGGACGCGTTCCCGGACGAGAACGGCCTCATGATTATCTCAAGGAAGATCATGCCCAGCCGCAGCGTCAGCCGGATCAACGACGAGACCGTGACGACGGCCCGGCTGCGCCAGATCACAGGGCTTCTAATCGATATCCACGGTCAGCATGAGCATCAATCCCTTCTGTACAAATCCAAACATCTGGAGATTCTGGACGCCTATGTCAGGGGAGAAATCCAGCCTTTAAAAGAGAAGACGGCGAGCGCTTACGAGGCATACCGGAGGCTTAAAGAGAAACTGGAAAAATTTGGAGCAGACGAGGAGAGCCGGATCCGCGAGAAGGATTTTCTGCGCTTTGAGATCGACGAGATCGAGAACGCGGGGCTCAAGGAGGGCGAGGAGGAGGAGCTGACGGCCCAGTACCGCCGGTTCAGCCACAGCCGGCGCATCGCCGAGGGCCTGGCCGCCGTGCAGGAGGCGCTTGAGGGGGACTGGCTGTCCCGGGCGCTGCACGAGGTGGACCAGGTGTGCGCCTACGACGAGAGCCTAAACGGCATCCGGGACCAGCTCTACGACGCGGAGTCCATCCTGAGCGACGCCGGGCGCGAGGCAGCGTCCTATTTGGACCGCATGGAGTTCGACGAGGAGCGCTTCCGGGAGGTGGAGGAGCGTCTGGACCTGATTCATGGGCTTCAGGCCAAGTACGGCAGCACGGTGCAGGCAATTTTTAAAAAATTGGAAGAAAAGCGGCATCGGCTGGATGAGCTGGAAAACTTTGAGGAGCGGAAATTACAGACGCAGCGGGAACTTCAGAAAAAAGAGCATGAACTGGAGCAGTTCTGCACACAATTATCCCGGGTGAGAAAAGAAGCGTCCCGGACGCTGACAGAAAAAATCCGCCGCGGCCTGCTGGACCTGAATTTTCTGGATGTGAAATTTTCTATGGAATTCACGCGCCTGGACCACTACACAGCCCAGGGCTTCGACGAGGCCCAATTCCTGATTTCCACCAACCCGGGCGAGCCGGAGAAGCCGTTGGGCGAGGTGGCATCCGGCGGCGAGCTGTCCCGGATCATGCTGGCCATCAAGACGGTGCTGGCGGACACGGACGATATCCCGACGCTGATCTTCGACGAGATCGACACCGGAATCAGCGGGCGCACGGCCCAGAAGGTGTCGGAGAAGCTCTCCTACATCGGAAGAACCCACCAGGTGATCTGCATCACCCACCTGCCCCAGATCGCGGCCATGGCGGACTGCCATTTCGAGATCGCCAAGGCGGCCCAGGAGGGCCGGACGGTCACCACCATCCATGCCCTGGACCGGGAGGCGTCGGTGCAGGAATTGGCCCGACTTTTAGGGGGAGCGAAGATCACGGACGCGGTTTTAAAAAATGCGCTGGAGATGAAGGATTTGGCAGACAGAACAAAATAAAACAGATTGAAACAGAGAGATCGGATCATACTAAGAAAGAGGCACGAACCACCCGCTTCTTTCTTTTTTTGCTTTTAGGAGCCGCAGCCGTGCCTCCCCGCGACAAAATTTCAGAAATACAAGACGAGGAGGTAAGATTATGAGGGGAAACAAAACATTTTACCGGTGGCTAAACCGCATATTCTGGATGGGGATGGCGGTGACCGCAGGCTATTCCTGGTATTATGTGGACACTGCCATTCCGGACCGGATCAGCATTGTCCAGGACGAGGAGGAGCAGTTTTCATTCCCGCTTCCCATAAATACCACCCTGTCCAGCGAGAGCGAGGAGGTGGTGCTGGGGAACGAGAGCAACATCCCGGCGGACCAGATCACCATAAACGGCAGCCAGCCCTTTTCCATGTACGCTGAAAACCAGGGCTCCTACCAGGTGGGCTTAAAGCTGTTCGGCCTGATCAAATTCAAGGATATCCGCGTGGACGTGGTGGACACCCGCTACGCCGTGCCCTGCGGCTGTCCCATCGGTATCTACCTGAAATCCGACGGAATCATGGTGATCGGCACCGGAAAGCTGACGGCCGCCGACGGCATGGAGGTGGAGCCGGCCTACGGAATCCTAAAGTCCGGCGATTACATCGAAGCGTTCAACGGTAAGCCCATGAGCACTAAGGAGGAACTGATGGACGCGGTCAACAAGACGGGCGGCGCCTCCGCGGTGGTCTCCCTGCGCCGGGATGGCGAGCAGGTGGACGTGAGCTTAAACCCGGTGAAGACCGAGGACGGAGCGTACAAGCTGGGCGCCTGGGTCCGGGACGACACCCAGGGCATCGGCACCGTCACATACTTGGATTTAAACGGAAACTTTGGGGCCCTGGGCCACGGGATCAGCGACAGCGACACCGGCGATCTGGTGGAGACCAGCAAGGGGGAGCTGTACACCACCCAGATTATGGGAATTGAGAAGGGCACAGTCGGGAAACCGGGGCTGCTGTCCGGCGTGATCTACTATGGACCGGGCTCGCTCATGGGGGAGATCAAGGAGAACACCGACGAGGGCATATTCGGGACGGTCAACGAGGCGTTTTTAAAGCAGAGCGGCATGGACGAAAAACTAAAAAGCAATGCAGCCGGCCAGCTCCCCACAGCCGCGATGGAGATCGCCCGCAGACAGGAAGTCAAAGCCGGCCCCGCGGTCATCAGAAGCAGCGTGTCCGGGGAAGTCAGGGACTACGATATTGAGATACAGAAGGTGGATTACAACTCGGGGCATAAGAATAAGAGCATGGTGATCAAAGTGACAGACCCGGATCTGATTGCATTGACCGGGGGGATTGTACAGGGAATGAGCGGGAGTCCGATTATACAGAACGGAAAGCTGGCTGGGGCGGTGACGCATGTGTTTTTGCAGGACTCAACAAGAGGATACGGGATATTGATTGAAAACATGCTCGAGCATTGAGCCGGGCAGCAGACGGAAGGGAAGGCCGAAAATGGGAGCTAGCTCCTATTTTCGGCCTTCCCTGTAGTATGCTATGCGGCGAAAGCCGCACACC
>USJW01000141.1 GCA_900555045.1 uncultured Clostridium sp. | reverse complement strand
TTATTTAGAGTATAATGGTGGGTATCCGGAAAAAACGGTTTTTAGGGCAAAGAATGGACAAGAATACGAAGTAAATTACTTCTTTTCGATTTGTTGTGGCGAGGGATTGGCATTAGAAAAAACATTAATATTATTGGATGATGAAACAGTATTCCCCAAATGGCTAGTACCTTTTGCGAATGATGAGGGTGGAAATTTGTTTTGTTATAGTATCAGAACCGGTGAAGAGGGCGCTATTTATTATTATGATCATGATTTTGAATACGGTGAAAATCCTGAAGAAAATGTTATTTTGTTATCTACGTCTATTATTAATTTTATAAATTCATTGGAAGAAAATGAGGATGAAGAATAATAGCTCTGCATAACGAAGGTATTGTTCACTGATGTCTTTTGCTTACGACCAAAACAGCAATCTGATCCGTCAGACCGACGTGACGAAAAAGACCGCAGATTACCAGCATGACTTAGCTGGTTGGATATCCAGAGCGTGGAATGACGGAAAACAGGTTGCTGCAAATTTTATTTTTGTTGAGCAATATCTATTGAAGATGGGAGAGGGTCCATCATCGCACTTGCTGTATGGTTAGCTGCCTTTCTTAAAGATGTACATTTCGATGAGGAAAAGGCATTTGAAACGTATAAAAAATAAGGTAAAACCTGTTGGCAGGGCAAATTGGGGAAAATCATGAAAAAGGGTATGGTAATAAGCAGCGCTATTTTACTTATTTTATTTGCTGCCTGCACAGTGATCTACAACATAACGGATCTAACAGCGATGGAAATGTTTTCTATTACTTTTGGCGTTGCAGCCTATCACTTTGTAATGAGACTGGGCGTTGGATATTTGATTGACCGGTGTCTGAACAATCAGGTGGACTATACGAAAAAATGGTTTCAGGTTTGCTCATTTGAAACTCATGTATACAATCTATTAAAAGTAAAAAAGTGGAAACAGTATCTGCCGACACTCCAGAGTGATTGTTTTGACATAAGATTGCACAGCTTAGAGGAAATTGCCAGTGCAACGTGCCAGGCGGAAATTGTACATGAAATAATCGTTGTCTTTAGTTTCGTACCAATTATATTGAGTAAATGGTTTGGTTCTTGTGAGGTCTTTGTTGTTACGTCTTTTCTAGCAGCGCTAATAGACATTGCGTTTGTAATGATTCAAAGATTCAATCGGCCAAGACTGTTGCGAAACAGTCACTGGGAAAATTAAAGCCTGCTGATCGATATGTCGGGGCCCTGCTCAATTTCTGAGCAGGGCCCCGGACTCTATCCCTCTTTATTCTTCTTCCATACTCTCCCAGCAGAATCCCTCCAAATCATAGATCGCTGCGCTCCCCTCGCAGTCTCCACTGATCCGGATTCCTCCCTGCTGCCCGTAAACGCGGGTGGTAAATACCTCCTCCCCGCCGTTCACGAAGATCTCCAGGGACGACGTGTCGGAGAAAATCTGCAGAGTCCTCAAATCGCTAAGCTCCACGCTGCGCCGGTCCCGGCCGCTGCCGCAGGCCTCGATGTCCAGGGTGAGTAGGCCGTTTTCCCAGGTGAGACTTGCCCCAAACCGCAGCGCAAGCTCCATGGACTCACAGCGCGAGAATTCTGCGTCAAGCTCGTATACGATGTCCTGCTCCCCCGCGCCGCTAAGCTCCTTAAAGCTGTACTTCCGCGTTTTTTTGCGCAGCGCCAAAAGCTCCTCAACCGGCTGCTGGATCAGGCGTCCGTCCCGCATGTGAAGTTCACGCGGTATGGTCAGCGCGTGCTGCCAGCCCGCCTCCACCGTGGGGTTGGTGTAGTCGGCGTCCGGAATCCCCATCCACCCGATCAAGATGCGCCGCCCGCGCTCATCCAAAAAGGTCTGGGGCGCATAAAAGTCAAATCCGCGGTCCACCATGCGCATCGCGCCGCTGTCCCCAACCACAAAGCTCCCCTCGGAGAAGTCATAGTCCAAAGAGATGACCGTGCACTGGTGCACATTGGCAAAATCCACACCGCGTCTTGGCACCCCCTGGGGGCAGCAGATCAAGCAGAGTCTGCCGTCCAGCCAGAATAAATCCGGGCACTCCCACATGTAGCCGAAGGGCTCCCGCGTGGTGATTCTCCCGTGGTATTCCCACTGCCGCAGGTCATCGGAGCGATACAGAAGCACCAGCCCCTTCCCCGCCTTATCCCTGGCGCCCAGCACCATGTAGTAGGTCGAGTCGTGCAGGATAATCTTGGGATCACGCACATGGCAGCTGATGTCCTCCGGGTAGTCCTGCGTGGTCATGAGCAGCTCTTTTTCCGAAAACCGGAAGCCGTCCCGGCTGGTGAAGTGCACGGTGTTGCTGCCGCGGCCCGCCAGGATATAGTCGTAGTCGTCCCGGTCAAACTGTTTCACATTTCCGGTGTAGAAATAGTGGATCACGCCCTGCTCCGGGAAGGCGGACCCGGAGTAGACGCCGTGGGCGTCGAAATCCTGATCCGGGTACAGAGCCGGTTCCCAGGACTGGTAGTGGATGAAATCCCGGGTGGTGCAGTGTCCCCAGAGCTTTAACTCCCCGGTGGGCTCGAAGGGGGTGTACTGATAGTAGATGTGGTAGACACCGTCCACCTGGCACAGGCCGTTGGGGTCGTTTAACCACCCGGTCTCCGGCATCAGATGGTAGGCCAGACGGTTTGCATCGGCCGCCACCGCCTCCCGGTACGCCCGGTTTTCCCGGCGCCATTTCCTGTAGTCCTGGCGAAATACTTTCTCATATTTTTTCACAGGTATTCCTCCCGCTCTCTCGTCTATTTTCTTCTGACCGAAGACACCAGCGTCTCCGTGTCGCCGTGCCCGGCCTCAAAAACTTCCACTTCCACCGCAGCTCCCTCGGAAAATATCATCATCGTCTGGGGATTCAGCCCTTTTTCGCGGATAAAGTCCAGATCCATCCGAAGCAGCCGGTCTCCCTTTTTCACGTGATCCCCCTGCTCCACAAAGGCCTCGAAGCCTTGGCCGTCCAGCTTCACCGTGTCGATTCCCGCATGGATCAGCACCTCAAAACCGCTGTCCGAGTTTATGCCTAACGCATGCTTTGTGGGGAAAATCATGCTGACCGTGCCGTCGCAGGGCGCGCACACAAGGCCGTCCTCCGGGTTCACTGCAATTCCGTCTCCCAGCACTCTGGAGGCGAACATCTCATCCGCCGACTGCGCCACCGGGAGCACCTGGCCCCGCATGGGGGAGTAGAAGGAAGCGGCCTCGTTCTCTGCTTTTGCCTCCGCCCCAGCGGCCGGTGCACAGTCCTCGGTCTCCTTCGCGGGAGCAGCGCTCATCTCCTCCGGCTGACTTAACAGTTCTCCTTTGGGGGCCTCGCTCCCCGCCTCCTGCTTCTCCAGCCCGAACTTCTTCCAGAATACGATCGTCAGCGCAAAGGAGACGCCCATGGACAGAATCAGGCCGATTGCAAAGTTCATATAGTGATCCGGCTTCATGGAGATAAATCCGGGAAGTCCCGCCGCGCCCAGAGCCTGCGCCAGGGTCTTGGTCCAGGCCAGGTATGCGCTTCCCACCGCGGAGCCGGTGATGGCCGCGTAGAAGGGATATTTAAGTTTTAAAGTCACACCGAACATAGCCGGCTCCGTGATTCCCAGCAGTGCGGAGATTCCGGATGCAGAGCAGATGGATTTGAGCTTGTCGTTCTTCGTCAGCAGCAGGACCGCCAGAACCGCCGCGCCCTGCGCTACGTTGTTCATGCTGGCGGTGGAGAAGATGAAGCTGCCGCCCGTGTGGGCGCTGTCCGCCAGAAGCTGTGTCTCAATGGCAATAAAGCTGTGGTGCATACCGGTCATGGTGATGGGCGCGTAGGCAAAGCCAAACAGCGCGCCGCCCACCGGGCCCAGGGTGTTGTACGTCCAGGTGATTCCCGCAGCCAGCAGGTTGCCCGCCTGGCGCAGCACCGGTCCGACGAAGATAAAGGTCATAAAGGAGGTCACCAGGATGGACAGCAGCGGCGTGGTCAAATTGTCCAGCCAGGTGGGCGTCACCCGGTGCAGGCGCTTCTCGATGTTCGCCAGGATCCAGGACACCGCCAGAACCGGGAGCACCGTCCCCTGATAGCCGATGGCCGCGATCTCAAAGCCGAAGATATTCCAGGAGGGAGCCGGGGCGATTCCGATCTGGTAGGCGTTTAACAGGTCCGGATGGACCATGATCATGCCCATGGCCGCTCCGAGGAAGGGGTTGCCGCCGAACTTCTTCGTGGCGCTGAAGCCGATCAGCACGGGTAAGAACGTGAACGGCGCGTTTGCGAAGGTGTTGATCGCCGAGGCCAGGCCCTGCCACTGGGGGTACAGCTGGATGATGGACTGCCCGCCCACTAATGGTGAGGTCAGAAGGTTGTTGAGGCCCATCAGAAGGCCGCCCGCCACGATGGCCGGAATAATCGGCACAAAAATGTCGCTGAGCATCTTGATAAACCGCTGAAGCGCATTCCCCCGCTTCTCCTCCGGCTCCTCCTTCGTCTCCTGAATCGCACCCAGCTGCTTTTGTACCTCGTCGCAGATCAGGTTTACCAGGCCCGCTCCGAAAATAATCTGGAACTGGGACTGTGTCATGAACACTCCCTTAACCCCCTCCAGATCGCTGATCGCCTCCTCGTTGCGCAGGCTGCTGTCCTTCAGCTGCAGGCGCAGCCGCGTCGCGCAGTGTGCCACCGAGCGAATGTTGCTTTTTCCACCAACAAGTTCGATTACCTGTCCGGCAATTTTCGCATGATCCATAAGATTTACCCCTTCCGTTCAATTCATTTGTGGTATCGGTTCCATACCTAAATATTAATACTCCGCGGCGGTTTTGTCAATATTATTTATGGTACCGGTTCCATTTTAGAATGTAAAAAATCAGCAGCCTTTTTTGTGCATTCTGCACTATTTTCGTTGCTGATTCTCACTTGCGCACGCTCTCGCCCTCGATAAAGGTGAAATCCACAATCTGTTTCTTTGGCACCGGTTCCTTTCGGATCATCTTCAGGAGGGTCTCCGCGCCCAGGTATCCCATGGCGTAGGAGTCAAAGCGCAGTGTGGTCAGGCGGGGCTTTAAAAGCTCGCTCTCATCGTAGCCGCCGAATCCCGCCACCGACACATCCTCCGGGATCCGAAGTCCCCGCTTCTCAAGCACGCGGTACGCGCCGAAGGCCAGACGGTCCGTGGCGCAGATCATCGCGTCCACGGGTCCGGCGTCCAACACCTGCTCCGCCAGCCGCTGCCCGCTCTCATAGCTGTAATCCCCCTGGACCACCATCACCTCCGGGTTTCCCTGCTCCTTAAGGCCGTCCAGCACGCCGTCCCTGCGCTGCACACCCACCGCCAGATCCGACTCGTCCACGCCCAGATATCCCACACGCCGCGGCTTGGTGCGCCCCACGAAGAGTCCCATGGCCTTTCCGGCCCCGTAGTCGTCCTCCACCACACAGATTTCCTCCCTGTAGTCCTGGGCCAAAACCACCACTGGCACGGGGCTGCTCTCAATCGCATCCCGCAGCGCATCCGTCACCGAGATCGCGCTGATCAGGATTCCATCCACGTTGAGTGTCATAAGGCGCTGCAGGTTCTTAAGCTCCAGCTCCGGGCTGTGGTCCGAGTCCTTGATCAGCGTCTCGTAGCCCTGATCCCGCAGATAGCGGCCGATGCTGGTGACCACCCGGCTGGTAATCTTGGAATTTAAGGTGGGTACAACCACGCCGATCACATTGCTCTCCTTCGCCTTCAGGCGCGCAAATGCGTTGGGCTCATAGTTGTACTCCCGAATAATCTCCTGAATCCGCTCCCGGGTGGATTCCTTCACATAACCTCCGTTAAAATAGCGGGAAACCGTGCTCTTGGTCACTCCCGCCATGTCGGCGATATCCGCCATGGTGATCTTTCTCGGCATTTTCTTCACTCCGTTTGTTTTATCGATGCGCAGAGGCCGGCCAGAAGCCGGCCCTGCACAGTCATCGCATACAATTTCGCACGAATTTTTCCGGCACATCCATCCGGGTCAATCGAACACATGTTCTGTTTACATCATACCACGTACCGCTCCCGGTTGCAAGCGCAAATTCTCTAAATAATCCCCTAATTCACAAACACTGAATTGTACCGGTCTATGCACTCGGTCAGCGTGTTCGCCACATGGGCGATGGATCCAAGGGGCTCCAGGGACGGGTCCTCGATGGGCTGGCCGCTCTCCACCTGATCCATCATCCACTCCACCGCCTGGATGTCCTTGTCAAGCAGTCCGTCAAAGGGCCTGGAGTTGGTGAGCGATTCCTTCATCAGCTGGTCATTGTCCGCAGCGGCCTCATCGAACGCCGCCACGGCAGCCACCAGCTCGTCATACAGCGGGCGGATCTGCGTCAGATCCAGGTCATTGATGTTCTCGTCCGTCACACCCTGGGCCTCACAGGCGTCCAGGATCGCGCGGGTCTTGTCGATGGCGCAGCTGGCGTTGTAGGCGATGAGCTGGCCATCGTCCTTTAACTTCGCTCTCTCTTTCTCCGCGCGCTCCCCACCGATCTCATCAAGCGCGTCGAAATACTCGTAGGCCAGAGGCTCAAATTCCGCAACCGCCGCCTGGATCACCTTGTGCAGCTCCTTGGGCTTCTGGTACTGGTTTTTCGCGTAGGTCCCATGCATTTCGCTGCTGCTGATCTCCGAGAACGTCTCCATGAGTTTCCGCAGCGACGGCTCAAACGCCTTCACCAGCTGGTCCATGTCCCCGTAGGACGGCTCCATATCCGCCACCATCACCGCGTCGTCCAGCGTGTCGGTGTTCTTTCCCACAATCCGGTAGCCGTACGTGAGCCCGGTATCCGGCAGGAGCGTGAACTCCTCCTCATCCCCCACCACGGAATAGTAGTAGTAGATGTCGTTCATGATCTCCACCATGTCGTTGTTCAGCTCAACATATATGTTGTATTTGATGCGGTCCATGGTCTCCGGATCGATCTCCTCCTCGGTCTCCTGCTCCGCCGCCTCCGAGGCCTTCGTGGTCTCCACAGAAGCCCCCTCGCCGAAGTGGTTCTCTGCTTTCTCCGCCTTCGCGCCGCAGCCCGGCACAGCCATGCAGACTGCCAGCGCAGCCGCCAAAATTGTCGCTCTCTGTCTTCTCATCTGTATTCTCCCCTCAAAAATTGATTTAATTTCAGATATTGTCTATTTTATCACAATTTTATAAAAAAGGACACCAAATTAAGAAAAATGTAGGATGTGAAAGGCGGTTTATTGGTTATAATTTATAGTAACCGATTACACTTAAGATGGAGGATTATGGAAATGAAATGTAAGCTTTATCTCACCTGCGCCGCCCTGGCAATTGCCGCCATGCTGTCCGGCTGCAATGCAAATGGCCCGACAAAGGAGTCCGCAACCGTTGAGAGTTCCGTGCCCGACACCGCCGGTGTCCAGGCCGCCGCTTCCGGGAAAGATGCAGCGATCCCCGCCTCTCTCCCGCCGATCACCGCCCCCGCGGCCCTTCTCTCCCCCTCGAAGGCCCATTTTACCGCAGAGTACACGCCGGACGGGGACATCTCCTTCCTCGCGGACCTGACCCACGACGGAAAGAAGGAGCGCATAACCGCCGGCCTGACCCAGTTTGAGGCCCAGGGCGGAGCCTCCTACCTGACCGTCCACGCCACTGAGGCGGCCGACTCCCCCGTTCTGTGGCAGCGCGACTACGGCACCGCCCATGTGGGATGGGTTATGCTCTATCTCTATGAGGAGGACGGCAAGGATTACTTGATGCAGTATACGCCCGCCATGTACCAGGGCGCGGCCACCTACGCGCTGGATATCTTCAGCCTGGATGCCAGCGGGAACGTGGTCCCCCTTCGCAGGCTTGAGACGAGCTTCCAGCTCCACGACGCGAGCACCGGCCAGAACGGCTTCTTCGGGGACCCCAAACAGGTGGCGGACTTCTTAGACGAGGTCCGCTCTTACCAGGACCGCAGCCTTCTCCTGGTCAGCACCGACGAGGGGACCCTGGCCTACAGCACGCCCGAAAATCCCGTCACGGCATATCACGACGACTCTGCGGTCACCGGCTCCTGGGATCCCAGCGGCAGCCAGACCCCCTCGGAAACCCTGCGGACGATGGGGCAGAAAAACTGGGCCATGTCGGAGGGCATCCCGCTGCTCAGCGGTCTTCTGCGCTTCCCTGAGGAGGCCGATGTGCACCAGAAAGGCACCGGGCGCCTTCAAATCTCCACCGACGCCCTCTGCACCCGGCTGTTCTCCGATCTGTCCAGCGACAGCTGGACGTTTCTCCCTGAGGGAACTCCTCCGTCCGGGGAGCCGGACGTGATCGTCACCGTGCACTCGGGTGAGGCCAGCGACACCTACCTTTCCTTCTTCCGCGGCCAGGAGCTGGCGGTCATATGGACCGCACCGTTTGTCTGCGATATCGACAATCACATGCGCAGCATAGAGGAGTGCTACCGGGTGCCGGGGAATGTGATTGACGAGATGATGGGGTGGGCGGAGTAGGATGCAAAAAAGGCAGCAGATGTTCTGTTGATTGTCTGCTGCCTTTTAAATTACTCAGATGCAAGGAGCTGCTATATTACTCCCCCAACCGCTTCTCCACCAGTCTGCACCAGATCGGCACGCCGTACTCCAATGCCTTGGTGTCGATTACCACATTGGGGTTGTGGAAGCCCGGAACCGCGTCGGCGCCCAGACCCATGTAGGTGGCCTTGCAGTGGAGCTTCTGCGCGTAGTAGTGGAAGTCCTCGCCGCCGGAATTCTTGAAGATTCCGATGGAACCGTCCTCACCCAGCACGTCCTTGATGGTCTCCTCCGCCAGCTGGATCATGCCGTCGTCAAACTCAGCGGCCGGAACGCCGTCCTTGGAGCGCAGAATCGCCTCAGCGCCCACCGCGGCAGCGGCGCTCTGAACGGCAACCAGGGCCTTCTCCTTGATGCGCTCGATCTCCTCGTTGCTCTCGGAACGGATATCCATGGCCAGGAACGCCTCGTCGGGGATGTTGTTGTAGGTCTCGCCCGGAACGGTGATGTTGGTGACCTTGATGGAGCTGGGGATCGCCGGGTTCACGCGGATGGCGTTGATCGCCTGCACGGCCAGGGCCGCAGCGTCCACCACGTTGACGCCCAGGTGGGGCTTGGAGCCGTGGCAGGTCACACCCTTGATGGTGAACTCCATGATGCAGCTCGCGCAGTGGTACATGGCCGGGATGGCCTTGCCCAGACGGCAGTCCTGCTTGGGACGCAGGTGCATGCCCACGATCTCCTCCACGTCGTCAAGCAGGCCGGAGTCGATCATGCGCAGCGCGCCGTAGAGGCGCTCCTCGCCGGGCTGGAACACGATTTTGAGCTTGCCGCGCTTCACCAGGCCGCGGTCCTTAATCTCTCTGGCGGCCGCCAGCAGCATGGAGGTGTGGCCGTCGTGGCCGCAGGCGTGGATCATGGTCTTCTTGCCGTCGATGATGAATTCCAGGGCGTCCATGTCCGCACGGATGGCCAGAACCGGGCCCTCCTTGTGGGAATCGATGGTCACGATGATGCCGGTTCCCGCCACGCCGGACTTGATGTCCTCAAAGCCCATTTTCTCCAGCTCGCCAAGCACAAACGCGGAGGTCTTGAACTCCTCGAAGCCCTTCTCCGGGATGGTGTGCAGGTAATCATACACCTCGTGCACATAGGTCACATAGTCTTTTCTCTCTGCCATTTCTTTCTTCCTCCTCGTTTATACGATGAAATAGTTCATGATCAGCATCGCGATGCAGCCGTTTAAGGTTGCGATCGCAAACATGTGCGGGTAATATTTGGTCTTTAGCTCCGCGGTTCCAAGAAGCCGTCCCATAAACTGGATCTGCGCTCCGGCTAACAGTAGCGCGGGCAGCAGGATCGCCACCTGGGGCTCGGTCAGCTGTCCGGAGGTGAACAGACCGGCGATCACGCCGGCAGCGCCTCCCATGGACAGAAAGATCGTCATGATCGCGGTGGCCGCCGCTCCCGGCAGTCCGAAGATCGACATGATCGGCGCGAACACCACGCTGATCACCTCGGTCAGTCCGGTCAGATTTAAAATTTGCGTCAGCGCGAAACCGAAAATAATGTTGGGGAGCATGGAGTTGAAGCCGATCCCCAGACCATTTCTGGCGCCTCCCACGAACGCGTCAATTACATTTCCTTTTTTTGCCTTGGCCTGCTCTGCCATATTACTCATCCCCCTTTTCAAACTTGTACAGATAGAGCCTCATGAGGTTGGCTCCCACGAACTTCATCACCAGAATTAACGCCAACGGCTTGTAGATCGGAACGTCGCCGATGAACGGGAACAGCGCCGCGCCTGAGGCGAAAAAGTTGGTGATCGCGGAGGCTCCGGAGAACTGGAACGCGCAGAAGATCGCCTTCTGCTTCTCCGAGATATAGCCCTCGTCGCACAGCCCCTTGGTCATGGACGCGGCGGCGTCTGTGGACTGTAAGCTTGCGATCAGGGTGATGCCGCAGGTGCCCGGAAGGCCAAGAAGCGGGCGAAGCAGCGGGCTTAAAAGCTTCTGTGCGGCCTTCATGCCGTCCAGGAAGTCGATCACCTTCACTACGCCTAATGCCAGCATAACCGCCGGGATCAGGGTCAGACCGTACAGCCAGCCGTCCTTGGGGCCAACACCGCCCACGCCGCGGAAGTTCCCGGCCAGAGTTCCCGCGCCCTCGCTCAGGGTTCCAAGCTTACCAAAGCCGCCCAGCACGTTGTTAAAATCCAGCACCTTTAAGGGGCCGGGGGCGTCCTTCATCAGGCCCGAGAAAAATAGAATTCCGAGGAACAGTACCAGATATCCGTACCATCTTACCTGCACGCCCTCCTGCTTTACTTCTTTCTTTTCCATACTCTTGTTTGTATGATGATTCCACCATACACTCCTTTCCTTCAAAATTTCCTTCGACATTATATCAAGCAAATTTCATGCCAACTTTTCAAATTTCGACTTTTTTCTTTATTTTACAACATTTTTTTAACTTTCTCAT
>USJW01000140.1 GCA_900555045.1 uncultured Clostridium sp. | reverse complement strand
AAGCACAAAAATATTGAAAGAGTAATCGAATTTTAAACAAAAGTATCATAATATGTTGACATAATAGTGCTGTTGAGTATAATAAAAGTATACATTTTTGGATGAATCGACATATATACTGTATGAGCTTTGCCGCGAATGCCTCGCGGAATGGCCGCAGGAGAATCACTGCACAGGGAGGAAGATGGCGAGGCTCTCACGGTAGAAAATTTTAAGCCGTACTACAGCTTTTCGGGCAAAAAATAAGCCCGCGATCCTGTGGATCCGGCGCATGACAAAGGGGAATCAGGAATGGACTTAACTTCTAAGGGAACGATCTACAATTTGATATTTGAGGAGATCCGGGAAGGGATCAAGGAGGGGCGCTACAAGAGCGGGGACAAGATCAAGGAGATCGATCTGTGCCAAAAATTCAATGTGAGCCGTACGCCCATCCGCGAGGCGATCCGCCAGCTGCAGATCGACGGATTTTTAGTTCATGTGCCGCAGAAGGGCGTGCAGATCCCCAAGCTGGAAGGGAACCAGATGTTAAATTTCCAGGAGATCCGCGTGGAGCTGGAAAAATTGTCCGCGTACAACGCAGCCTTTGAGGCGACGCCGGACGATATCAAAAAGCTCCGCGAGCTGAATCAATGTGTACTGCAGCAGGGGGAATATAGGCCGGACCTGGACGAGACGTTTCATTTGACGATCGCTGGAATCGGCAAAAATCCCTACATCAAGGAGCTCCTCTCCAACCTCTATTTGAGGAGCAGTCTGTTCGGATATTTCCTGCCCTTTAAGGCAGAGCGGATTCCTCATACATACAAGGAACACGAGGACATCATTTCTGCGCTTGAAATCAATGACGCGGAGCTGGCAAAAAAATATATGGACGTACACTTTTATTGTAGTACCGCCTCGATTAAGCAGAAGTTAATCAATGTCGGCGCCATGAGCGACGAGGCGCATGGCGGGAATCGGGGCGGAAAGTAAACGCATAGGAACGATTGTCATCCTCCGGCGAGGGTTCATGCCGGAGGATGTTTTTTAAATCTTTCTTGGCACTCACAAAAAACTTCCACCATCATTTTTTCTGCAATACTCCTTCAACGTCTCAATAAAATAATTCGCCTCATCCGACAGCACGTAATCTCTCTGATGCGCAAGCACCAGCATATTTACCAGGGGATCCTTCAGCCGGTAGTGCACTAAGCCTGGCTGGTTAAAGTCCGCCAGGGAGGAGGGGATCAGCGCTGCACCGATTCCCTCTGCGGCCAGGCCCTGGATTGCGGAAAAGTTAGGATTTTCACAGACCACGTAGGGCCGGATTCCCTGTGCCCTCAGATAGGAATCGACCAGATGGCGGAAGTGTGTGCCGTTGCAGCTCATAATAAATGGCAGCTGTGACACGGTCAGTATGTCCACCGGCGATTGCTCACTGGGGCGTTTGCCGCCCGGGGGAAGTTTGAGTCTCCTGGCCGTGTCACAATCAAGCGCCAGAAGGACCGGCTCCTCGGCCAGAAGGTGCTGTACCATATCCGTCCGAAGCGGGTCGAAATCGTTGAAATAGATGAAGTCCACGGCCCGGCGTTCCAGGAGGCTTTTGGCTCCATTGTTGCTGGTGGTGATAAAGTGCACCATCATTTCCGGGTAGCGCCTGTGAAAAATTGGAAATATTTTACCCATGAGCAGGGCTCCGGTCTGTATGTTGATGGCGATGGACATATGCCCTACGTTTCCCTTTGACTGGCTGCCCAGGCGGGTTTGGGTGCCGGCCTGAACCTCCCCGATTTTTTTCGCCGTCTCCAGCACAATCTGGCCAAGCGGTGTGAGCGTCATTTTTCGGTCCTGGTACACGAACAGGGGGCCGCCAAGCTCATGCTCCATTTTTTTTAGGGCCTGCGTCAGCGCAGGCTGACTCACGAACAGGCGCTCTGCCGCTGCAACCAGGCTTCCGGTATCGGCGATCATGCGTACGTACTCATAATAATTCAGATTCATATGTGATTTTCCCCCTTCTGCTGCAGCAGATGAATCAAAGAGTTTTCTTCCTCTGAGCGGGAAGCTCTTCCGTCAAGAATCAGGGAGACGGCAGCCTGGCATGCGGGGGCGGGCATGTAGTAGGACACGCCGTCAAGCGGCGCCATTGTATGACCGAGGATTACGGTCCAGCCGGTCTGCGCCTGTACCTGCGCCAGCCTGAAATTGGGGTTGGCATTCTCCAAAAACGGATCCGGGATAAACATCTGCTCGTCAAAAATCCGCCGGATGACGGTGGAGAGAATGGAGTCCCTTCCCGGATGGATGAAAGGCTTTTGGGCGAGCTCCAAAAAACGGACCGCCCGCCCGTGGCCTGTCTCCATTCCGGCGATTTTCCAACTTTTGGGGGCAGCCAACAGGATCGGGATTGTCCCCAGCAGAATGTGCTGAAAGCCTGCCGCCGCTCCGAAGTCATCCAGAGAGACCGCCATCTGTATGCCTCCCCGCTTTAAAAGTTCCGGGAATTCGGAGGGGTGTACCTCCAGACTCTGCACAGCGGTGCGCGGAAATTGCCTGGAAAACGCGGCGATTGCCGGCGTGATCAGTCGGTAGTCCCAGTAGCGGGGGAACCCGATGGCGATGGCCGGGCGCACCTCCGACTGAAGAAGCTCAATGCGTTTTCGCATCTGGCTTTGGAGCTGGTCGATCCGGTTGGCCATGTCCAGGTACGCGTACCCCTGAGGTGTGGGGGTCAGCCTGTTCTTGACCCGGATAAACAGCTCGGATCCGGTTTCCCGTTCCATAGTCTGCAAAAATTTGCTCAGCGTGGATTGGGATATGTTCAGATTGCGTGCGGCGGCGCTCAGGGAGCCCTCCTGAAAGATCTCCTGCAGATAGCGAAGCTGTTCTGTGTTCATTTTGCTCTCCAATTATGAAATTTACTTATAGTTTGTTTGAAAAATGACAATTGGATTATCAAAAAACTCGGTGCTATAATGGGAAACATGAAAAATGATTGGGATATATTGCAAAAATATAGCTCTATTATAGCACTGAATCGGAGAAGATGACAAGGTGAACGGAGAGCTTTCTTTTTCATGGCTGATTTTATCTATGAAAAAATATTATTCATTTTGCAGGGTATCCTGGAGGGGAAAGGAAGCGGACAGACAGAGCGATGAGGACAGTAATCAAAAACATCCGGATAATCACCGGGACACAGCAGGTCATTGAACACGGCAGCCTGCAGTTTGAGAATGGGCGCATCACACAGGTATCCGAGGCAGATCTGCCGGGGGATCATGTGATTGACGGGACGGGGAAAACCCTGATCCCGGGACTGATTGACTGCCATGTACACCTGGGCATGGAGGTGCCAGGAGGGAACTATGAGGCGCAGGCGGAAAATCCAACGGAGCTGGGAGCCAGAATCATGAGGCAGTGTATGGAATTCCCTAAATATGGGATAACCTGCGTGCGCAACGCCGGGACCGAGCGGGACGGGGACTTGACTGCGCGGAACGTGTTTCAAAAATATGGCGCTGCGGCAATCCGCATCCTGGCCAGCGGCACTCCCATCTCCATCACCGGAGGCCATGGGAATTTAGCGGAAGGGTTTGACAGCCAGGACGAGGTGTTAAAGGAGACCCGCCGCAAAATCAAACAGGGGGTGGATGTGATCAAGTTTGTCGTGACGGGCGGCATGGGAACAAAGTACTCAAAGCCGGGCTCTGTGCAGTATACGGTAGAGGAGCTTGCGCCTGCTGCATCGGAGGCAAATTTTTGCGGCAAGATTACCATGGCCCACTGCACCAGCCTGGAGGGAGCGAAAAACGCGATTCGGGCCGGGATTCGCTCCATCGAGCACGCCCAGCTTGACGAGGAGACCGTGCAGATGATGAGGGAGCGGGAGCAGAACGGGGACGAAATCTTTTTCTGTCCCACGCTGATCACGCGCGATTCCATTCTGCGTTGTGAACTGCCCGAGTTTGCCTGGCTGAGAGAGAAGGCAGATCCCGGCGACATGGAGCGCAAAATGAACGCAGTCCGTCTCTGCAGACAGTATGGAATCCGGATTTGCGCCTCCACGGACACCAACACGCCGTTTGTGGCAATCGGCGACACCATAAAAGAGATCGCCCTGTACACGGCCTGTGGACTGACTAACCTGGAAGCGCTCCAGACGGCGACAAGGAATGCGGCGGAGCTCTGCCGGATCGACCAGGAGACAGGGACGTTGGAGGCAGGAAAGAGCGCCGATTTTGTCATTTTGGCAGGGAACCCGCTGGATGACATCAGAAATCTGGAGCTGGTGGAACAGACATTTTGCCGTGGCACATGCCTGTATCAGAGAAAGGAGGCCGGGAGAGCATGACAACTGCAATCACAAATGTGCGTATTTTGCGGGAGCACGGGGAGATTCTGGAGACGGGAAGCCTGATTTTTGACGAGACGGGAATCCTGGAAATCCGGGACACGGCCGATGCACATGAACTGCCGGAGACAGTCCGGCGGATCGACGGCGCGGGGGGAACATTGCTGCCGGGCCTGATCGACTGCCACGTTCATCTGGGCTGCGGCGCTATGGACGAGGGCACGTCGGAGGAGGAGCAGGGGATGGCCCTGGTGCTTCAGATGGAGACGTTTTTGCGCCACGGGATCACCACAGTCCGCAGCATGGGGACCAAGGACAACTGTGATATCAAGATTCGGAACCTTGTGGAATCCGGGTATATAAAGGGGCCAAGGGTTGTGGCCAGCGGCCAGGGGATCTGTATCACCGGCGGTCATGGATGGCCGATGAACTACGAGTGCGATACCTCGGACGAGGCGCGGAAGGCCGCGCGCAGGGCAATCCGGGCGGGGGCGGATATCTTAAAGATGTTTGCGACCGGCGGCATGGCGACCAAGGGATCCATCCCCAACGCACCTCAGCTCAGCGAGGAGCAGATGCGCGCAGTCTGCCAGGAGGCGGAACGGGCTGGGCTTTTGACCGGTGCCCATTGCACCGGCATCGAGGGGGCACAGCGGGCAATCCGGGCGGGGGTGAGATCCATCGAACACATTCCCATGGACGAGGAGACGGCGAAGATGATGAGTGAGTACGGCTGCTTTTATTGCCCGACCATTGTGACCCGCTACAACATCATTCACAGCACGGAGCCCCAGTATGAGCACATGCGAAAGAAAGCCAATTCCCAGGATTTGGAGAAAAAGAAGCGGGCCATCGCACTGTGCCAGGCGTACAATATTCCCATCTGTGCCTCCACGGACGCGGTCGGGAGCTTTTTGAACGACGGCCTGACTAAGATGGGGGAGAGCCTGATCACGGAGCTCGGAATCTATCATGAGTATGGGCTGTCAAGCCTCCAGGCCATCGAGGCCGCCACTGAGACCGCTGCCCACATGCTGCGTCTGGACGATGTGACCGGAAGTGTCGCGGTGGGGAAACAGGCAGACCTGCTGGTGGTGAACGGGAAGCCAGATCAGGACCTGGAGGACTTGAGACGGGTGGTCTTAACCGTGCGAAATGGAAAAATTGTTTACGAGAATTAAGGACGAAGGAGAACAAACTTATGGAAAACATGCAGATGTACATTGTCATGGCCATCACCCTGTTCATGATCATCTCATTTGTACTCAACAAAGTACCCTACGGAGTCACCACCATGACCTGCTGCGCGCTTCTGGTTTTGACCGGCTACTACGACGTGTCCCAGGCATTTTCGGGTCTGGCCAACAAGACCACCATCCTGATCGCAGGTATGTTTTCGCTGGCATACGCCTTCGGAAAAACAGGGCTGATCAATAAAATACGCCATAAAATGGTGATGTTAAAGGGGAAGAGCGGTCTGATACTGATTGTGTTCATGTACATGATCGCGATTCTTTTGGCGCAGCTAATGGGGCGGACCGCTGTGATCTCCATCATGATTCTGTTCCTCACCTCCCTGGACGACGCGGACGAAATTTCCCCGTCCCGGATGATCCTCACGATCCTGTCCGTGGTGGCGATCTGGAGCTTAAAGGTGCCGATCGGCCTGGGGGCGACCATGGCGGTCTCCACAAACGCGTTTTACGAGGGACTGATCAACGATTCCAGCATGCTGTTGGGCACATGGGATTTCTTTAAAGTCACGCTCTTCCCCGGAATTGTGCTGACCATCTATGCGATGTTCGCGTGGAGATGGATTCCCAACCATCCCATTGACAGCAACAGCCTTAAGGAAGTAAAGGAAACGGCGGCGCTGTCCAAAAAGGATGAGATTGTCATCACGGGTGTGTTCTTAGCGGTCATGCTCTCCTTCTTCTTTGGAACCAAAATCGGCAGCCTGATGTACGTGGCCCCCGCGGTGGGCGTGCTGGTGCTGATTTATGCGAAATCCATGACCCCGAAGGAGGCCATCAACACACTGACCAGCGATATGGTCTGGATGATCGCCGGTGTCCTGGTGATGAGCGATGCCATGGGAAGCTCCGGTGTTGGTCAGCTGATCGGAAATGCGATTATCAGCATTCTCGGCTCAAGCTCCAGCAGCTTTATTGTGCTGGCAGTGTTCTGTATCGCGTCGGTCATCATGACCACCTTCATGTCGAACACGGGAACCGCGGCGATTCTGACTCCCATCGCAGCCAGCACCGCCGTGGTGGGCGGAATGGATCCCCGGGGGATCATTCTGGTCATCAACATCGCTTCCGTGATGGCCATCGCCTTCCCCAGCGGCTCCGCCGAGTGTGCGCTCATGTTTGCCGCCGGCCGCCACAGCCCGGTGCAGGTGCTGAGATATACACTGCCCTACCTGGTCTTAGCGACCATTGCCCTGGTGATCAGTGCAAACTTCTTTTTCCCGGTATATGGATAGTTAATCCATCGGCAACCGCCCCGGCGCCTTCCCCGTGGTGATCTCAATGAGCCTTGTCAGGAAGAACCTGGCGGGCTCACCCGGCTGGCGTCAAAATCCCCAGGAGATTTTTTGTTTCGAGCTCCCGGGGATTTTTTAATAATCCACCCCCTCCACCTCAATCCCGTCCAATACATACATCCCATTCCATATTTTCACCGTCATCAGAACCGGTGTATCCCAAGCCACAAGGCCGTCCAGGGCGTCGGCCTGCTCTTCATTCAGGTAGTACTGCCCGAAGCGCGGCTCAATGCGGACCTGCACGGAATCGCCGGAGGTCCATAGCTCTCTGGCCGGGCACCGGATGTAGGCGGAGCCGTCTCTTGGGCGGTCTAAGGTGGCGTAGGAGAACCGGGATATCCCGCTGTTGTCCTGCTCAAGGACAACGTACACCTGGCTGCGGCTTCCGCTTCTGTCCTCAAAGCGTTTCACGGAGCCAGGATCCAGCGGAAGGTCGGTGTCCGGGACGTTTAGCCTTAAATACCGGCCCCTCAGGGCGTCGTAGGGGTCGTAGCCGTGCAGCTCAAGAACCACCGAACGGCCGTTTTTCGCCACCCCGCAGACCAGGGCGATGACGGCAAGGAGCATCAGAAGCTGCAGCGCAAATGCGGCAAGAACCCATTTTATCTTCTTATTTTTCATGAGATTTCCCTCCCTTCAGCCGGAACGACATCCAGCCGTTGACCGCCAGAAACGCGATTCCGGCTGCGAGAAACACGAGCCCCTTCACGATGAGCGCGTACGATCCGAACAGCACCTTTAGCAGGATATAGAGGATGAGCGCGGCGGTGTAGCGCCGGACGGAGGACAGGTTTGCCTGCTTTACCCCGCACATGAGCCGGTACAGGCTGTATGCGATGAAGCAGAGGTTGACAACGGTCTCAAAGGCAAAGCTCCGGATCTCAACGGCCAGCAGCCCGCAGAGGGCGGCGGTCACCGCCAGGTCGATCCGCCGGTCGTCCTCCTTATTTTTCCATATCAGCAGGGCCATGACTGCGGCCGCGGACAGAAGCACCGCGGGGATGAGGTGGGGCAGATAAAAGAGCGCTCGGCCGGGGCTCATGAATTCAAACAGGTCCATGTATTCCAGGCGGAACACCGCCTTCAAAAACAGCAGCCCGTACAGCAGACGGGACGACAGCCTGGGGAAGAGTGTGGGAGTTTTGACGGTCTTGTAGAGAAACAGGATCAGCAGGAAGGTGGGGAAGGCGGCTGCGCCGGCATACCGGACCGCCAGGCACGGCAGCCAGATAAAAAAGCAGAGGCACAGCAGGGCGCAGTTCCCGCCCTCTCTGACCCGGCGGACGCAGTAGGGGAGCAGGAGGAGCACCGGGAGCGTCTGGCCGTCCATGTTCCCGGCCCAGCAGACCCCGGCCATGTACAGGACCGCCAGGTAATAGCCGTCCAGCAGGTAGACCACCGGCAGCATGAGCAGAAATCCGGCCATCATCACGCTGCGGAGGCTGTAGGAGAGCTGGTACGCCTGGTAGATCAGCCCCAGCGCGGCCAGGAATGCGATCCCCAGCGCCAGGGTCAGGGATTTGGTCCACATCTCAGAGGCGCCGGTGCGAAGGGCCCAGAGGAGGGCGCACTGGACGCCGAGCAGGGGGAGAAAGGCGACAAAGGCCTTGAGCTCCCGGGGAAACATGGACCAGTTGTAGGCGAACAGGGAGATCACCCCGGCCCCGATAAAGAGCACGCCCAGCAGCGCGAAGATCAGAAAGATGCCCCTCCGGTCCTTCCGGTTTTTTAAATATTCCTCCTCAATCCGCGCAAGCTGCGCTGCCTCTAAGTAGCCCTGGTCGGTGAGTGTTTTTAGTTCCAGATAGAGCTGATGAGAATTCATGGTCATGCCTCCCTTCTATGCTTTTATTATAGGCTGCCCGTGAGCGGCGGGCCAGATGTCGTTTGTAACTACCTGGGATGACATTTGTCACGAACGCGCAAACGTCAGTCCGCAAATGTCAGTCCGCCAACTTGACTTTCCACGGCAGACAGGTAAAATAGAACTATACGCGCCTGCGCGGGAGGCGGGGCAAGCACGCGTTTTTGCGGCGGATTCCCGCGCGGGCAGAATGTGAAGGAGGAAGGCAGAACAAGATGACAGGCGAAGAGAGATTGAGACAATTTACGGAGACAAGCTATGAGAAGCGCATCACGAAGATAAATGAGCGAATTTACCATTTTCTGGGATGGGGGCACAGCAACGCCACGGCGATTATCGGTGACACATCCATCATTCTGGTGGACACGCTGGATTCGGACGCCAGGGGCGAGCGGCTGAAGGCGGAGCTGAAAACCATCGCCGACAAGCCGGTGCGCACCATTATCTACACCCACGGCCATCCCGACCACCGGGGCGGGGCTGGCGCCTTTAAGGACACGGTGGAGGAGATCATCGCTTTCAAGCCAAAGGGGACGGTGTTGGACGGCTACGACCGCCTGGCCCCGGCCTTAAACCGGCGGGGCGGCTTCCAGTTCGGCTACGCGCTGACCGACGAGGAGAACATCTCCCAGGGCATCGGACCCCGCGAGGGGCGGGCCGTGGGGGACGGGGACTTTAGCCCGCTGCCGCCCACCACGGTCTACGACGGGGACACAGTCACCCGCACCATCGACGGCGTGACCCTGGAGATCACCAGCGCGCCGGGCGAGACGGACGACCAGCTGTTTGTGTGGCTGAACGAGGACAAGGTGATGATCAGCGGGGACAATTACTACGGCTGCTGGCCAAACCTTTACGCCATCCGCGGAACCCAGTACCGGGATATCGCCCAGTGGGTAAAGACTCTGGAGAAGATTCTCTCCTACCCCTCTGAGGCGCTGCTGCCGGGCCACACGGCTCCGCTTCTGGGCCATGAGACGATCCTGGACGTGGTCGGGAACTTTAAGGACGCCCTCGCCTTTGTGCTCAATAAAACGCTGGAGTGCATGGGAGAGGGCATGACGCTGGAGGAGACCGTGGAGGCGGTGCAGCTGCCGGAAAACCTGCGGGACAAGGAATATTTGGGCGAGTACTACGGCACCGTGGAGTGGTCGGTGAAAGGCATCTACTGCGGATATGTGGGATGGTTTGACGGCGACGCCACACACCTCATGCCCTGCAGAGAGCGGGAGTTTGCGGATGCCGTGCTGGAGCTGGCCGGAGGGGCAGAGGCTGTGTGCCGGAAGGCGGAGGGCTGCTTGAAGGAAGGAAACTTCCAGCTGGCGCTCCAGCTTTTGGACCTGGTGGCTCCCTCCGGGCGAGATGAGGCGTGGAAGGCCATGAAGCGCCAGGCGCTGTTTGGCCGCGCGGCGCAGATGACCTCCGCCAACGCCAGACACTATTATATTTGCAGCGCGAAGGAAGTATAAGAAATGACAGAAATGGCGATTTCCCCAGGCTAGGTTCAGCCCACGGAAATCGCCGTTTTTTGCTGCGCCGGAAGAGAACTTCCAGCTACTTTAAAATCACATCCGCCTCTCTCCTGGGGGCGGTCCTCCTGTAAGTGACGGCCGGGTGTCCCAACAGCGCGCAGGCCTGCAGCGGTTTATCGCCGGCCCCCAGCCATTTTCTGACCTCCCCGTTCATGTCCGCCGCCCGACGCAGATACCCGTTGTAGAGAAAACCCAGACCGCGGGAGACGCCCAAAAGCTCCATGTTCTGTGCGGCCAGCCCTGCGTCGACACAGTTGTCCGCGGCGATAAAGAGAACCGCCGGGGCGTTGCGGAACAGATAATCCTGCTGCGGGTCCGCCATGTGCTCCTTGTAAAAGCCGCGAAACGGGCGGACGTCCGGGTTGTTTTCCTCCAGGGCACGCCCGATTCCGCCCCAGATCATGGACTTTAACGCTGCCAGTTTCTCCTGGACAAAGATAAAGCGGCAGCCCTGGCTGTTTTTCGCGGTGGCAGTGTAGCGCCCCGCCTGGGTGAGCCATGTCAGGTCCTCCCGGCTCACGGGAGTCTCCTTAAAATCCCGCACGCTCCGACGGAATTTAATCGCCTTTAACAGGCGGTCCGGGTCCAGCGCGGCCTGGCTGGGGGGCAACTCCTCCACGTCCGCCATGTCGTACGCTGGGATGGACACCGCGCCCACCGGGCAGATGGCCACGCAGTGGCCGCAGAGGATGCAGTCCCCCGTTTCCACCGCCTTCCCATCCCGAATCTTAAGATTTCTGGAAATGCAGTCGGCCGCGCAGAGCCCGCAGCCGATGCAGCTGTCTCGATTAATTTCAACCATATCAAAATCACCTCCTCCCCACATTATACAGCGCATGCGGCGTCAGGGCAATGCCAAGGGCTGTCCATAAAACCGCACGTTAAAATCGCACCTCGGCGGGAACT
>USJW01000139.1 GCA_900555045.1 uncultured Clostridium sp. | reverse complement strand
TACCTGATCAAATTCTTCAGAATCACAAGAGACTCCATCAAGTGCTTTTCCGACAACACCGCACCGCTAACTATGGCCGACTTCTACCCCGGCCAGCCCTGTCAGGCGGAGGTGTATGAGAACCGGATCGTGATCCGGCCGGTGTACGGTGAATTCACTCCATCAAAGCCGCCGGTCAGTTAAATACGCTGGAAAAGTGGTACAAAGGCCGCATAAATCCCGTGGCGGCGCAACAAAAAAGGTGACTAAAACCGCTGGATAAACGGTTTTAAGTCACCTTTTTATCTATGTCTCATTAAGCGATTTTGCTCTTTGCCAGCTCGGCCAGCTTCGCAAATCCCTCTGCGTCGTTGATCGCCATGTCGGACAGAACCTTACGGTTCAGATCCACATTCGCCAGCTTTAAGCCGTACATCAGCTTGCTGTAGGACAGGCCGTTGATACGTGCAGCAGCGTTGATACGAGCGATCCACAGCTGTCTGAACTGTCTCTTTCTCTCTTTTCTGCCTGCGTAGGAGCTGGTCAGAGCGCGCATTACGGACTGCTTAGCAATTCTATACTGTTTGGAACGTGCCCCTCTGTAGCCTTTCGCCATCTTCAGGACTCTGTTATGTTTCTTCTTCGCATTTAAACCGCCTTTAATTCTTGCCATCGGTAATTTCCTCCTTCTACAATTTCAACTTACAGATATGGTAAAATCTTCTTCATTACCTGTGCATTGGTTGCGTCGGTAACGATGTCTTTTCTAAGATTTCTCTTCCGCTTGGTGGACTTCTTAGTTAAGATATGAGATTTGTAAGCTTTATTGCGAACTAACTTACCGGTTCCTGTCTTTTTAAAGCGCTTTGCTGCTGCTCTGCTGGTTTTTAACTTTGGCATTGTAAATTCCTCCTTAAATCATTGTATTTTAACGTTTTGCAGTTAAAAACATAACCATGCTTCTTCCTTCCACCTTCGAGGGCTTATCGACTACGGCGATGTCGGCCAGACTCTCAGCGAAATCATCCAGAATGTACCTGGACTTGGACATGTGGGCCATCTCACGGCCTCTGAAGCGCAAGGTCACCTTCACCTTGTCTCCCTTTTCCAGGAACTTCCTGGCTGCCCCGACCTTGGTGTTCAAATCGTTGGTATCAATATTGGGGGACAAACGAACTTCCTTGATCTCGATTACCTTCTGTTTCTTGCGGGCTTCCTTCTCCTTACGTGCGTTCTCGTAACGGAATTTGCCGTAGTCGATAATCTTGCATACGGGCGGCTTCGCGGTGGGCGCGATCTTCACAAGATCCAACTCCGCCTCCTGAGCCAGCTTGTAAGCGTCCCTGGACGACATAATGCCCAGCTGCTCTCCATCTGCCCCGACAACCCGTACTTCCTTGTCTCTGATCTGTTCGTTAATCAAATGTTCGCTAATAGTCGTACACCTCCATAATTCAATCTTACTCCGGAATCAGCATGCCCCTCTGCCGGGGGCAAAAAAATAAAGCGGACAGGCAGCCCATCCACTTCTTCACACAGCAACCCTTCGAGCCGCTCCCACAAGGGAAAACGCCTGCGCTCGTCGCTTTTATGAACCCGGGTCACTCGCTCGTGCCAAGGTGAGGTGGATACCTGCTTTCCTGTAGTCGTTCTCACAACTTATATTACTTTACTATAACTGCCTCAATTTGTCAAGGCATATTTTCCTTTATTTTCGCGCATCCTATATTTTATATTTGGGCGCCGCAATGCCCGGAGGACACATATCCCTCCGGGCAACGGCGAGTCATCGTAAAAGCCTGCTGTTAGCGGGACTTGAAGGTGGCGCAGCGGGTCTGGCCGCAGTCGCAGGCTCCGTCGCCCGCGATGTCGATGTGCTCGGCTGCACAGCGGCGGTCCTCGTTATAAACGCACTTGACCGCGTCACACTCTACCTCCAGGCGGCTCTCCGGGGTCTTGAACAGGTTGGTAAACGCACCGCCCTTGTTCTCGTCGAAGCTTGCGCAGCAGGTGTCGTTCGGCTTGACAGCCTCGTGGCCGTCCACCAGGATGGCGCTCTTGCAGCAATAATTGTCAGAGTTATGCATGCAGTTCTTAACGCTACATTCCAACTTTGTCATCGTCATTACCTCCTTGGGTTTTTAATTCTGTAATCTGCGTGACAAAGTTAGTATGCGCTCAGGCAAGTGTTTTATTCACCCGCAGAGCCCAGCGAGCGGTTTAAATTCCGCACGGCCTCCAGGCAGGAAAGCGCCTCCCCGTCCATGCTGTAGAGCTCCCCGTCGGTCACAAAGGTGTACACGTAGATGTCGTCCATCCACACCTCAGCGCTGCGGTTCTCGACGGTGAACACCGGCGCTCCGTTCCCCGGAAATTCCAACTCCACCGTCCTTGATCCCTTGACGGTCACGGACTGGGACATGGAGCCCAGCCGGACGGTCAGATCGCTGGCGCCCCTGGAGACGGCCTTAAAGCGCACCCGGGTGTTCGCCCCCTCCTCCCCGGTGCTGCGCGACGCAATGTTCTGGCTGATGGAGGAGCCGGGCGGGAGAACCGCGGCCATGCTGCCGCCCCGCTTTTCGGTCCTCGCCCCGCCGGAGAGCATCCACTGTTCCTGCCCCAGGCCGAACTGGGAGTTGAACAGCTTGTTGTCCCCGTAGTTGCGGTAGGTCCAGATGCCGTAGCCCATGGACATCTGCTCCAGGATGGGCCTCACCATCTCCAGGTACACCGGTTTTTCCCCGTCGAGCAGCTGGGCGTTGTGGGAGAAGCCGGGCGTATTGTCCGTGAACAGAAACTGATCGATGTACACGGGCTTTCCGCCGTTGTGATTCAGCACATTTCCCAGAAACATGGGGGCCATGATGAGGGCCTCCTGAGCGGAGATCCGCTCGTAGCGGTTGGCCTGGCCCATGGGGATGCTGTACATGGTGCAGGAGTAGGCCGCTAAGCCGCAGGGGAACGTGGCCGCGTGCATGTACCCCTCCACCGTCCCGTCCGCCTGACGGATCTGGTCCCCGTCCAGGCGCACCTCGAAGGACAGCCCGGGAAACACCTGCTGGCTCTCCTCCAGGAGCTGGTTTAAAAACTGGTTGTAGAACTCAAAAAGCACCTTCCTGGCAGGGGATTCCCTCCCCGGCAGGTACAGATCGTCCAGGGAGGCGATCTCCTCCTGGTACAGCCCCGACAGCTCCGCCAGAGTGTAATTTTCCCCCGCATAATCCGCGTACCCGCAGCGCTTTGCCATCTCGCGGCTCTGGCGCCCCTTGCCGAGGGCGGCCGAAGAATCCGTAAAATTCCAGAAGTCCTCCCAGGTCAGAAAGCCGCCGCAGAAGTTCTCGTGGGCGCTCGCCCGCTCATACAGGCGGCCCACGTACTCCCTCCAGGCAGTCCGGGCGCTGTCATCGTACATGAGCGCCTGGTAGCGCGCCAGCACATTGTCCGTGCCCGCGTAGTCCCAGGTGTAGCCCACCCGGAGCATGACCGAAAGGCCCTGCCCGGCAGCGGCCTCCATCACCCGGTCCAGCTTGTCCCAGGCGTAGGAATTGTAGGATGCGGGCGACATGCGCGGCTGAAACTCCCGCCAGGGCACCACCAGGATGATGCTGTTGAAGCCGTCCTCGGCGATCTTCGCCAGCTCCCGCACCATGTGGGCGCTCTCGCTGTTCCAGAAATTCACCACCCAGTCGTCGGAATAGTAGGTGGCGGATGTAAGATAGCCCGCGCGCCCGGACGCGTAGTCCACCGCCCTCGAAAAGCCTGTGGTGAACAGAAACGCAGCCGCGGACAGCAGCGCCACCGCGGCCGCCCCCTTTAATTTTCCCCGTCTCATTGGTCACCTCCGCGCTTTAACTCCGGCCACACGGTGAGCAGCATGGTGCCGAAGCACGCCGCCCCGCCAATAAAGTTGGAGACCGGCTCCGCCATCAGGATCCCGTCGGTCCCCATGTGGAACACGGTGGGCAGAATGATGATCAGCGGGATCACGATGATCACCTTGCGGAAGATGGAGAAAAACACTGCATTCTTCGATTTGCCCAGGCCCACGAACACCGCCTGGCCCGCAAACTGCAGCGACATCATGAAAAAGCCGAAGAAGTAGATGCGCATGGCCGGGATGCCTTGGGCCACCAGCTCTCCGTTCCGGTTGAAGATGCGGATGAAAAATTCCGGGAAGGTGTGGACGCACATCCACACAAGCGTGGTGTAGGCGATGCTGGCCACGGACATGAACACGATGGCCTGCCTGGCCCGCTTATATTTCCCCGCGCCGTAGTTGAAGCCAAGCACCGGCTGGGCGCTGTTGGTGAGGCCGCTTACCGGCATGGAGATCACCTCGCGGACCGAGTTGATCACGGTCATGATCCCCACATACAGGTCCCCGCCCGCCTTCTGGAGCATGGCGTTGTACATGACCTGCACCGAGCTGTTGGTGATGGACATGGTAAAGCCGCTCATGCCCAGGCCCGCGATCCGAAGCACGCGCCGTCGGTCCAGCCGGAACGCGGAGCGCTTTAAGCGCAGGATCGTCTTTTTGCCCGTGAGAAAGTGGACGATCCAGACGGCGGACAGCATCTGGGATAAAATGGTAGCCAGGGCTGCGCCACGGACGCCCATGTGGAACACAAAGATAAAGATGGGGTCCAGGACGATGTTGGTGAGCGCCCCCAGCATAACCGTCATCATGCCGGTGGTGCCGAATCCCTGGGAGTTGATGAAGCTGTTCATCCCCAGGCCCACCATCACGAAAATGTTCCCCAGGAGATAGATGGTGATGTAGTCCTCCGCGTAGGTGATGGTGTCCGGGCTTGCGCCGAACAGAAACAGCATAGGCCGTTTCACCGCCAGCCCCAGCACGGTCAGCACTGCGCCGGTGATCAGCATCAATATGAAGGAATTGCCCATGATGGCCTCGGCCTCCTCCTCGTTTCCGCGGCCGCGCTCGATGGAGCAGAGCGGCGCGCCGCCCATGCCGAACAGGTTCGCAAACGCGATGACAATGGAGATGATGGGGAGACACAGCCCCAGACCCGTGAGCGACAGGGTTGCGTTCTCCGGGATCATGCCGATGTAGATTCGGTCCACGATGTTGTAGAGCACGTTGATCAGCTGGGCCAGTGTCATGGGCAGCGCCAGCTTTAAGATATTTCCTACGATACTCCCTTTTGAAAAGTCATTTTTCCGTTCCATATATCCACTCACCTGCTATTCTTTCCACTGGCGCAGATCCTCCGGGAGGTCCACGTCCTGAAGCTCACGCTCCTCCACCGACCACTGCCAGACATCCTCCGGGAAGCGCTTTAACAGACGGCTTCCGCCCCGGTCCCCGGTGAGCTTTAAGAGCTCCTCCCGGTAGTCCGCGCGAAAGGCCGCCGGATTTCCTCTCCTGCCGCCGGAGCACACGCAGCCCATCCCCTTGCCGCTTTCGGCAAAGCCCTTTAAGAAGTCCACAAAGGACTCCGGCCGCATCCCGGGCTGATCGGCCACGCAGTAGACGAGAACCTGGGCGTTCCTCGCCGCCTCCGTCCCAAACCGCAGGGAGGCGGCGATCCCCTCCCCGCTCTGGGGATTCATCACCGGCTCAGCCCCGAGGGCCGCGGCCGTTTCCAGGATTTCCCGGTACTGGCTGACCACGATGAGCTGCACCTGCCAGCCCTCCATCTCTGTCTCCACCCGTTTCTTCGCCTGAAGCAGACAGTCCAGTCCATGGCGGTAGAGGGGTTTTCCCCCCAGCTCCACCAGCAGCTTATTTTCGCCAAAACGGCTTCCGAATCCGGAAGCCATATAAATCCATGCCATTTTCATTCTGATTTTTTCCTCCTGTAGCGGGCGCCGGACGCCGCCTGGCTATGGCAGGCGCAGACCAACCGTGGCGGGCGGCAGGCGCCGCCTAAAAGAGCTCCGCGCACGGGTCAAACCGCAGATTTCCGCCCGCGATCCCGCGGCTCTCCCGCATTCCATCGAGCAGCGCCTTCGCCAGAGCCACCGTCTCGGGGCTGTCCGCCTGGTTGAACACCGGGATCACGGGGATTGACGGGTACTTTACCCGCAGCGGGTACAGGTAGCCGTGCTGCATGAGGCAGGTCAGATCCTCCGGGCAAAAAGTCCACTGCCCGGCCGCCTTAAAATCGGGTCGCCCGTGCTCCCGCACAAGCTCCTCCGCCCGCTCCGCGCGAAAGCACAGTTTCTCCGCCGGCTCCCCCAGAGCCGACAGCCCCAGCACAGAGAGCACCATGTCGGAGTTTTTCGGCACCACCGGCTCGTTGGGGCCGGGCACCTTCACGGGCAGGCGGCGGGACCCGTCCGCCTCCACCAAAACCAGATCCGCCATGGGGCAGATCTGCTCATAAAACCAGTTTCCCACAAATGTGATCTTAAGCTCCCCGGCCTCCTTGCCCGCCACGGCGATGTTTTCCCGCTCCAGCATCCGCCGCACCTCGCCCCGGTTTTTGGAGAACACGCCGTACCTTTGCGGCTTAAACATGTGGGTGGTCGTCACCACCAGCACCTTTTTTCCCCGCTCTCGGCCCTCCCAGGCCAGATGGCGGATCAGGGAGGTTTTCCCCCCTGCCCCCGTGAAGGAGATCACGTAGGGCGCGCCTCTCATTCGCCAGTCCAACCCCAACGCCTCCCACAGGCCGCCGGACTCCGTCCATTTATCTTTCTGGTAATAATAAGCCTTCATATCGATTCCCTTTTCCAGCACGATGATATTTTTAACATTTTAACACATAATCGCGAATTGTGAAAGATGTTGGCGAATTTAATTGGCAAAAAGGCGTGGACCCCCTCCTCCATGGGAGAGGGACCACGCCTCATTGATGGCCGCCGCAAACGCCCTACTCGGACGCCTGTTTCGCGTTTCCTTTGTGGTTGTCGTAGATCGCGTAGGCCACGGACGCGATGATCATCAGCCAGATCGCCCACGCGATGGGGCCTCTGGTGAAGAAGATGGCCAGATTTCCGTTGGATCCCTTAAGCGCATCGATAAAGTACTGCTCCAGGTCGCCGCCCAGGATGAATCCGATGAGGAACGGGGCGGACGGGAGGCCGATCTTTGCGAACAGGTAGCCCACCACGCCGAAGATGATCATGGTCCACACGTCGAACATCACGCCGTTGTTGATGGCGTAGGAGCCCACCACGGTCATGATGATGATGGCCGGGTACAGCCTGGACTTGGGAATCTTGATGATCTGTGAGATGTATTTAATGGCAAAAAACATCACCACAAACATGATCAGGTTGGCGATCAGAAGGGACACCAGGATGGTGTTCCAAACGGTCGGGTTCTGCTTGATAAACAGCGGTCCCACAGCGAGTCCCTGAAGCATGAACGCGCCGATTAACACTGCGGTGGTGGAGTCCCCGGGAATTCCGAGGGACAGTAGCGGGATTAACGCTCCGCCGGTCAGGCCGTTGTTGGCCGACTCGCTGGCCACTAAGCCCTCCTCTGCGCCGGTTCCGAATTTCTCCGGGTGCCTGGAGAAGTTCTTCGCCTGGGAGTAGGCCAGGATGGAGGCGGCGCTGCCGCCCACGCCGGGCAGAATTCCCATGAAGGTTCCGATCATGCTGGAGCGCATGAGGTTCATGGACTGGCCCTTAAAGACCTTGAAGGAGAATTTTTCCTTTGAGTCCTCCTGCACCTGGAACTTGGCCCGCTTCATGCCGCTCTCCGCCTCCTGGAACATCTGGGCGATGGCGAACAGGCCGATGATCACCGGCAGAAGGGCGAAGCCGTCCCGCAGCTTGGTGTCCAAAAAGGCGGGCACCATGCGCAGCTGGTTGTTGTCGCCGAACATGCCGATCAGGGAGACGAACACGCCCAGAATGCCCGCGAACAGGCCGCGCAGCATGTTCCCCTTGGAGAGGGCCGCGATCACGGTCAGGGCGAACAGGATGATCAAAAACTTCTCCACTGCGGAGAACTTGATGGCGATGGAGGCCAGCACCGGCGTGAAGAGCCACAGACAGATGAGGCTCACGATGCCGCCGAACAGGGAGGACACGATGCCGATCTTTAATGCCTTGGCGCCCTCACCCTTTTTCGCCATGGGGTAGCCGTCAAAGCAGGTAGTGATGGAGGACGGCGTGCCCGGGATGTTGATGAGGATCGCGGGGATTAAGCCGCCGGTGATTCCGCCCACGTAGAGGCCTAAAAGCAGGTACAGGGAGGTTCCCATGTCGTACGCGTAGGTGAGCGGCAGGAAAATAGCGATGGCCATGGTGGCGGTCATGCCGGGCAGTGCGCCGAACACGATTCCGACCACCACGCCGAACACGCACATTGCAATCTGTAAAATACCAATCTCAAACATTCTCGATTCCTCCCTTTCCTACGGCAGCGTGATGTTGAACACAATGCCGAAGATGAACCAGATGAAGGTGGGGAACAGCACGGAGACCACACCGGAGGTGATCAGGGATTTCTTCTCTCTGGAATCCTCGAACAGGACGTTAAACAGGAACATGGCCACAATGCTGGCCGGAAGAAAGCCCACGATGTCCATCACCGCCACATAGGCGACAAAGAGAATCAGACTTCCAAACAGCTTTTTCTTGTCATAGTTTTCTTCAAAGAACGGCTTCTTTGCCGGAGCGCTTCCACCAGCCTTGCGCTTTGCCAGCGTTTCCGTCACAACAATAATAAGCAGCAGGATTACCAGGATACATCCGATAATCTTCGGCATCAGCAGGTGCGACGTCGAATACACGATATTGATCTTCAAGCTCTTCTCTCCTTTCAAAACGGCGGGACCGCCACAGAAAATCCGTCGTGCCTTCTCTGCGGCAGCCCCATTTTAAGCTTACTGCGCGGTCAATTCATCAAGGCTCGGAGAATTCTTAATCATCTCGTCAAAACTCGCTCTCTTCTCCTTCATGTGGGCGTCGTTGTCCTTGGCGGAGAGGTAGGAGGCCTTGAAGCCTAAGTCGGACAGCTCCTTCTGGTACTCTGCGCTGGCTGCGATCTCGGACAGGGCCTTGTCAACCTCGTCGATGATCTCCTGGGGAGTCCCCTTCGGGTAGAAGATGCTGTATTCCTTGTCAAACGCGTAGGGCTCGCCGTTTAAGGTGATTCCCTGCTCCGCGAAGGTCGGGAAGTCCTTGCCCTCGATTCTCTGGCCGGACATCAAGCCCGCAACGTTCATCGCGATCTGTGCGTCCACGCCGTCCAGGGTGTACTGCTCGATGGCGGACACGTCGGCGAAGATCGCCTGGCAGTTGCCGTCCCACATGGCCTGGCACTTGGCTGCGGTGTCGCCGGAGATAAACGCCTTCACTCTGGAGGCCACGTCGTCGCCGTAGGTGGTTTTCACCCACTCATAGTAGCTGTTGAAGCCCAGCTGGGACACGCCGCCGGCTTCCACTGCCAGCTTCACGGTCTCGCCCGGGTTAGCCTTTAACCAGTCCGCCATCTCCGCCATGGTGGCGTAGGGAGCGTCCTTCTTCACCGCGAAGCAGGGTCCCTGGCTGATCGCCATTCTCGGTCCCACAATAAAGTTCTCCAGGGAGTACTTGTCCTCGTACGCGCCGAAGGACACGCCCAGCCAGGTCATATCGTGAAACATCATGATGGTGGAGCCGTCGGCCTTGGCGGTCACGATCTCCTCCAGCGCGTTGTTCGCTCCGATGGAGTCAACCTTGCCGTTGAAATCCAGTGCCTTGCTCAAGTATCTGGTTGCCACGTCGGCGGTCATATAGGTGTCGCCGCTAGTGGACTTGGAACCGATCACAACTCTCACTCTCTGCCCCTTTAAGGTGGGGGCGGAATTCTTGCTCCCGCACGCGGTGGTCGCGCACAGCGCCGTCACTGCCAGCAGACCGGCCAATACTCTTCTCATGTTCTTTTTCATTGCTCTCTTCTCCTTTTTACTCACTTAATACACCCTATATCTAACAGGTTACCCTCCCCGTCAAAGCCCATCTCTGCGGGCTCGGTTTCGATAACCAGATTGGGATTTCTCTTGGCTTCCTCGTAGTAGCTCTCCGACAGATAAATGTGCTCGATCTCCATGGAATTGGCGATCCGCACGATCCGCGGATTCTTCTTGTCGTTGTCCGTGCAGGTGCGCAGGCAGACCTGGATGGCCTCCCGGTCGTTTTTCATGACCATGGGGATCCGCACGTTCTCGATCACCGTGGAGGTGATCACGTTGGGGTAGGTCTGTTCGAAGTCCATCTTCTCGAAAAAGCGCCTTGTGGTGGCACTTGCCATGCCGATGCCGGTCCCGTTGTGGTGGCTCTCATCGCTCAAATCCAGCACGGCCACGCGCTTGGATTTTAACCCGCCGCTGGCGTAGGGCGTCACGAACGTTCCCGTGATGTTGGCGTCCATGCCGCTGCCGCTGAAGTTCTTGCCGATGGTGTCGCACACCAGCACGTCGCACTCCGGCACGTGGATCTTCGGGAGCAGCGCCTTGGCCTCCTCAAGATATTTCGGCTCCTCCCGCTCGATCTCGTCGTGGTTTAGGGCGATGATCTTTGCGGTCTCGTCGAAGGCGTTCTCCAGAACGGCCACCGCGAACAGAATGTTGGCCTGCTTAAGGATGGCCCTTCCGAACATGGGCACATACTTGGCCATATATTTAAAACCTGCCTCGTGGCACACCTCGGCCCCGGCCTGCTTGCCAAGACCGATGGTCATCATCTTCATGATGCCGCTCTCGTAGGGGCCTCTGAAGCAGGTGTGGGGCTTGATCCGGCAGCTGACGATGATTCCGTCCGCCTCCCAGGCGTTCCGGCCGATCATCACGTCCATGCCCTCCTCGTTCACCCCGATTTTCACCACGTCCATGTCCGCCTTTATGGGGCAGCCCATGGTCTCCTCGTTGATTCCAAGGCCCGCCAAAACCGCCAGCTGTCCCTCCTTCGTGGCCCCGCCGTGGCTTCCCATGGCGGCCACGATGAAGGGCTTTGCCCCGCGCTCCCTCACAAAGTCCACGATGGTCCTCGTGATCAGCGCCACGTTGGCGATTCCGCGGCTTCCCGCCGTGATGGCGATCTCCATGCCGGGACGGATCTGGCTTCCCAGCTCCTCCCTGCTCATCAGCTTCCGAATGGTGTCCGGGATCTCTGAAACGTCCACCCGCTCGCGGGGAAACAGCTGTCTCACCTTGAACATTCTGGGGATTTTCACATCCGCCACCAGCTTTGATACAATACTGTCCATCTTGCCTGTCACTCCCTTACCGCACCAGACAGGGCTTCTTGGGATCGAACTTCCAGCCCGGGATCAGATACTGCATCCCCACAGCGTCGTCTCTTCCGCCCAGGCAGTTCTCCAGGTACACCTGGTGCGCCTTCTTCACCTGCTCCATGTCCACCTCGATGCCAAGGCCCGGCTTCTTCGGCACCTCCACGCAGCC
>USJW01000138.1 GCA_900555045.1 uncultured Clostridium sp. | reverse complement strand
CGATCTATATACTTTCTTTGCCATCTCCGAAATGCACAATTTCTTATAGGGCACATCGGTAAAACCGATGGCAAGAAGGAGACAATTTTATGGAATTAAAGGAGCTGGAATACCTGATCACCATCGCGGAGGAGCGCAGCATCTCAAAGGCCGCGGAAAAGCTGTTCATGGCCCAGTCCAGCTTAAGCCAGTCCCTCCAGAGCATGGAGGCGGAGCTGGGCGGAAAGCTGTTCATCCGCACCTCCACCGGCGTGCGGCCCACCCAGGCCGGGGAGGTGATGCTCGAGCGGGCGCGGAAGATGCTGGTGGATTACCGGCAGGTGAGGGACATTATTCAGGACATGGAGGATTTAAAGACCGGGCAGGTGGAGTTCGGCATCAGCACCTTTCGGGGCGGCTATCTCCTGCCGAAGGTGCTGTACGATTTCAAGCGGCGATACCCGCAGATCCGCGTGGAGATCACCGAGGCCAACAGCATGGCCTTAGAGCAGCTTCTGATCGACGGGCGGTTGGATTTGGGGCTGGTGGCGCTCCCGCTCACCAAGCTAAAGTCGGATGCGCGCCTCCTGATGCGGGATGAAATCTACATTTGCGCCGCCCAGGGGCATCCGGTGATGGAGTACGCCAGGGAGACGGAGCGGGACGGCAAGCGGTGCATGTACGTGGAGCTGGAGGACACCATGGGGTTTGAGTACATACTCAGCGACTACGACACCATCCTCGGCAGCATCGCGAGGCGCGAATTTGCCAAGCGCAGCCTGATTCCCCAGGTCTGCAACGACAATCTGACGGCTCCCTTCGCCGCCGCCATGGCCATGGCCGGTCTGGGGCTGGCCTTCACCTACGCCTCCTGCCAGGAGCCGCTCAAAAACATCCAGTATCTGTCCATCGGCCGGGAGGGCGTCTTCCTGGACCTGGCGCTGGCTCACCCGCCGGGGCGCTACCGCTCCAAAGCCGCGCTGGCGCTGGAGCGTCAGCTGGTGCGCGGACTGGGCCAGATGTGATTTTGCACGGGAAAATGTCGCGCGGGAATATGCGCAAAATGCGCAAAAAAATGCCCTGCCGGGCGGGAAATGATCACGTTCGGATCGCTTTCCTATGCCCGGCAGGGCATAATCTGTTCACGCTTATTTTACATCGATGTGCTCCGTGGTCCCTGTGTCGTAGACTGCGGCTGCATCCTTTGCCGCCTCGGCGGTCTCCTCGGAGATCGGCGGCTTTCCGCCAAGGAATTTATTGATAAAGTCCGGAGCCATGTCGATCACCTTCGTGATAGCATCCTGGTTTTTCACATTCACCAGCCGGGTCACACCGTTCTGGATCACCAGCACCGCGCTGGGGCTCATCTTGGCGCTCATGCCGCCCCCGCCGTTCTGTTTCTGCTTTGCGCCTTCGGAAAATGCCCCTGCCGCCATGCCGCAGGTCACGTCGATCAGCGGGATAATGGTCACGTCGCCGGCTTTTACCGGCTCCCCCACCACGGTTTTCGTGGTCACAAACTGGTCCAGCCCCTTAAACAGGGTTTCAATTGTGGACGAAAAATGATTATCTGCCATAATAGATCCTCTTCTCTCTTATTTTCTGAAACTGCAAATCAGATTCCATGTATGTTTATCCCGGTAAATCCCAAAGCACAGCCACAGCAGGTTGAACAGCCGGATTCTCCCCCGAAGGTCCCCCTCGCCGGAAAATACCTGCCGGTCAAACACCGGCTGAAGCTCGATCACCCGGTGGAAAATCGGGTAGAACGGGCTGACCGCCGCCAGCACCTGGCCGGTGGTGTACGGGTCGTCGAACCCGAAGGTCACGCTCGCGTGTCCCCTTCTCGGCATCACGTGGCGCAGCGCCGCCTTAAGCTGGCGCAGCAGAAGCTTCACCGACGCCTGATTCTTCTCGTCCTGCACCCAGCCGCTCGCCGTGTCAAACAACCTGCGCCCGCTTTTAAGCTTATCACAGATCGCGCGAAAAGAAAACCGAAGTTTTTCCATCACGCCCCTGATGCGGCCCAGGATGCGCGAGAACAGGCCTGGACGGGAGGCTGTGGGTTCTGCCTCGCCGGGGTCCGAGGATTCTGCCCTGGCGGCCTGCTCTCTGGCCTCCGCTCCGGCTGATTCAGGATTTTTCGCATTCACCTGCTCCGGTGCAGCTTCCATCCCTTCGCCCGGCTTTCCATCTTCCGCTCCGCCCCGCTTCTCCGTCTCCTCCGCCCGTTTTTCCGTCGCATCGCCGGAGTTCCCGCCACGTTCGCCCTCACCAAAATCCGGATGCTCCCGCCACGTCTCGTCCCTCTTAAGCTCCTCGTACAGCGCCTGCTCCTCCTCTGTGAGCACCGACTCTACGGCCTCGTCCACCTCGTCCCGGTCCTTGTCGGAGCGCCAGATGCAGATTCCGCAGACTCTTATCTTCTGCACCAGCCCCCGCTCCCCGTACTCTGCGCGGTAGGTTAAAAGGCGCAGAAGCCAGGACACTCTGGCGTATCCCCGAAACTCCTCCCGGTAGCTGGCGTTCACCCGGTAGCGCACCGGCACCAAAAGCACCGCGAACACCAGGAGGAGGGCCAGCCCGAGAATGATTAACAGCAGGATTCCGATTATTTTCAAAATCACAAGCAGCACATGAACCATTCTACTCTCCCATCCGTCTTCCCGTGTCGCCGCCCGTCTCCTGACGGGCCATGTAGGCATTCCAGTCGAACCCGCCGGTCTCCCGGTACATATCCTCCACCATGCGCCGGACCACCTCCTTGGCCTCCCCGTAGCCGCAGGCCACGCCCAGCACAAGGAAATCCGGGTTCTCCTTCTCCTCCCGCGTCAAGAGGGCCGCGGGGCGGATATCAAATAGATGATGCCCATATGCAGCCTTTGTAATCACATAGGTGTCCGGCAAAAATTTTTCTCTCTCAATTTTCTGCAGGAGTGCGCCACCGCGCCTCAGCGCCCGGTCTCCTGTGTATAAGTGTGTCCACCAGCGCATGTTCATCCCCCCGCTTCCGTCAATCAAAAACCGCCTACTGCGCCGCCAGCTGGCGGATCAACCGCATGCACACCGCTTTCTCGGCCTCGTCGGCACAGCTGTCCAAACAGCCCTCCACATAGTTCTTCACGTCCTCCAGGGATCCGAAGAACACCGGAAGGCTCGACAGGACCTTCGCCATCACGGCGCGCACCAGAAGGCGCGGCATGCCAAAGAAGGCGTTTGCAAGCTCTGCAAACAGCTCCTCCTCCATGCGCTCCAGCGCTTTTTGGTCCACCGTCGTTTGCTCGCCCTCCTGCCGCTCTAACGGCATGAAGGAGCTGGAGGACAGCAGAAGGCTGATCTTTCGCAGCGTCTCCGCCTGAGGATCACTTGACGCCAGCTCCTCCAGCAAATCCTCCGGGGAAGCGCACGCCTGCCATTGCTCAAAGCAGGTCTCCTGACGGCCCTCCAGGGGCTTAAGAAGCTCTGCCTCCGCCTCCTCGCCTGCGGCAAATCCGTCCCGCACAGCCGCGAGCACATCCTTGATGCGCGCCTCCTCGGCCACATCCATCACAGCCCCGGTTCTGGTGAGCAAAATCACGTAGAGGTCGTTCACCAGGTCCATGAGCAGCATGAGCTCGCCGGAATAGTCGGTCAGCTTCTCACCGGACTGCTCCATAAGGGCAGAGAGCTCCTTAAATGCGTCCGCGTCCAGCTGCTTATAGTCCGCCTCCTCAAAGCGGCGAAGGAGCGCTGCCAGGTCGGGGTAAGCCTCGCCCATCCCCTCCGGCAGCGCCAAAAGCGCCTCGGACCGCAGGATATAGAACATGTCGTCCACGCTCTTTTGGGAGGCGCCCACGTACACCTGGAGGCCCTCCCGCACCAGCCCAAAGAATTTCTGCTTAGTCAGGCGCACCGGAAGCTGGCTGATCACGGTCTGAATCCGCTCATTGACGGTCACCGCCTCCTTGGGGGCCGCGATAAAGCGCATAAGCCAGGCCAAGCGCTCCTCATCCGTCTCCGAAGCCTCGTCGTCCCCTGGAAGCAGCTTTCCCTCCAGGCGGTTTAACACGTACTCGTGGGCCTGAAAACAGTCCGTGTACGCGGTCGCCTGCTCCATCCGCAGGATAACCGCCTGCCGCAGGCCGTCCAGCTTGGCCAGTGGACATTCTCCTTCCAGGAACTGTCCCAAAAGCGCGTCAAAGCGCGCGCCCAGATCCCCGGCCGCGCTGCCCTTCTCCTCACCCGGGACGTCCGCCTCATGGTACATATAGTAATTTAACGCCAGGCGGTTGTAGGAATACCGGCATGCCGCCGTCAACTGCCTGCTCACATTCTGTAACTTCAAACTCAAAGCCTCCCGTGTGCTCAAATTGCGCCGCGGCCGTAATCGATCACGGACCGGCGCACCAGATCCAGCGCCTTCATCACTGACTGCTCCCGCACCTTCTCGCGGTTTCCTTTAAACTGATACCGTTCCACCCGCACGCGCCCCAAAAGCGAGCAGGCCATGTAGACCAGCCCCACGGGCTTCTCGTCGGTGCCTCCGTCGGGACCGGCCACCCCGGTGATGGACACGCAAACGTCCGTCCCCGCGTTTCTTGCCCCGCCGGCCGCCATCTCCTCCGCCGTCTCGGCGCTCACCGCTCCGTGGGCGGCCAGAGTCTCCTCCTTCACACCGAGCAGGCGCATCTTCGCCTCATTGGAGTAGGTGACTCTGCCCTCCATGAGCACCTCGGACACGCCGGAGACGTTCACCAGGCGGGCCGCCACCAGGCCGCCCGTGCAGGATTCCGCGGTGGAGATCGTGAGCCCCTGCTCCTTCAAATGGCGCACAACCGCCATCTCCAGGGTCTCCGCCTCATCCTCCGTGTAAACCGCGTCGCCCAGACGGCGCTTCACCTCGTCCGCAACCGGCGCGATGAGCGCATGTGCCTCCGGCGCGCTGTTCGCCCGGGCCGTGATCCGAAGGTGCACCTCGCCCACCTTAGCGTAGGTGGCAAGGGTGGGGTTCGTCTGGCCATCGATCAAGTCGAGCAGCTTGTCCTCCACCTGGCTCTCGCCGTGCCCGCAGATTTTGAGGGTGCGCGACACCAGGCAGGCCTTCTCCCTGCCCTCCAGGTAGGGGAACACCTGCTCCGTGAACATGGGGTAGAGCTCTCCGGGCGGTCCCGGAAGCAAAATCGCCGTCTTCCCGTCCTTCTCCAGGATCAGGCCCGGCGCCATGCCGTTGTGGTTGTCCAGCACGATCGCCCCCCGGGGCACCGTGGTCATCTTCCAGTTGTTGTCCGGGATCTCCCGGTAGATATTGTTCTTAAAGAACTCCTCAATGTGCGCGCGGGTGTGGGGATCCTCCACCAGCTCCATGCCCATGACCTCGGCGCAGACCTCCTTGGTCAGGTCGTCCTCCGTGGGCCCTAAGCCGCCGGTCAGAATCACGATGTCGGCCCGGTCAAGCGCCGTGCGGATCACATCCTTCATCCGGCCGTAATTGTCCCCCACCGTCACCTGGTGGTACAGATTGAATCCCAGCATGGCGCACTTCTCCGCCAGATACTGGGTGTTGCTGTTCAGGATATTTCCCATCAGAATTTCCGTTCCCACGGAAATCAGTTCCACCGTCATCCTCACATACTCCCTTCCGTCAGCACCTTGTGGTTCTTGTAAATGTAGTCGGCCAGAGAGATCACCGTCAGCGCCACGGCGATCCACAGCACAAGATTTGCCACAAGCTTTAAGGGCTCCAGATTTAAGATCAGTAAAATCACCGCCGTCATCTGGAACACCGTCTTAAACTTTCCCCAGTAGCTGGCCGCGATGACCACGCCGTTGTCCGAGGCCACCAGCCTGAAGCCGCTGATGATGAACTCCCGGCTGATGATGATGATCACCACCCAGGCCGGAATCTGGCCGAGCTCAATTAAGCAGATGAGCGCCGAGCACACCAGCAGCTTGTCCGCCAGGGGGTCCATGAATTTACCAAAATTGGTGACCAGGTTGTACTTGCGGGCGATTTTTCCGTCCAACAGATCCGTCAAGCTGGCCGTGATGAAGATGGCATCGGCCAGAAGGCGCATTACCTGGCTCTCGCCGCCGTGGTACAGGAGGGCGGCCACAAAAAACGGGATCATGCACACGCGCAAAATTGTCAATTTATTGGGCAGATTCATCGTATATCTCTCCTATTAAGTCGTACTCGGCGGAGCCGGTCACCTTCACGCGAACAAAATCGCCGCTGAGAAGCTCTGTATCCGCGTTCACGAAAATCAGTCCGTCCACACCCGGCGCGTCCATGTACGTGCGCCCCACGTAGGCGGGCTCATCCACCACCTTGCCCTCGATCAGCACGGTGAGCACCCGGCCGACCATGGACTCAGACTTCTCAAAGGCGATCTCCTGCTGCAGCTCCATAATCTCGTCCCGGCGCTGCTCCTTGATCTCCTGGGGCACCTGGTCCGGGTAGGAATAGGCGGGGGTGTCCTCCTCCGCAGAGTAGGCAAACACGCCCAGGCGCTCAAATTTCATCTCGTTCACGAACTCCATCAGGGTCTCATGGTCCTCCTCGGTCTCACCGGGGAACCCGGAGATTAAGGTGGTCCGAAGGGCCATGTCCGGGATCTCACTGCGCAGCTTCTCAATCATCTCCGTCACCTGACGGCGGTTGGTTCTGCGGCCCATGCGGCGCAAAATCTGGTCGCTGGCATGCTGGATGGGGATGTCCAGGTAGTGGCACACCTTCTCCTCGGTCTTTATGGCCTCAATCAGCTCGTCGGTGATCTCCTCCGGGTAGCAGTACTGAATCCGGATCCAGTAGATTCCCGGTATCTTGGCGAGCTCATGCAGCAGTCTCGGCAGGGATTTCTCCCCGTATAGGTCCTTTCCGTACAGCGTGGTCTCCTGGGCCACCAGGATCAGCTCCTTCACGCCCTGGTCGGCCAGCTGTCTGGCCTCGCGGACCAGGTCCTCGATGGGGACGCTGCGGTAGGGGCCGCGCAGGTAGGGGATGATGCAGTAGGTGCACCGCTTGTCGCAGCCCTCCGCGATCTTTAGGTGGGCATAGTAGCCGCCGGTGGTGACCACGCGCCCCTCCCCCATGTCGGGCAGCTCAGAAAGCCCGTGAAAGCAGGAAATGTGCTCTTTCCGCTCGCGGCCCAAAATCCCGTTAAACATATTCACAATCTCATCGCAGGAGGTGGTCCCGAGGATTCCGTCCACCTCAGGGATCTCATCCAGGATCTCCTTCTTGTACCGCTGGGCCAGGCAGCCGGCCACCACAAGCGCCCTGCACCGCCCCTCCTCCTTTAAGCGCGCCATCTCCAGGATCGTGTTGACACTCTCCTCCTTGGCGTCCCCGATAAAGCAGCAGGTGTTGATCAAAATCCCGTCGGCCTCCTGCTCGTCGTCCGTAAAGGTGTAGCCCTCCCGGTTTAAAAGGCCAAGCATCTTCTCCGTGTCCACCAGGTTTTTGTCGCAGCCCAGGGAGACACAGAACAGTTTCAGTTTTTCCATAATATACTCCTCACGAATAGATTAAGCCGTCCACGAAGACGGCTTATACCCATGTATTAATTCTGATCGTCTTCCGACACTTCTTCCTCCTCCGGAAGGATTTTCACCTTCTGGTGGTACAGCTCGTCGATGGCAACGGACAGCGGCTTCTTTCCGTTGTTGGCAGCGACCAAGGGCTCCTCGCCGTCAATCAGCTGTCTGGCCCGCTTGGAGGCGGCGACCACGATGGAGTAGCGGCTCTGAACCACCGGCTGCTCGCCGGGCTCCACGTCGCTGTTTACCGCATTGATCAGATCTGTGTATGATGGATGTAACATATTACATTCCCCTTTCAAAAATGTTATTCATGATTCTTATAGAATGGACCGGCCATAGGCTGGCCCCCGTTCTCAGTCGTCCAGATGGTAGAGCTCCTCGCGCATCTGGTTTAAGAAATCCAAATGGAAGCTGGTTCTATTGTGCTGCTGTTGAATCAGCTGGTGCATCTGCTCCACGCAGCGGTCGATCTCATCGTTGATCAGCAGATAGTCGTAGGCCTCCATACCGGCCGCCTCCTCGGCAGCCCTGCGAAGCCTCGCGTTGATCACCTCGATGGTCTCGGTTCCCCGGCCCACCAGCCTGCGCTTTAACTCCTGGGCGCTGGGCGGCGTCACAAATAAGAGCAGCGTGTCCGGGAAGCGCTTCTTTACCTTCAGCGCGCCCTGGATTTCGATCTCCAGGATCACGTCCTTTCCGGCCGCCATCTGGCTCTCCACATACTCCTTGGGGGTCCCATAGTAATGATTGACATATTGAGCGTATTCAATCAGCTGTCCCTGGGCAATCATATCCTGAAAGCGTTCCTTGGAGACAAAAAAGTATTCTTTTCCGTCCGTCTCCCCCTCTCTCGGGTTTCTGGTTGTGGCGGAAATGGACAGCGCGTAATTGTCGTACCGCTTCAGCAGCTCCTTCATCAATGTACCTTTACCGGCTCCGGAAAATCCGGAGACAACCACTAATATTCCCTGCTGGCTCATGACAGTTCTCCCATCTGTTTTCAAAGTTCTGTTATTCAATATTCTGTATCTGCTCCCGGACCTTCTCGATCTCGGTCTTTAAGGCGATGGCTTTGTCGGCGATGGCCAGATCCGTGGATTTGGACAGGATCGTGTTGGCCTCCCGGTTCATCTCCTGGGCGATAAAGTCCAGCTTGCGGCCCACGCTTCCGCCGGCTAAAAGCTCTGACCTGGTGGCCTCGATGTGGCTCTTTAAGCGGACCATCTCCTCGTCCACGCAGATCTTGTCGGCGTAGATGGTCACCTCCGCCGCGATGCGGCTCTCATCGATGGCTGCGGACGCCAGAAGCTCCTTCACCTTGTCCTCTAACTTCGCCCGGTACTCGGTGAGAATCTGCGGGGAGCGCTCTGCGATAAACGCCACCAGCTCTTCCATGTAGTCCAGCTTTCCCAGCAGATCTCTCTTTAAGTTCTCGCCCTCGATCTGGCGGGACTCCACAAACTTGACAGCCGCCTCCTTAAGCGCCTCGGAGAGGATCTCCCACAGGTGCTCCTCGTCGTCCGGCACCTGCTCCATCGTCAGCACCTCGGGGCATCTGGAGAGACCGGACACGGTCATGTCGTTGGCAATGTGAAACTGCTCGGACATCTTTTTGAAATAATCCATGTACTCGGCGGCCAGTGCGGCGTTATACTTCAGACAGAGGTTTCCCTCCGTGTAATCCTCATAGTTGATAAACAGGTCTACCTTGCCGCGCTGAATGTACTCCTTCAGCAGTGTTCGGATCGAGGCCTCAAAATAGTTAAATTTCTTCGGCATCTTGATGCTCAAATCCAGGTATCTGTGGTTCACGGCCTTCATTTCGACAGAGATCTTGTACTCGTTGGTCACGTTCTCGCATCTGCCGAAACCAGTCATGCTCTTTAACATTATGACTGCCTCTCTTTCACCTTTGTCGCTCTTCATTCCCATGTGCACATGATCACATAGTTAGATAGTATTATAATTCATCTCCTGAATCAAGTCAACTAAGTCTTTCTTATTTTTCCGGTCTGTGGTATTCTAATACTGCAATGTTTCAAACAGATAGGAGTGCAAAACTATGGCATTTGACGGAATTACAGTGGCAAATCTTGTAAAGGAATTAAAAAATACGGTGGAGGGCGCGCGCATCTCCAAGATCGCGCAGCCGGAGAAGGACGAGCTTCTCTTCACAATAAAAAATCCGGGAGGCAATGTGCGGCTTTTGGTGTCCGCCAGCGCCAGCCTCCCCCTGGTATATTTGACGCAGGTGAACAAGCCCAGCCCCATGACGGCCCCCAACTTCTGCATGCTGCTGCGAAAGCACATCGGCAGCGCCCGGATTGTGGAGGTGAGCCAGCCGGGTCTGGAGCGAATCATCGAGTTTAAGCTGGAGCACCTGGACGAGCTGGGCGATTTATGCCGCAAGCGCCTGATCGTGGAGATCATGGGCAAGCACAGCAACATCATCTTCTGCCGGGAGGACGGCACCATCATCGACAGCATCAAGCACGTGTCGGCCCAGGTCAGCTCCGTGCGCGAGGTGCTCCCCGGGAGAAGCTATTTCATCCCCCAGACCATGGCCAAGGAGGATCCCCTGACCGTGACGGAGGAGACGTTCCGGCAGGTGCTGGTGGGCGCGCCTATGAAGGTTCAGAAGGCGCTCTACAACCACTTCACCGGAATCAGCCCCATCATGGCGGAGGAGCTCTGCCACCTGGCCAGCGTGGACGCCGACCGGCCTGCCGCGGATCTTACCGAGGCCGAGCTCATTCACCTCCACCGCACCTTCACCCTTTTGATGGAGGATGTGCGGGAGGGGAACTTCACCCCGAACATCGTCTACGAGGGCGAGACCCCCATCGAGTTCTCGGCGCTGCCCCTGACCTGCTACAGTGACCCCACCCGCTACCATGCGGACGCTTACGACTCCATCAGCCAGGTGTTGGAGACCTACTACCGGTCCCGCAGCGACATCACCCGCATCCGCCAGAAATCCTCGGATTTGCGGCGCGTGGTGCAGACCGCCCTGGAGCGCAATTATAAGAAGTACGATCTGCAGCTAAAACAGCTAAAGGACACCGAGAAGCGCGAGAAGTACCGGGTCTACGGGGAGCTGCTCAACACCTACGGCTACGAGCTTGTCGGCGGCGAGAAGGAGTTTAAGTGCTTAAACTACTACACCGGCCAGGAGATCACCATCCCCTTAGATCCGCAGCTCTCCGCCAAGGACAACGCGAAAAAGCATTTTGACAAGTACAACAAGCTGAAGCGGACCTACGAGGCCCTGGCGGACTTGACCCAGGAGACCAAGGCCGAGATCGACCACTTGGAGTCCATCAGCGCCTCCCTAGACATCGCTCTCAGCGAAAATGACCTGGTTCAGATCAAGGAGGAGCTGATGGAGTACGGCTACGTGAAGAAGCGCCGCTCCAACGAGAAGAAGCCCAAGATTACCAGTAAGCCCTTCCACTACCTCTCCTCGGACGGCTTCCACATCTATGTGGGAAAGAACAACTACCAGAACGAGGAGCTGACCTTCAAGGTGGCAAACGGCGGCGACTGGTGGTTCCACGCCAAGGGAATCCCCGGCTCCCACGTGATCGTGAAATCCGGCGGCCAGGAGGACCTTCCGGACCGGCTGTTCGAGGAGGCCGGAGCCCTGGCGGCCTACTACTCCAAGGGGCGCGACAACGAGAAGGTGGAAATCGACTACATCCAGCGCAAGCAAATCAAGAAGGTTGCGGGCGCTGCTCCCGGCTTTGTCATCTACCACACCAACTACTCCCTGGTGGCCGCCCCCAGCTGCAATTTAAAGGAGCTGGACAGCTGATCCCCCTCGTGCGGGTTCACAGGCCATCGCATCGCCCATTCAGAAAAAGCAAACCAGCGCGGCAAAGACAGACGCCCCGCTGGCTTGCTTCTTTTTAACACTTTTCAGGCACAAAAACAACCGCCGGTCGCGTGATCTCTCACTCAACCGCCGGTTGCCTTGATGTTGTTTCACATAAAATACAACGAGTTCTACATTAATATGCAGAATTAGTTGTACTTGCGCTTACGAGCAGCTTCAGACTTTTTCTTACGTCTTACGCTTGGCTTCTCGTAATGCTCTCTCTTACGAATTTCCTG
>USJW01000137.1 GCA_900555045.1 uncultured Clostridium sp. | reverse complement strand
GACCTTTATTTTTTAGAATTTTCAGGGTTTTACATACTGTTCAATCTTTGATTTTCAAGGTTCTGTGTTGTTGTTTTGTTCAGCAGCAACTTTTATATCTTATCATACTCAGTTGCATTTGTCAACAACTTTTTTAAAAACTTTTTTGCTTCGTTGTTGATGTCTCAACAGCAGCTTTACTAGGATATCACAGCTCGTTGTGTTTGTCAACAACTTTTTTAACCTTTTTTGAAAACCGTTTGGATCTTCAATTTTCGAGGTTATCCCCCTGCTTTTGCAGTGGAACTTTAATATAGCATCATATCGAAAATATGTCAAGGGAATTTGTGCCATTTTTTTAAACAATTTTTTGTTTTTTCCCCCGGGTACTAAATATGCTCGATTTTTCGAATTTTCTCTATATTTAGTGGTTGTAAAAAAATATCCCGCCGACGCCTTTTTGAGCGGTCAGCGGGAAGTTGAATTAATTGCATATATTATATGTGAAATTAGTTCTAAATAATGCCGTGCAAAATCCCCTTGAGTAGAAAGCCCAGGAGGTTGTACTGATATAGAAACGAGAGCCATGCGCTCTCCCTCACCTGGTCCATCAGGGATGCGCCCAGTGGGGTGGCGGAAAACAGGTCCAGCAGCAGGCCGCCCACCCACAGAAGGAGCAGGCCGTGGGCGAGCCCCAAAAGCGCGCCGGCAATCTTGTTGAGACCATATATGATGGGCAGGCGGGCGATCAAATCCAGCCAGCGCACCAGCAGCTGGATCAATATGAATGTGGCCAGGAACATGAGCACGGACACAATGGCGTTGATCAGCATGCCAGCCAGGTAGGTGCTGACGTACTCGATGAAGCGGTCCACGCCCAAGAGCTGATACACCTCGCTGTTGTTGTTCTCGATCAGCGCGTCCTTCATGGACTGCGGCAGCTTCAGGTTCTCGATGGCGATGCGCTGAAATGCAGGCATATCCTCCTGCTCCTCCTGCAAACCATCGATGCCGGTCGCCTGCACCATCATCTGAGCAACGCTCTGGCGGATCTGCGTGTTCTCCTGCAGGAATCCGGTCACATACGGCGTCGCGTAGCGCACCGCCATTATGGTAATGATGAGCGCGCCGACGGACACGCACTGGCGCAGGAAGCCTCTGTAATGTCCATACAGCATCATGCTAACTAAAAATACGCCCACCGCGATGGGCAGCCACTGTTCTCCGATCATCTTGCCTTCACTTTCTGTCTGTATTCATTCTGTTTCCATGTATGCATTAAAATACCAGGCGCTCAATGGCAGCCGCCACTCCGCTCTCATCGTTGCTCAGAGTGATCTCGTCCGCCCATGCCTTCACTGTGTCGAGGGCATTGTGCATGGCGACGCCCACTCCGGCCATGCGGATCATAGAAATATCATTTTCGCCGTCCCCGAACGCCATGGTCGCCTCGCGGTCGATCCCCAGATAGTCCGCCAGCCACATCAGGCCGTTGCCCTTTGTGGCGTCCTCCGCGTTGATTTCGAGGTTGCTTGGCATGGAGGAGGTGATCGCCAGGCGGCCTTCCTTTTCAAGGGCAGCGCGGATGGGGCCGCTCTGGGACACATCCTGCAAAAAGACGTTGATCTTCTCCACGTCCTTGCCCGTCTGCTCCACGTACTCCAGGATGTCCGGCACCACGTCGCGGGTACTGCGCACCATGGCCTGCATGGGTTTACTCAGGCCGTAGTCGTCCATATGTTCAAAAAAGTATTCCTCAGAGATTCCGCGGCCGTCGACGTAGGGGTCGTACATCACATTGAAGCTGCGGATGGTGCGCAGAATGCGCAGCGCCTGCTCGTTGGGAATCGTACGCCGCTCCAGCACCTTCCTGGTCTTTAAATCCACAATCGCGCCCCCGTTGGTGGTGATCACATAGCGCACGCCCGGCAGCGTTTTAATCTGCTCCGGCACTCCGTCCGCCGCGCGCCCGGTGGTGGGCACAACGTGTATTCCCGCCTCTGAACAGCGGGCCAGCATCTCCATATTGCGCTCGGGAATGTTTTTCTGGCTGTCAAGCAGCGTCCCGTCTAAATCGAGCGCGATGATTCGTATCGGTTTCATAGTATATTGACCTCACATGGTTTTAATGAAAGTATCCCCGGAAGTCTACGGTGAAATGTAAGCTTCCGGGGCGTTTTGCTAGATAAAATGTTCCTCTTTCAGGATCAGCAGGCCGTCCTTGTCATACTTGGACGAGAAGATGTTCTTCATGCGCTTGCCGAGCGACGGTTTCTCCGCCCGGTCGGCGGCCTCCTCGATCAGCTCCTCCGCGTTGGCGCGGGTCAGCGGGATGCCGTCCTCCTCCATAATCTCGATGCGCTCGTAAAGAGCCAGCATGCTTTTGCCGGAGATGCTGCAGTCGATCTCGCCGGCATACTGGCACGCGTACTGGGCGAACTCATCGATGTCCATCTCCTCATCGTCGTCCACTTCCTCGTCCTCGGAGTCATCCCCGACGTAGGAGGCAGGCGCCTTCTGGGGCAGCGGGCGCACAGGGATCCGGGAAGGTGCGGGTGGCGGAGCCACTTCCTCCTGCTCCGGCTCTGCGTACTCCTCGGGCTCATATAAGTCCTCCTCCGGTTCCGGCTCCTGGCGGACCGGCTCCGGCTGGATCACTCTCGGGCGCACCGGCGCATCCTCCGGGCGCTTTAAAGGAGCTTCCGCGCGGCGTCCTGCACCGGGCGCGGCTGCGGCCGGCTTCCTGGGCTCTGGCTGGGGCTTCACGGCGACAACCGGTCTCGGAGCCGGAGCCGGGGCGGACACTTCCTCCTCAGGTTCATCCTCAGGCTCCCCGGGGGCCTCCACCGGGGGCTGCGGGGCCGGTCTCTGCGCCGCTAAGGCGTCGGTATCGCTTCCACGGGCGGGAGCTTCCACGGACTCGCCGATGCACTCAAATCGCTTGGCGAGTCCCGGGTACTGGCGGTGGATCGCCTCCAGCTGCTCGCGGTTGTCGATCAGGACCACGTTCATCCCCGTCTCGTCCCGCGCCATCAGCTGATCTAATTCCAGCAGCATCTCGTCGCTCATATCGCCGGCGTACTCGATGATCAGGTCCTTGCCGGTCAGCTTGTCGGCCAGGGCCAGAACACCCTTTTGATTCAATTTTTCTCCGGTAATCTTGGCCGCCTGGTTCTTAATCCCCAGCTCCCTGTGAATCTGCTTGAGCGCCTCGATGGCCAGCGCCAGACCCGCATCCGGGTCCTCCGCCTCGATCATCAGGTGGTTGGAAACGCGGGCAGGCACGAAATCATCCGCCCCGTCGGCCTCCTTTAAGCTGCGCAGATCCTTTAGCACCCGGGTCTGAGCCTGGCGGGATTCCTCGGAGAACTCTGCGCCGGACAGGCGGGAGAGCTCGCGCGCTAAATTCGCCTGCACCTCCGCCTCATGAACCCGCGCGGCCAGCGCCTCCTGGGTGAGGGACTCATCCTGGGACCACTCTTTCTCAGGCTGCTCCGGTTCCTCCTGGGGCTCATCACCATGGTAGAGCTGGGCCTCCGCCTCATATTCCTCACCTTCAGGCTCGGAAGCATAGCCGTAGGCCTCATATTCCTGGTCATCCCCCGGGTAGGGAACACCCTCAGGATCCTCCTCAATGTAAGCGGAATTCACCGGCTCCGGAGCGTAGGGCATCTCCTCCGGCTCCTCGCCGTAAGGCTCATATTCCTGGCCGTCGTGGTCCGCATAGTATTCAGAATCTGTCTCATAGCCGGGCTCGCCGTATCCGGGTTCCTGATAGTCCCCCGCTTCCGCGCCGTACTCCTGGGGCTCGCCCTGTCCGTAGTAGGCGTCATCCGCCTCACCGTACCCGGGCTCTGCCTCATAGACCTGGCTGGGTTCTTCTGTCTCCACCGGACGGCGGTACGGGCGGTAGGGCTGGCGCTCGCCGTAAACCGGCTCCTCCTCGTAGGCGGCGGAGGGGTCCTCCGGCTGCACGGGCATCCGGCTGGTCACAGGAGTGGGACCGTCCGCCTGGGGCACATCGTAGTCGATGGGCGCCGGAGCCTCGTGGCCCTGCTCCACCGCGCGCAGACGCGCCTCGTACTTATCACGGTTCTCCTCCAGATCCATCTGGTATTTTGTCAGCGGCGCATGGTGCAGCTTAAGGTCCATCGCCTTGTCTACATACTTTCCGAGTCCGAACATCAGCATGATCTTGTCGCAGGTGCGCACACAGAGATCGGCCATGCCCACCTCGTCGTACAGGGTCGCCAGCTCGTACAGCCACTTTTCGTCCAGCTCCACGTTGCAGTACTGCTCCAGGGTGTGGATCAGCTGCTGGGGCGGGGCGCCCTTGGCTCCAAGGATCATGTAGCGGAGCAGATACTGCCTGGGATCATCCGGGGCCAGGTCGCAGAATTCGCGGTAATAGTCCTCCGCCTCCCCGATGCTGCCCTCACGGATGGCAAGCTCCGCCAGCTTGTACAGCAGACGTTTGCCGATGGGGGCCCGCTCAAAGGCCAGCAGAAGAATGTCCTTCGCCTCCTGATACTCCTCGTTTTTCTCATAGATGGTGGCCACCATGGACAGGATGCTGACATTGCGGACCCGCCTCCAGTCGATGGTGTCCGCGATCTTCATCGCAGTCTCATAGTCGCCCTTGTTGACCACCTTTTTAATCTGTTCCACCTTAATGTTAAACTCGTACTTATCCATCTTTTGCATCTCCCTATTGCTATTTCCCGGCATGGGAATCTGTGATCCGGCTATAGTTCAGTTCTGCCTTCCAACGCCCGAAGAAGCGTTACTTCATCTATGTATTCCAGGTCCCCGCCCACGGGAACGCCGCTGGCAATCCGGGTAACCTTGATTCCGGTGGGCTTGATCAGCTTGCTGATATACATAGCTGTGGTCTCGCCCTCCAGGCTCGAATTGGTTGCAATGATGACTTCTTCAACATCGGATTGAAGCCGCTGCATCAATTCCTTCAGTTTAATATCATTAGGGCCAATCCCCAGCATGGGAGAGATGGCTCCATGGAGTACATGGTACACTCCATCGTACTTACCGGTCTTTTCATAGGCAGCCAGGTCCCTGGTGTTCTCCACCACCATAATTACCCGATGATTGCGCTTGTCACTGCTGCAGATGGGGCAGAGCTCCCGGTCCGTCAGCGTAAAGCACTCCTTGCAGTAGCGGACGTTGTTCTTGGCATCGGTCATGGACTTCGCCAGCTCCTCCACCTGCTCCTTCGGCATGTTGATGATGTGAAATGCCAGGCGCTGGGCCGATTTCGCGCCCACCCCCGGTAACTTGGACAATTCTTCAATTAATTTTGTAATCTGACTGCTGTAGTAATCCATTAGAAGGGTAAACCTCCGCCCAGCGCGCCGCCGAGGCCGCCGGTCAGCTTGGCCATAGCCTCAGCGCTTTCGGCCTCCATCTGGCGGAACGCCTCGTTGGTCGCCGCCACGATCAGGTCCTCCAGCATCTCGATGTCGTCCGGATCCACCACTTCCTCGGAGAGCTTCACGGACACGACCTCCTTCTTGCCGGACACAGTGACGCTCACCGCGCCGCCGCCGGAGCTCGCCGTGTACTCTTTGGACTCCAGCTCCTTGGTGGTCTCCTCCATCTGGCGCTGCATGCGCTGCGCCTGCTTCATCAAATTATTCATATTGCCGGGCATTCCTCCCGGAAATCCGCCACGTTTCGCCATGGTGTTTGTTCCTCCTGTTGTTTCGCAGCTCTCGCCTTCCCGGCGCCGCCGCTTTTATGATAGTCTTAATGTTTGTATATTCTGTGGATTGCTCCAACATAACCTGAAATCAGTCTTCATATGTAATGTCCATATGAATTTTGTCCTCCAGCTCCTCCTCGGTCACGTAGATGGTGTTCAGGCGCTCTCCCCGGCCCGCAAGGCGGGTTTTAAAATAGAGAGAACGGCCGTACTTTTCCTGGACCTGCTGTTCCAGCTGGCCGATGACCGTGGGACGCTTTCCCATATCATAACTCATGGGATCCATAAATACAATGGTCAGACAGCTGTCGCCTCCGGGCTCCACCACGGTGTCCCGCAGATAAGCCCTGGCGCCTCCGCCCACGCTGCGCACGATCTTTCCCCACTCGTTGCGCACCAGCTTTAAGTCCTCCAGCTGCGCCTTGGGGAGAGTCACGGTCTGAGCCGGCTCGGCTGCAACCGCCTGGGCGGCAGATCCCGCAGCCGCAAGGCCTGCGCCGGGGGCAACCGCCGCGGCCGTCTGTCCGGCCGGAACCTGGCCATCTGCAGAGACCGCCGGAGCCACCGCGTAAGCCGACGCGCCTGCGGGAAGCGCCGGGCGCGCCTCCAAGTCCTCCACCTGAATTTCCAGCTGGCTTAAGCGCTCCAGAACGGAGTCCAGATTGGCCTCCATGGACGGCTTGGTGAGCTTGATGAGCGCCACCTCCACCAGCACGCGCTTCTGGGTGGCATAGCGCAGCTGGTTTGAGAGCTCGGAGAAAACCCGGATATAGCGCATCAGCTTCTCGCCGTCCGCCTTCCCGGCATCCTCCTGCAGCTGCTTTAAATTGTCCGTGGACATGTCTAAAAGGCCCTCCGCGTCATCCGCGCTCTGGAGCAGCAGCAGATTGCGCAGGTACCAGATAAAATCCGTGACAAACTGTCCCAGCTCCCGGCCCTGGATCACCAGTTCCTCCAGCTTCAGGATACAGTCTCTCGTCCTCCCGTCGATGACGGCGTTAAACATCTGGCTGAACACGCCGGAATCGACAGCGCCCAGGACCTCCAGCACGTTGTCGTAGGTCAGAAGCTTGCCGAAGTGGAAGGCCACACACTGGTCCAAAAGGCTTAGGGCGTCTCGCAGGGATCCGTCCGCGGCCTTCGCCACATACAGAAGCGCCCGGTCCTCCACCTGGATATTTTCCGCCTGGGTCAGCTCCCGCAGGCGGTCGGCGATGGTCTCCAGCGCGATTCGCTTGAAATCGTAGCGCTGGCACCGCGACAGTATGGTAATCGGAATTTTGTGAACTTCCGTGGTCGCCAGTATAAAAATTACGTAGGACGGCGGTTCCTCCAAGGTCTTTAACAGAGCGTTGAAGGCGCCGATGGACAGCATGTGCACCTCGTCGATGATGTACACCCGGTATCTGCCCTGGGTGGGCGGATACTGGACCTGGTCGCGGATGTCCCGGATGTTCTCCACGCCGTTGTTGGAGGCCGCGTCGATCTCCACCACGTTCATGGACGCGCCTGAGGAGATGGCCTTACATGTGGGACATTCGTTGCAGGGGCTTCCGTCCACCGGATTTTCACAGTTGACGGCCCGGGCAAATATCTTTGCGATACTGGTCTTTCCGGTTCCGCGGGTTCCGCAGAACAGATAGGCGTGGCCGATGCGTCCCGACGTGATCTGATTTTTTAATGTCTGTACGATTGGGTCCTGGCCCTTTACGTCCTCAAACGAGACGGGTCGCCATTTTCGGTATAGCGCCGTGTATGACATGTGAGTCGCTCCTTGCTGTCTTTAATTTATTCGTCTCCGAAACAGATGCCCACCATCTTGGCCTCCCGGATCATGGAACAGTTGGGATCCACGGTCTTTAACCGGCCGGCCACCTCGGATAAGGGCACCTTGGTAATCTCGTTGTTCTTTAGCGCAACCATGTAGCCGAACTCGCCGTCGGCGATCAGCCTGGCTGCGGCCGCTCCCAGCCTGGTGGAGAGAACGCGGTCGTAGGCGCAGGGCTCTCCGCCCCTCTGGGTGTGTCCGGGCACGGTCACGCGGACCTCGCTGCCGGTCACCTCGGTGATCCTGGCGCCGATCTCGTAGGCCACGGACGGGTAAACCATGCCGTTCTTTTTCTTCGCCTTCAACTCCTTCTTGGACATGCTGGCCTCCTCCTTGGAGATGGCGCCCTCGGCCACTGCCAGGATGGAGAAATGTTTCCCGGCCTTGGAGCGCTTGGTGATGGCGTCGCAGACCACATTGATGTCGTAGGGAATCTCAGGGAGAAGAATGATATCAGCCCCGCCGGCCAGACCGGCGTGCAGGGTAAGCCATCCCACCTTGTGCCCCATCACCTCCACGATGAACACGCGGCGGTGGGAGGCGGCCGTTGTGTGGATGCAGTCGATGGCGTTTGTCGCAATATCCACGGCGCTCTGGAAACCGAAGGTCATGTCGGTTCCCCACAGGTCGTTGTCAATGGTTTTCGGCAGGGAAACCACATTTAACCCCTCCTCGCTTAAGAGGTTGGCCGTCTTCTGGCTTCCGTTTCCGCCCAGAACCACAAGGCAGTTTAATTTCAGTTTTCTGTAGGTATGCTTCATAGACTCCACTTTGTCCAGGCCGTTCTCGTCCGGAGTGCGCATAAGCTTGAAGGGCTGTCTGGATGTGCCGAGAATTGTGCCGCCCTCGGTCAGGATGCCGGAGAAATCGGAGGACTGCATAATCTTGTAGTCGGCGTACATAAGGCCCTTGTAGCCGTCCTCGAAGCCGATGATTTCCACGTCGTCAAACATGTTGTAAAGTGATTTGGCCACGCCCCGCATCGTTGCGTTCAACGCCTGGCAGTCTCCGCCGCTGGTAAGCATTCCTATTCTTCTCATACACGCGCTTCCTTTCTCTGTGGGACTCTTCGCTTTGTAACGCGCCGGGATACCCGGTTCATTACCTCAACTTTTAACGTATCCTGTTAATGGTTCTATTATACCCATTTTGTAATTATACCGCAAAGACTGTGCCGGGGCAAGCAAAAAATATGGACATGGATTTGACGGAAAACGGGTTCCCACCAGATCCATGTCCATATTATTTTAAATCCACGCACCTCGCTTTGTACAGTTACCACGGGCGTTACTCATGTAGTTAGCTCCGTCCAGGCTGCCTTACGGCACATGGGAGGTTCCGCTTAGTGCTGCTGCATTCCTGCCCTGACACGGTTCACAGATTCCCATTGCGTAAGACCCAAACTTCAACACCACTTTCACAAGGCAGCCCCGCAGTAAGTTGTCCGGGGCGAGGTATCACCCCTGCTAGAGCGGATTGCAGGTACAGGGCACCGCTATCTCCCCGGCTGCGTGGAAACTTTATGACAATCTTGGGTTGCATCCGCGAATTGCTCGCTGATTTGCCTGTTAAGTATACCCTTTAGCGTGGGATTTGTCAAGGGGCCGCTGCATAAAGCGCACGGCAAAAGCCCTCCAGCGTTTCCGGAAAATGGATTCCATACTTTGCGGCCTTTTCCGTGTCCATGCGCATGTTGCGGGGCGCGTCCGCGAAACGCTTAAAATCGGGTCTCAGCCGCTCTGCCGCCTCCGGGCAGCCCATCCGCAGCAAAAACTCCCTGGCTATCTCAAAGGCGCTTTTCCCGCCCGGCGCGGCGAAATTGTAGACGCCGGGCGGAAGCTCCATGGCCGCCTCCATCTGCCGCGCCACGTCCGCAGCGTGGGTGATGGAGCGGTAATCATGGACGGGGAACGAGAGATGCGCGCCGGGTTCATGAGCGTCGACAAATTTTTTCAGTGTGGTGTAGAGATCCCCGTGCTTCTCCGGGCCCGGCTCGCCGGTGTCGTACATCCAGCTGAGGCGCAGGCTGACGGTGTCCGGGCATGCGGCCGCACAGAGGGACTCGGCTTTAAGTTTCTGGCGGCCGTAGACGCCAGCGGGATTTAGTGTCTCGGTCTCCCGGTGCGGGGACAGGTCCCCGGGGTGGGGGCTGCATGCGCCAAAGTAGACTTGGTCGGAGCTGCAGAAAAGAAACTTAGCGCCCACAGCGCGGCAGGCCGCGGCCACGTTCTCAGCGCCGCGCACGTTGACGGCATATGACTTTTCCGGCTCCCGCTCGCAGCGGCCGGTGTCCGAGACCGCGGCGCAGTGGATCACACAGTCGGGCCGGACCACAGCAAAATAGCGCATGAGCGCTTCACGGTCGCAGATGTCGGGGGCATGGCCCTGGACCGGGATCACACGGTACCGGCCCGCCAGGGCCGGGGATGAAAAATGGCGGTACAGGCGGAAGCCCAAAAAGCCGCTTGCGCCGGTGATCAGGATGGTTTTCACTGGGGCTGCTCCCCCTTTTTCTTTTTTGGTTTTTTTAAGCGCAGGGCCTTAAAAAAGTCTTTCATCATCTGGGAGCACTCCTCCTCCAGGACGCCGATGCGCGTGTCCACCTGGTGGTTGAAGCCGTCCTCGTGGAGCATGTCAAGGACCGATCCGGCGCAGCCCGCTTTGGGGTTCATGCAGCCGATCACCACGGTGGGGATCCGGGCCTGGACGATGGCCCCGGCGCACATGGGGCAGGGCTCCAGGGTCACGTACATGGTGCAATCCTCCAGGCGCCAGTCTTCCATTTTTTTACAGGCCTTGCGGATGGCAATGATCTCCGCGTGGGACAGGACGTTCTTGTCCACCATGCGGCGGTTGTATCCCCTGGCAATAATTTTATCTTCGTAGACGATGGTGCAGCCGATGGGCACCTCGCCCAGGGCGGACGCCTTTTTGGCCTGGCGTATGGCCTCTTTCATATAACGTTCGTCGGTTGTCATGGCATTTCCTCTGTGGTTGATCCGCCTTGTCGGGAGCGGATGGTTGTGATATACTCTAACATTATATAAAAATTTTGCGGGATTGAAAAGAAGTATACCCGGATCGGAGCGGAAAATGAAAATTTGCGGACTACAGAAAACGACACTGCTGGACTTCCCGGGCCATGTGGCGGCCACCATTTTTACCGGGGGGTGCAATTTTCGCTGCCCGTTCTGCCACAACAGCGGGCTGCTCGCCGGGTCGGCCGAGGTAGCGTACAGCGACGAGGAGGTGCTGAGCTTTCTGCGCAAGCGCAGGGGAATCCTGGAGGGCGTGTGCATCACCGGCGGGGAGCCGACGCTCCAGGGAGATCTGGAGGACTTTATCTATAAGGTGCGGGAGCTGGGACTGATGGTGAAGCTGGACACCAACGGGTACCGGCCGGAGATTTTAAAGGGGCTGTGCCAAAAAGGACTGCTGGACTGCGTGGCCATGGACATCAAGGCGGCGAGAAACCACTACCGCGAGGTGGCGGGGGTGGACGGACTCACGATGGAACGGATTGACGAGAGCATCCAGTTCCTGATCCATGGCTCAGTGCCCTACGAGCTGCGCACGACGGTGGTGAAGGGGCTGCACACGGAGGAGGATTTCAAAGAAATCGGGCCGTGGATTGAGGGATGTGAGCGGTATTTCCTGCAGAGCTTTACGGAGGCCGGGGAGGTTTTGGAGCCTGGGGTTTTCTCCGCGTTTTCAAGGGAAGAGCTGGAGGGATTCGCGGCGCTTGTGCGGCCCTATGTGGGGAGTGTGGCGCTGCGGGGGATTGATTACTAAATTGGTTGATAGGAAAAGCCGGATTTTGGCGCAGGGGAAGTTTTACGGGACTTCCCCCGGCGCCTGGATCCGGCTTTTTTATCAGTTGAGGTTTTCCAGCTTGATGTCCGTGTACCAGTAGCCGAACCGACCGTTTCCGGTGGGCTGCCGCTTCGCCAGCACAAAGTGGGGGAAGCCGAACATGGATGCCATGTATTTTTCGTTGCTGTAGTAGTTTCCGGGCACGCCCAACAGGTAGCGGCTGCCCGCAGAACCTGCGTTATCCACCTTCGCCAGGATCAGGTAGCGGTAATTGTAGTAGCCGTGCAGCAGAAAGCTGTTGTTTCCGTAGGTCCAGGTCTCTCTCGGAAGGAGGCCGATGTCCTGGGGCTTGATCGTCAGGATCTCGCAGGTGCCGTTGCAGTCGAAGGCCTGGATTTTGGGGTAGCGCCTGCGCAGGCCCTCCCACAGCTGCTGAGGCTGGGTGTTCTCCCGCTCTTCCTCCTCCAGGCGCTCTAACTCCATGGGATCGCCCAGAATGAAGTCGTCCTTGGCCTCGGTGATGACGGGTGGGGTGGAGGTTGGGGGGGCAGGGGTA
>USJW01000136.1 GCA_900555045.1 uncultured Clostridium sp. | reverse complement strand
CTGTACGGCGGCCGCTCATTTTACCCGTTTGTCAATAATTCCTTTTTCTCAATAATTCCTTTTTTTCAATAATCCCCTTTTTTAAGCAGCTTGCGCAGGTAGGCGAAGGTTGCCTCCTCCCCGCGCTCCTTTAACATCACCAAAATTTTCTCCAAAAGCGCCCTGGTTTTCGGGTGGATTGTGATGTACTTTTTCGTATACTCATAGTACTCAAGAGGGGCGGCGCTGGTGTAGTTTTTGCCCTTGTACACCTCGCAGGCGGCGATCCGGTCGCAGATCATCTCCGCCACATATTTAAGCGGCATCTTGTTTCCGACCAGCCCCTCCTCCTTGTGCACCGACACGTCGATCCAGTACTCGTAGTGGTGCTTGTTGCGCCCCTTGTGGTGCAGCCACGCCTTGGAAAAGCCGACGGTCTCCCGCTCCGCCGCATTGGGGCTGCGGTTCCCCTGATAATACCGGACGCCGGTCCAGAATTCCTCCGGGCTGTACTTGGATAAATCGTGCATGAGCCCCTGCCGGTACAGGCCGATTTTAAAGCAGTGACGGCACACCAGATGGCGGTGGTGGGTGATGGTCCGAAAGTGTCTCCATATATTGATAAGCTTCATGATTTACTACTCCTCGCTGCGGTCTTCCTATGCACTAGAGTATAGCACAATCTTCACCGTTTTTCCCGCATTTTTGCGTTTTTTAATCTTTGAACAATGGGAATAAAAGTTTGTCCATACAGTTTATACTTTATTAACAAAAACGTTTGACACTTTCCCTTATTTGTGCTATTCTTATTGCAGTTGCGAAATAAGTCGCAACGGCAACATTTTATCTTTTTATTTTTTCGGAGGTATCATAATGAAAGGTACAGTTAAGTGGTTCAACAATCAGAAGGGTTACGGATTCATTTCCGACGAGCAGGGCAACGATGTATTCGTACACTACTCCGGTCTGAACATGGACGGCTTCAAGTCTCTGGACGAGGGCGCCGCAGTTGAGTTTGATGTAGTGAACGGAGCCAAGGGCCCGCAGGCTACCAACGTAACCAAATTATAATCATCGAACAACAGTGTACCTTTTTCAAACATATATCGTTAGATAGAAAGTTGAAGTAAGTTATACGTGATTCAATTGATTACAAATAAGAGCCATCCATCTCTGGACTGGCTCTTTTTGCTGTCTATGGGGTTGATCGTGACCTCAGCGCACGGCCTTGTCCAGGAGCTGCTGCAGCTCCTCCACCGTGAACTCATAATTCTTGTTGCAGAAGTGGCAGTTCACCTCGATGGGCTTGCCGTCGTCGATCATCTCCTGTATATCCTTCTTTCCCACGCTGATCAATGCCTTCTCCACCCGCTCCTTCGTGCAGTTGCAGTAAAACTTCACCGGCACGCGATCGTTGATCTCCAGGCCGAACTCGCCCAGGACATGCTCCAGGATCATCTCCGGGGTGTTTCCCACGTTTAACAGGGTGGTGATGGAGGTGATCTCCTTTAAGTGCGCCTCCAGCCGGTCGATCATGTCCTCCGGCGCGCCGGGCATCAGCTGGATGATAAAGCCGCCGGACTGGCGGACTGTGTTGTCCTTGTTCATCAACACGCCCAGGGCCACCGAGGAGGGCACCTGCTCGGACGTGGCGAAGTAGTAGGTCAAATCCTCAGCGATCTCGCCGGTCACCAGGATCGTCTGGCCCACGTAGGGCTCCTTTAACCCGATGTCCTTGATCACGCTCAGCACGCCCACGCCCAGGGCTCCGCCCACATCCAGCTTACCCTGGCTGTTCGGGGGCAGCATCACCTGCGGGTTGAACGCGTAGCCCTTCACCTGTCCGTGGGAATCCGCCGTCACGATCAGGCCGCCGATGGGGCCGTCCCCCTGGATTTTCAGCGTCAAAATATCGTCCTCACCCTTCATGTCCACGCCCATCATGGCGCCGGCCGTCAGGAGACGCCCCAGGGCCGCAGTGGCCACCGGGCTGGTGTTGTGGGCGATCCTCGCCTGCTCCGTCATGTCCCGGGTGGTGGCGGCAAAGGCGCGGATCAGTCCGTCCGCCGCTGTCGCTCTGATTACATAATCTGACATATTGTTCTCTCCCGTCTTATTTTGTATTTTCTTTTCCGCGCTCCCGCGCGACAATGTAAATCCGCTCACTGTCCGGCCGGACCGGCTCCCTGGTCCCCGCATCGTACGCAGCCACAAAGTCCATGCCCGCCTCGGCAATAGCGTCCTTGACCTCCTCCAGGCTGTAGGAGCGCTGGTAATGGGTCTCCTGGAATTTCTGGTACAGCGGCTCCTCGCATCCGGGGACCGCACGCCGGATAAAAAGAGTCAGATCATACTCATTGATCCGCTCCTCCTCGTCGTAGAAATTCTCCCAGATGAAGCTGCTCTCCTCCCGATCCTCCGCGAAGGTATTGTCCGCCAGAAGCTCCCGGTACTTGTAGGGCGTGTTCAGGTCAAAGATAAACACCCCGCCCGGATCCAGGTAATTGTTGACTAGGCGCAGCACCTGCGTCAGATCCTCCCGCTCCAGAATATAGTTCATGGAATCGCAGATGCTGACCACGGCGGCCACCGTGCCGTACAGCTCAAACTCCCGCATGTCCTGCAGGAGATAGAGGATGTCAAGGCCGCTCTTCTCCCGCTTTTCCATTGCGATCTCCAACATCTCCCCGGAGTTGTCCACCCCGATCATGTCGTAGCCCCTGCGGGCCAAAAGCTCCGTCAGGCTTCCCGTGCCGCAGCCCAGATCCAGAACCAGACCATGGTCCACACCATATTTTCCCAAAAGTCCGGCCAGGTATTCACACCACTCCTCGTAGGGGACATTGTCCTGAAACAGGTCGTAGACCTCCGCAAAGCTCGTGTAGGCTTCCATTCCAATTCCTCCCAGTTCTCAGAAACACGAAAACGCCTGCCACAGTCCGGGCAGGCGAAATGTACGTTTCAATCCTTATGCGTTCTTACCGCAGCACTTCTTGTACTTCTTGCCGCTTCCGCAGGGGCAGGGATCGTTGGGGAAAATCTTCTTGCCTTTGCGAATCGTGCCGGAAGCCTTCTGCTGCTTGTACAGCTCCTTGCGGCGCTCCTCCGTCAGGATCTCATCCCACTGGGGCAGCTCGTACAGCCAGGTAGCCTTGGCCTCAACCATATTGTAGTACAGCTTCTCCGGATCGATCTCGATCTTAACCTCGGTGTCCTCCTCCATGGTGTCGATGGGGTTTTCATAGCCCTTGAGGCTCTCATTGATACCATCCAGGAATCCGGTCATGATCAGGATCTCTGTGTTATATTTTTCAGCCAGTTCCTTCACGGTGCCGGTGATCACTTCCTCCGGCTTGGAAAGAATCTGCTCGTAGATGCCCTTCTCGATTGCGAAGTAACCAGACCACAGTTCTTCTCTCTTTTTATCGTCCAGGCCATCGCCATAGGCCAGATTCCGCCATGTCTCTAACAGTGCCATAAACTTCAACCATCCTTTTTGCATTGAATTTGGCGGCAAGGAGCTTGTCCGCAGCCGCTCATAGCTCATAGTATATAACAAAACCGGGAATTTTTCAAATATTTATTGAAAATGTTTTGTGCCGCGTGTATAAGAAGGCGAATCGGGGGTATGATAGAGGTATGCACGAAAGAGAAAGTAATAATACTTATCCTCCCCTTTTTAATGAGAGAAGCTAAGAAACCGCGTGGTTGCAAGGCTTCTCTCATTTTTTGCATATTCTTTCCTACCTTAAAATGGTTGTCAAGGCTCACCTCCCCTTGTCCGTCCGCATATAATCTAAAAAATAAACGCTCGAGGTATCATGCTTATGCCAGGCGGATGGGAATTTCAGCCCTACCTTACAAACTACGACTCTTTTATCTTCTACAACGCGATCGGCCAGCACGAGGACTACTTTTACCACCCCATCGCGGTGGCGACACAGGTGGTGAACGGGACCAACTACCGCTTCATGACCATCGCAGAGCCGAAGCTGCCGGGGCTTTCGCCCCACTTCGCGATTGTGGATATCCATAAACCGTTAGACGGCGCCGCATACGCCACAGCGATCACGCCGATACAGTAAACGCGAAAAGCAGCCGCAGTCTGCCGCCCGAAGAGGGCGCAGACGCGGCTGGGCTGTTTGACTGTATTATTGGGTGGCATTTGGCCGCATTGCTTGGCCGCGTCCCGATTCCGCCACCCGTCGCCCGCCTCACTTGCTCCAGGCCAGCGCCTCCTCTGCATCCAGTGTCACGGCTCCGTCCTCACTCACAAAGCACGGAATCCCGATCATTCCATTCTCCTTCACCGCGTCGAATACGGGAAGACGATCCCTCAGCCGCAGGAACTCCTTTAAATTGGCGGTAGCCGCCGTGATGTCCACATAGTCATACGCAATCTGTCTCTCGTCCAGAATCCCCTGGACTTCCTCGCAGTCCGGGCAAAGATGTGTTCCATACACTTTCATATTGTGTCTCCTCTCATCTGCATTCTCAAAAGTTGCTATAGCTGGTAACGCTGATAAAGCTGCTCCCTGGTTTCTGCATCGCGGGTAACCTGGCGGATTAAGTCCGTCTGACCTTCATCCAGCAGCCTGGCAATCAGGTTGGAGAGGCGCTCCTCGCCGCGCTTCACACCGCGCTCCTCACCGCGTTTCTCACCGCGCTTCTCACCGCGCTCCTCGCCACGCTTCTCCCCATCCGCAATCAATTCGTCAATCGCACTACACATATCCAACGCCTCCTCGTCTTTTTGTTCCTCCAGCATCAACATTAGCCGCTTCTGTTCCCCCATCACAGAGAACAGCGCCTGTTTCGCCGTCTCACTCATCTCGCGCAGCGGTTCACGGTTCTCATGGAGATACTGGAACAGCCCGGCTTTATCATGGTTATATTTTAGCACACCGAAAATCTGTTGTAAATGGGTCTGAAACCGCGTCAGATCCCCGGGATCCGCCGCATTCACCAGGTTTATCCGGTAATCCGGGATGTACTGCGCCAGCTCGCGCACGCTGTCCTTTACCCCCTCATCCTCGAGCCCCAGCAGCTGGTGCACGCTTTTGCACCCCTCCCAGGGTTCCGTCCCCCAGTAGAGCACGATCGTCACCACCGGGGTCAGTCGATCTCCCTTTTTAAGCCCGGACAGCAGCTCTGCCCCGGTCAGTTTCTCCCCGCTCTCCCGGTTTACCTGTGCAAGCTTTCGCACCTGGTCCGCGTAGTCCAACGCGTCGTACAGCATGGAGCGCACCGGCATGGCATAGTGCACGTCCGCCTGGTTCTCCAACGCGATCACGGCATAGCTCTGCCCGTTAACCGCCTTCATGGTCACATCCCGGTGCCGCTCCACCACCCGCTTGACCCCGCCCGGCTCCACATACATCACCCCCGACGCGTCGGCCACCGGCGTGAGCTCGCTCGGCTTTAACCGTTGCCGCCCGCCAAAGAGCACGCCGTTTACCAGGTCGGCAAAGTAGACCGGATCACACAAAAGCCGGTTGATATACAGATTCTTTTCCGCCATATTCTATTTTCCTCCATCACGCAGATTCTAGTCTATCGCTCCTCAATCGCGCAAACTGCCCCCATAGGCACCACCACCCGTCCAAACCAGATTGTCTGAATCACCTTTGAGATAAGTCCGCCGGGATGTTCCGGCCATGATTAAAATAGAATGAAATATAAGAACTGTAAGATGATATCCAGAGGATTCCATTATATCAAAAAATGCGCATTCCGCAACCCCTAAATCCCGTATTAAGAATAAAAAGCAGCCGCATCCCGTCCGAATTTTTTCCGGACAGGGAACGGCTGCAAAGCCCAATTCATAAATTACCGCTCAACCCGCGGCCCGCCCATCTCCAGTTTCAGCTTCCTGAATGAGATCACAAACAGCACAACCGTCGTACAGACCGCGATGGTGTCCGCGATGGGCTCCGCCATAAACACGGCCATGACCTTGTTCTCAAAGAACCGCGGCAGGAGATAGATGAGCGGGATTAACAAAATGACCTTGCGCAGCAGTGCCAGAAACAGGCTGGTCTTGCTGTCTCCAAGGGAGATGAAGGTCTGCTGGCAGGCGATCTGCGCGCCGAACATCAGGGATGCGGCCATGTAGATGCGCAGGGCCCACACCGCGTACTGGGTCAGCGCCTCATCCTGGGTGAAGATGCCGGTGAACACGTGCGGGGCGAACATGCTGATGGCCCACAGCACGGTGGCGTAGCCCAGGCAGGTGATGAGCAGCAGCCGGAAGGTGGCGCTGACCCGGTCGATCTTTTTGGCGCCGTAGTTGAAGCTGATGATGGGCTGCGCGCCCTGGCACATGCCCATGAGGGGCAGCATGGAGAACTGCATGACGCTGCTGCAGATGGTCATGGAGCCCACGGCCAGGTCCTGCCCGTACCGCTGCAGGGAGGTGTTGAAGCACACGTTTAGGATGCTCTCCGTGAACTGCATCACAAAGGGGGCGGCCCCCAGGGCGATGGCGGGCAGCAGCACGGAGCGCTCCGGCCGCAGGCAGGGGATCCGGATTTTTAGGTAGCTCTTGCCGGAGAGCAAAAACAGCACCACCCAGGCCGCGCTGATGCCCTGGGAGATGATGGTGGCAAGGGCCGCGCCGCGCACGCCCATGTGGAACACGAACATCAGAATCGGATCCAGCACGATATTGCAGACTGCGCCGATGAGCACGGTGAGCATGCCGGTCTTGGCGTAGCCCTGGGCGTTGATGTAGGCGTTGAGCCCCAGCGCCAGCTGAACGAAGATGGTTCCCATGGAGTAGATCTGCATGTAGGCCCACGCGTACTCGATGGTGTTGTCGCTGGCCCCGAAGATCATCAGGATTTCACGCCCGAAGAGCTGGAAGAACACGGTCAGAACCACAGCCACGACGACCAGGGCCGTGGTGCAGTTGCCGAGAATTTTCTCCGCCTCCCCCTTCATGCCCTTGCCCAGCATGATGGAGGCCCTGGGCGCGCCGCCCATGCTGACTAGCGCCGCGAAGGCGGAGATTGCCATGATAATGGGGAAGGTGACGCCGACGCCGGTTAAAGCGTTGGCGCCCACGCCGGGCAGATGGCCGATGTACATCCGGTCCACCATATTGTAAAGTACATTGATCACCTGGGCCGTGATCGCCGGGATTGCCAGGCTAAACAGCAGCTTGCCCACATTGCCGGAGCCCAGATCCACCTCTTTCACTTTTTGTTGTTCTGCCATAAAACATTCCGTCCTTTCACTAACTAGTTGACAATTATGAATAATTGATATTTAATAACTATAGCGCGAACAGAAAGGAAAGTCAATGCTATGATAAAAGCTGTGTTTTTCGACATCGACGGCACACTGCGGGAGTTTGAGAAGAGCGGGATCCCCGCGTATACGCGAGCGGCGTTAAAGCTGGCCGCGGATGCGGGGCTTCGCCTGTGCATCGCCACGGGCAGGCACTGGCTGGAGATCAAGGAGGAGGGGCTGCTCGCCGACCTGGTCTTTGACGCCTACGTCACCCTAAACGGCCAGCTGTGCTACGAGTGCGAGGGGGGCCATGCGCCGGGGCGGGCTGTGTACCGAAACCCCATTCCCCAGGACCAGGTGGAGCGTCTGTTTCAGCTGCTTAAAGAGGAGCCCTTTCCCTGCCTTTTCATGGAGGAGGACAAAATGTACATGAACTACATTGACCGGCGGGTGGAGGCGGTGCAGCAGGGAATCGGCACAACGCTTCCGCCGGTGGAGGATATCCGCCGGGCCCTTAAGTATCCGGTCTACCAGATTGTCCCCTACGCCGGTGCGGCGGGAATCGAGAGGATCGTTCGGGGGCTGCCCGGCTGCTCCCATGCGGTCTGGCACGACGGCGGGGCCATTGACCTGCTTCCGGCTGAGGGCGGAAAATGCCGGGGAATCCAGGAGGTGATCCAGCGGTGGGGGCTTGCACCGGAGGAGATCGCTGCGGTGGGGGACGGGGCCAACGATGTGTCCATGTTAAGGTTTGCCGGTGTGGGGATCGCCATGGGCAACGGCTGCGCGGCGGCCAGGGAGGCGGCCGACTATGTGACCGGCCACATCCGGGAGGGCGGCCTGGTGGAGGCCATGGAGTATCTCCTGCGGCGAAACGAGGGCTGTGAGTGAAAGAGATTCTTAAGGATCTTTATGAACAGTTTATCAATCAGACAAACTTTGGTCACATATGGTTGGTATCATAATACTCGTAAAGGGAGCCAAACCTTTGACATAGAGACTTTTTCATACTCATACGCCGGCAGGATATCCTGCCGTCGACCTCCATTTTATAGGAGGATTTTTTGACGAATCCGGCGCAGGCACTCCGCCGTCTGTCGCTCGCCACAGAATTCATACAAACCATGCAAATGCCGCAGACCTTGGGTTTTAAAGCCAGGATCTGCGGCATTTTTGGAGAGGAAAACCAATCGATAAATGTCTACAGGCGTTTCCGCCTGTGAAATACCAGAAGTAACCCCAGATAAGCGGCGCACAAAAACGCGATCTGCAGCCCGGTCTCCACAAAGAGCGGCAGGTGGCCTGTGGGGCGGGAGATGGGGGTGGCGAAATAGTAGATCCCGATGGAGATCCCAAGCAGCATGGCCGGCTTCACCACCATGCTCCAGGCGCTCCAGCGGAACGGTACCAGCCGTCTTAGGGCCATCATATTTAGGAGCGCCAGCGCCAGCTCGCTGGCCAGCATCCCCCACAGATACCCCTGGATGCCGAAGGTCGGGATGGCAAACAGCACGAAGCCCAGGCGGATGACCATGGCGGCCACGTTCTGGATGAAGGTGGTGGAGGTCTTCCCCAGGCCGTTTAGGACGCTTCCCAGGGTGGTGGCCAGGTACATGAAGGGGCAGAGCCAGGCCAGGATGGTGATGAAGGTGCCGGAGTCCGGATCCCTGAACACGCTGACGCCCAGCTGGTTTCCGAACATGGTGAACACGCCGATACAGAGGATTCCCATGTAGCAGCTGTAGCGCAGGCACATGGAGATCACGGAGGAGATCCGCTCCTCGTTCCCGTCGGACTGGGCCTCTGCCACGGTGGGCAGAAGCAGCACCGCCATGGAGTTGGTGATGGCGGAGGGAAAAAGGATGAAGGGCAGGCTCATGCCGGTGAGGACGCCGTAGATGGAGAAGGCGTCGCTGTTTGTAAGGCCGAACCGGACCAGCCGGTTGGGAATCCAGATGGCCTCGGCGCTGCCGAGAAAGTTTAAAACCAGCCGATTTCCCATCAGCGGGAGCGCCAAGGCCATCAGGGGCGCAGCGCTCTCACGCAGATCCAGTCCCAGGCCGGGGATGCCGTGGTTGGCAAACGCGGGGCGCATGCCGCGGTCCGGCGGGAAGAAGAGCAGGGAGAAGAATGTGAAGACCGCCGAGGCCATCTCGCCGATCAGATGGCCGTAGACCGCCAGCGTGACCGTGATTTCCCGCCCCTGCTCCATCCAGATGTCCACGATCAGGAACACCGCCGCCATGCGGACCACCTGCTCCGCCACCTGGGAGAAGGCCGGGACACGCGCCTTCTGCATACCATAGTAGTAGCCGTTTATGCACGCGTGGAGTGCGGCGAAGGGCACGGACATTGCCATCACCGGAAGATAGGGGGCGCACCTGGGCTCTAGGAGCAGCCGGGCGGCCAGAAAATCGTCGAACCGGCAGATGAAGGAGGCCAGGAGCACGGATAGGGACATGGAGATCACGAGGCCGCTGTAGAAGGCAGAGCGGCCCCGCTTCATGTTGGCCGCCACGTACTGGGAGAGGGCGGTCTGGATGGAACCGGCGCAGACGGCAAAGCAGATGCCGAACACAGGATGGACCATGTTGTAGATTCCAAGCCCTTCCGCGCCCACGGCCCGGGACATGAAGATTCGGTAAAAAAAACCAAGCACCCGGCAGAGAAAGCCGGTCCCGGTCAGCAGCAGCGTGCCAGTGATGAACGCCCGCTTGCGCGGGGTGAGCCAGCCGCCGGCCGGTTTTGAGGAGGTCTTGGGACTTATCATAAAAACTCCGGGGTGTGAGAATTACTATAAATATATGGGAGGAAAAGCGGGTTATGACGTTTTATAGAAGAGAAGGTTTTTCATTTATACAGGTATTTTTTAGAAATTTTCCGTTTTGCTGTGGAAATGGTGGTTGGCATAGGGTATAATAGTGTCAACCGTGCAGTTGACATTTTTATATAAATTGACCTAAAATGAGGTAGATCATGATAAAAAAGCTGGAAATCGACAATTTTAAAACACTCAACCATTTCACCATGGATTTTTCACCGATGACTGTGATAGTCGGTAATAATGCCTCTGGGAAAAGTACGATATTGCAGGTGCTCAGTCTGCTTTCTAGTTGCGTGCAGGAGGATTTCGGGACATTTTTTTACCGCAGGGGCTGGAATGTGGCGGATCTGCGCTCAAAGTGTAAGGGAAAAGCTGAGAAAGAAATGCGTGTGGCACTGGAGGTGCAGGTCACGGTCGACGGGCGGGAACGCCAGCTGAAGTGGGAGATGCAGCTGCAGTATGTACTGCAGAAAAATACGCTGCTGCTTGTGGCGGAGAGTGTTTACGATTTAGAGACGAGACAGCTGTTGTTAGAGTTTACGGAGAGAGAAACACAGATTGTCGACCGCAATGGCGTGATACTCTCATATCCCCAGTTGACAGTAGAATCGTCCGTTTTAAAGGTAGTAGTGAATGAAAATGCAATAAAAAATAGTTTTCCTGAATTAGAGGAATTAAAGCGTTTTTTGATGGGGATGCGCTCGTATGAGCTGTTATCTCCGGATCAGATGCGTATGAGCAGCAGAGGGACGGCGAAGTATTTGTCGATCTCTGGAAAAAATTTGCCCACATTCCTGAAAAGTCTGTCAGAAGAAAAGAAGGAAGATTTTTTGCTGAAATTAAAAAATCTTTTGGGCGATAAAATCGAGAAGGTTTCCACCGAGACAAGAGGTAAACCAGGGTGGGTATACATGATGGTGGAAGAAAAATATGAAAAAGTGAAATACCGGGTATCGTCAGGCCAGTTGAGTGACGGCCTTCTCCGGTTGTTGGCGATTGTTGGAATCAGTGAGAGTGAACAGTGCAGCTTGTCCATGCTGGATGAAATTGAAAATGGAATCAACAGCTCCTATGCGGAAGCTCTGATCGGTATTTTCAAGGATATGAGCGAAAGCGGGAACCAGATGGTCTTGACCACTCACAGTGTTGTATTTTTGGATTACGTTGAAAAGGACGAGATTATTTTCTTATATCGTTCGGAGAACGATGGGAGTACAAAAGCAGTGCGCATATTTGATACGCCGGAATTGGAGGAGAAGCTGGCGTATATGTATCCGGGAGAGATCATCTATAATCTTGGGAATCAGGAATTGGTGGATCTCTGTATGCGGCACATGGGTTAGGGGGCAGAAAATTGTGGATACCGTGATTGCGGTTACAGGTGAGGGACCCACTGATTATGGCCATATGGCCTATGACAAGAAACGTGGCATGCAGTGGGAATGGGGTCCGGTGTTTAATCTGTTGGAACGCTGCATGAAGGATTACGGAATGGAGGATCGGCCAGATTTTCAGCCGGTGCAGAAGGAAACTCTGAAGCGCGTGAAATTACTTCGGTCGGAACACGGCTTAAGCGGCTTGGCGATTCCAGCGCGCAAATTTAGAAATTATTGCTGTGAGGGAGCGATTGACCGTGGCATATTTTATGCGGACGCTGACGCAAGAGAAGGGTCAGCCAAAACCATGGCCGAGGCCCGGAACTATTACCGGGCGATTTATGAGGAGGCCTGTTCGGGCTTGGGGGATTTGGGGGCTGAGACGGAGAAAACGTTTATTCCTATGATTCCTCTAAAAATGATTGAGAATTGGCTGCTTGCAGACGAGGCTGCATTTGAGTCCGTCTTTGGCAAAGCCCCCCAATTGCCTCCAAAACCGGAGTTGATCTGGGGGGATAAGCATGATCCATCCAGCGATTATCCGAAACATGTGTTAAAGCGCGCGCTCGAGGAGGCATCGGAGGATACGGATCAGGGAGGTCGTGAGGTGTTTGTCCGGCTGGCCGAGGCGATAGATATGGCCGTTTTGAGAAATAAATGTGGAATCAGCTTTGAAACGTTTTATCAGGATTTTAAGAAAATGTTGCAATAACAAGAGATAAAATCGTTGTATTTCACTCGAAAATACAGCGATTTATTTTTGGAAAAACAGCTCAAAGGTTACTTGTTTTTTTATAGTGGATAAAAAAACTCCATTTTTGG
>USJW01000135.1 GCA_900555045.1 uncultured Clostridium sp. | reverse complement strand
TGCTCCCCGCGCCAATTTTCCCGCCGTCTGAACCATTATCGTTCCAATAAAGGAAATTGTAAGAAAATCTTCCTTGTATTTCCATCCTCCCTATGATATCGTAAGATACAACAACTGTATTAATAAGATTAGTACAGATGGAACGCCGGCCGACGATACGGGGGCCGGACGAAAAGCAGGAGGGAGGTCAAAGATGATTACATTGGATTACAGGGACAGGCGTCCGCTGTATGAGCAGGTGATCGAGCGGTTTCAGGATCTGATGTTCAAGGGCGTGCTAAAGCAGGATGACAAGATGCCCTCCGTGCGCAGCCTGGCGACAGATCTGTCCATCAATCCGAACACCATACAGCGGGCTTACGCGGAGCTGGAGCGCCAGGGGTATATCTACTCCATCAAGGGCAAGGGAAGCTTTGTGGCGGATTCCAGCCGGATGAAAAACGGGCGGATCAAGGAGTGGGAGAAATCCTTCGACGGCCTGGTCTGTGAGGCCAGGCAGCTGGGAATTCCGTGCAACACAGTGGTGGAGCGCGTGCGAAATGTGATGGAGAAACCCGGGGAACCGGGGAAAGAGAGGGGAATGAGCGATGATTGAAGCGGTGAATCTGACAAAACGCTTTGACGACATAGTGGCGGTGGACCACATAAATGCCACCATTAAGGACGGCTGCGTGTTCGGCCTAATCGGGACCAACGGCGCGGGCAAGTCCACGTTCCTGCGTCTGATGAGCGGCGTCCTGAAGCCGGAGGAGGGCCATGTGACCATCGACGGGCACGAGGTGTTCGAGAACACGGAGGCCAAACGGCGCTTCTTCTATATATCGGATGAGCAGTTCTTTTTTAACAACGCCACCCCCGGGGAGATGCTAAGCTACTACCGGAAAATTTACCCCCGGTTCGACGAGGCGCGGTTTCACAAGCTGATGGACAGCTTCGGGTTGAACGAGAAGCGCAAGATCAACACCTTCTCCAAGGGAATGAAAAAGCAGGTGTCCGTGATCTGCGGCGTCTGCGCGGGGACGGATTACCTGTTCTGCGACGAGACCTTTGACGGCCTGGACCCGGTGATGCGCCAGGCGGTGAAGAGCCTGTTCGCCGCCGACATGGCGGACCGGAATTTAACCCCCATCATCGCCTCCCACAACCTTCGGGAGCTGGAGGATATCTGCGACCACGTGGGCCTTTTGCACAAGGGCGGAATCCTGCTCTCCAGGGATTTGGACGACATGAAGTTAAACATCCACAAGCTGCAGTGCGTGCTTCAGCCAGGCATGGGCGCGGAGGACTTAATCGCCCTGGACAAACTGAACGTGGAGCAGAGGGGAAGCCTTTACACTCTGGTGGTCCGCGGGACCCGGGAAGAGGTGGAGGCCATCATGGCAACGTACGATCCGGTATTTTTCGAGTGCATCCCCCTGTCGTTGGAGGAAATCTTTATCAGTGAAACGGAGGTGGCCGGTTATGACATCAAAAAGCTTATATTTTAAGCTTCTTCGGGAGAATTTAAAGCGGAGGGCCTGGGCAATTGCGCTGGCGGTCCTGGGATTTTTCTTTTCACTTCCCATTCACCTGGCGCTCACCATGGAAAACGCCATCAAGACGGATTTCTGGCGCTACAACAACTATCAGCCCCTCATATTCGCGCAGGATATGCCGGAGGCGGAGCGCGCGGCAAGAATTTTGGAGATCAAGACACAGATCGTGCTGGAGTCGGTTTCCTTCGGGAACGGGCTGGTCGCATTTTTGATCATCGTCGCGGCGCTGGTGATCGGCGTCTCCAGCTTCTCGTACCTGCACAACCGCCGCAAGGTGGACTTTTACCACAGCATCCCGGTGCGCAGGGAGCTGTTGTTCTCTGTGCAGTACACGGGCGGATTTCTCATCGTGGCGCTCGCCTACCTGTTAAACCTGCTGTTTGAGATGGCGGTGAGCTGCGCCTACGGGGTCGGATTTACCGGAGTCCTCGGGGCGGCCCTCATGGGATGGGGACTCAACCTGCTGTTCTTCCTGCTCATGTACGCGGTGGTGGCCATCGCCATGATCATGACCGGAAATATGCTGGTGGGCATCCTGGGAAGCGGCGTGTTCTTTTTCTACATCCCGGGCATGGTATCCCTGATCATGGGCTACTTCAGCACATTTTTTGACACTGTGCACCCGTATTTCATGAGCGGAGAGGGGTCGCCCTTCATGTTCGGTTTGAGGTGGACCTCCCCCGTCATCACCTATATCATGGCCCTCAGCTGGGGAGGCACCAATGCGTTAAAGAGCCACGTGCCGACACTTATAATCATACTGTTCACCGCCATCGCCCTGACGCTTCTGGCGCTGGAATTGTACCGCAAGCGCCCCTCCGAGGCGGCGGGCCGGGCCATGGCCTTTAAGCGGAGCATGATGCCCATCCGGGTTCTCCTGGTGTTCGCCTTCGGCCTGGCGGGGGGCATGTTCTTCTGGATGCTCCAGAGCACGATCCTGTGGCTCGTGTTCGGGGCTGTGATGAGCTGTGTGATTTCCCACTGTGTGGTGGAGATCATCTACCACTTTGACTTTAAGAAGCTGTTCGCCCACAAGCTGCAGCTGGCCGGGTGTCTGGTCTTAGTGCTCCTTGTCATGTTCATGTTCCGGTTTGACTGGCTCGGCTACGACTCCTACCTTCCGAATCCGGGAAAGGTGGAGAGTGTGGCCCTGGAGGTCGGGATGGACGACGGCTGGGTAAACTTTAGAGAGCTCGAGCAGAGAGAGGACGGACAGTACCGCACGGTTTACCAGGAGGAGATGGAGGTCATCCCCGAGCACATGAAGCTTACGCAGATCGAGCCGGTTCTGGCCATCGCCGGGGAGGGGCGTGACCGGGCAAGGGTCAGCCGCGAGAAGCGCCTGCACGGCTACACGGATCATATGTCAACAAATGCGGCCGCCTCCTTCATCGTCGGGTACGACGGCGATTCGGACGAATCCCACGGGGAGCACTTTATGACCCAGGTCTCCGTGGCCTACACGCTGAAAGGCGGGCGCAAGGTGTACCGGATTTACAGCATCCCCCTCTCGGAGGTGATGGACAGCTACAAGGCCGTCTACGGCGAGGATATGTACAAGGAGGGTATCTACTTCGGCGTGCTGGACCTTAAGCCGGAGGATTTGGCCCGCGTAAGCTTTGCGGAGCGCGGGGAACAGGCGGTGGTCCCCGCAGGGGAGGGCGCAGGAGCGATCCTGGCCGCTTACCAGGCGGACCTTCTGGACTTGACCGTGGACCAGCGCCTGAGCGAGAATCCCATCGGGACGGTGCGGTTTGTGACCCGCCGGGAATCTGCCTACGCGGATCAGCTGTACAAGGGCGACCGGGGCGTGCGCAGGGGCAGCATGCAGTACTACGACAGCTACAGCTTCGACGGAGATGTGAGCCAGAAGTGGCCGGTGTATCCCTCCTTTGAGCGCACCTTAAAGGCGCTTGAGGCCCAGGGCATCGCCAAAGGAGGTCTTGTGCCGGACGACACGATCACATCGGTGACCATCGACATGGCCAGCTTTATGAGAGACCGGAATTTAAATGCCCTGGAGGACGAGGAGCTGAAGAAAATGTACCCGAAATCCGGAGCGAGCAGAACCCTTGTGTTTGAGAATCCGGAGAGTATAAAACTTTTAATGTCGGCCTTCGTGGAGGAGGATCACCTTCATCTGAACGGCCTGTGCCCGGGGGAGAGCTCCTTCTATCTGATGGGGGAGACCAGGCAGATGGCGGAGCGGGACAGAGGTTTTGGCGGATACCTGCAGGCGGACAAAATTACACCGGAGATTTTAAAGCTGTTTGAGGGGACGCCGCTTTACGAGTACAGCGCTTCAGAGGCGGAGGACACAGATTCGCTTCAATACGAGCAAAGCCATGCGGTCGTCGAGCGCCCCGTGATGGCGGACTGACGAGGTTTGTACGGGAACCCCTTTCGCACATGGAAGGGGTTCCTATTTTTGTCAGGATAATAATTGACATTCCGCCCAAGGAAAGCTACAATCATATCAACAAGGCGGGCAGGATGACCGAAAGCCGCCTTTGACCGGAGCGCGGGAAAGCCGCCGCTCAAGCTGGAGATAAAGGAGAGGATCGGATTATGATATCGGAAAAAATGAAACCACTGGTAAACAACAACTCGGCTATCCGGGCAATGTTCGAGGAGGGCAAGCGTCTGGCCGCGATTTACGGGGCGGAGAACGTCTATGACTTCAGCCTCGGAAACCCCAATGTGCCCGCGCCTGCGGCTGTGAACCAGGCCATTAAAGATATAGTGGATGAGGAGGAGTCCACCTTTGTCCACGGCTACATGAGCAACTCCGGCTACGAGGACGTGCGCACCACGGTGGCGGAATCCTTAAACCGCCGCTTCGGGACAAAGTTTGCGATGAGCAACATTCTGATGACGGTGGGCGCGGCCAGCGGCTTAAACATCATCTTAAAGACCATCTTAAACCCCGGTGATGAGGTGATCACCTTCGCGCCCTACTTTGTGGAGTACGGCTCCTACGTGCGCAACTACGACGGCTGTCTGGTGGTGATCTCCCCCGACACGGAGACCTTCCAGCCCAACCTGGACGAGTTTGAGAAAAAGATTACCCCCAAGACCAAGGGCGTGATCATCAACACCCCCAATAATCCAACGGGAGTTGTGTACTCCGCCGATACGCTCACCAGGATGGCGGACATCCTGCGCGCCAAGGAGAAGGAGTACGGCACCGATATCGTGCTGATCTCCGACGAGCCCTACAGGGAGCTGGCCTACGACGGCGTTGAGGTGCCCTATGTGACGAAGTTTTACGACAACACGGTAGTCTGCTACTCCTACAGCAAATCCTTATCCCTTCCCGGGGAGCGGATCGGCTACCTGGTGATCCCGGATGAGCTTACGGACAGCGCCGAGGTGTTCAACGCGGCCACCATCGCCAACCGTGTGATGGGCTGTGTCAACGCGCCCTCCCTCATGCAGCGGGTGATCATGCGCTGCATCGACGAGCAGGTGAACCTGGAGGCCTACGACCGCAACCGGAATCTTCTGTACAACGGCCTCAAGGACATGGGCTTCTCCTGCATAAAGCCCCAGGGCGCATTCTACCTGTTTGTGAAATCCCCGGAGCCGGACGAGAAGAAGTTCTGCGAGGTTTGCAAGAAGCATAATGTACTGGTAGTGCCGGGCAGCTCGTTCGCGTGCCCCGGATACGTTCGCATTTCCTACTGTGTATCCTACGGACAGATCGAGCGCTCCCTGCCCGCGTTCAGGAAGGTTGCAGAGGAGTACGGGCTGTAAGAGGCATTTTACATCACAGGAGGACAATGTATGAGACCATGGGAAGCCAATATCCGCAGGGTGGTGCCCTACGTGCCGGGGGAACAGCCCGGGGGCAGCAGGCTGATTAAACTGAACACCAATGAGAACCCCTACCCGCCGGCCCACGGCGTTTGCCGGGCGCTGCGCGAGATGGATCCGGAGGCGTTTCGCAAGTATCCGGACCCATCTGCCTCCTGTCTGGTGGAGGCGCTGGCCGAGCGCTATCAGGTGGAGCGGGAGCGGATTTTCGTGGGAGTGGGCTCCGACGATGTGCTGGGGATGGCATTTCTGACGTTTTTTAACTCGAAAAAGCCGGTTCTGTTCCCGGACATCAGCTACTCCTTCTACCCGGTGTGGGCGGATCTGTTCCAGATCCCCTACGAGACGCCGGCTCTGGATTCGGAGTGGAGGATCCGGCCAGAGGACTACTGTAAGGAGAACGGCGGCGTGGTGTTCCCGAACCCCAACGCGCCTACCGGGCTTTTTATGCCCTTGGACCAGGTGGAGGAGATTGTCTCCAAAAACCAGGACGTGGTGGTGATCGTGGACGAGGCGTACATCGACTTCGGCGGCGTCTCGGCGCTGGCGCTCACGGAGCGTTATGAGAACCTTCTGGTGGTCCAGACCTTCAGCAAGTCCCGGGCCATGGCGGGCATGCGCATCGGCTTTGCCATCGGACATCCGGACTTAATTAAGGCGTTAAACGACGTGAAGTACTCCTACAATTCTTACACCATGAACATGACCTCCCAGATTCTGGGAGTTGAGGCGGTGAGGGACCAGGTATATTTTAAGGAGATCACGTCGAAGATTATAGCGACGAGAGAGCGGGCGAAGGAGCGGCTGGCGAAGCTTGGCTTCACCTTCCCGGACTCCATGACCAATTTCCTGTTCGTGACCCACGAGCGGGTTCCCGCGAGGGAGCTGTTTGAGGCGCTCAAGCGGGAGCGGATCTTTGTCCGCTACTTTGACAAGCCCAGGCTGGACAACAGTCTGCGGATCACCATCGGGACGGACGAGGAGATGGAGGCGCTCTACGCGTTTCTGGAGAACTATTTAAAAACGGCCTGACAGGCTTAGGCGCTAAGCCCGGCGGGCCGGGAATGGCAGGTGTGAGAGATGGAAGAAAATACGGGATGGAAGCATTATCTGCGGTTGGTGTTAAACATTATCATCCCTCTTTCGGGCTGGCTGTTTCTATGCCTTTTGGGCCCCAAGCTGCTGCGCTTTTTCATGCCCTTTGTGATCGGCTGGATTATCGCCCTGATCGCCAACCCGCCGGTCCGCTTTTTTGAGCGCAGGCTCAAGCTGGTGCGCAAGCACAGCTCGATTCTGATTGTGGTGCTGGTGCTTGCCATGGTGATCGGGCTGCTCTATCTGCTTATAACCCGGACGGCCATGGGGATCGGCGCCTTTGTGAAGGTGCTGCCTCAGCTCTACGCCTCCATGGAGAGCGATGTGAACGAGAGCCTGGGGCGGATCACCCATCTGCTGGAGTTCCTTCCGCCGGGTATACAGAACTCGTGGAAGCAGCTGTCCGGCAATATCGGCGACGCGCTCAGCATGCTGATGCAGAAGGCAGCTTCCCCCACCATGGAGGCGGCCGGGACCGTGGCCAAGGGAATTCCGGGAGCTCTGGTCTACTCGGTGGTCACCATCCTGTCCTCCTATTTTTTCATCGTGGACCGGGACCGGATCATCGCCTTCTGGAAGAGGATGATGCCGGAGTGGGGCATGCGCTACTACCGGTATCTGGCCGGCGAGGTGAGGCACCTTTTGGGCGGCTATTTTATGGCTCAGTTCAAGATTATGGCGGTGGTCTGGGTGATCCTGACTGTGGGCTTTATTGTGCTGGGCGTGGGGTATGCGCCGGTGCTGGGCTTTTTGATTGCGTTTCTTGATTTCCTTCCGGTGTTCGGCACCGGGACAGCGTTAATTCCCTGGGGCTTGGTGAAGCTTTTGGGCGGCGAGTACGCCTTCGCGGCAGGGCTGTTGCTGCTCTATGTCTTAACCCAGGTGATCCGCCAGCTGGTGCAGCCGAAGCTGGTGGGCGACAGCATGGGGCTGGACCCGCTGTTCACGCTGCTGCTCTTGTTTTTGGGCTTTAAGCTCAGCGGCCTGGCCGGCATGATTCTGGCCGTGCCCATCGGGCTGTTTTTTATGAATTTATATAAGTACGGGGCATTTGATTCCATGATCGACAGCTTCTTGACGCTGGCGCGGGATATCAATAGGTTCCGAAAGAACCAGTGAGGGAGTATTTTACCGTGAAGATTGAAAATAGTCTGGATACAGATCAAATCAGAGGGCTGGTGTGGAGGCTTGCATTTCCTTCCATGCTGGCTCAATTTGTGAGTGTTCTCTACAGTATCGTGGACCGCATGTACATTGGAAACATCCCCGGCACCGGCGGCCTGGCCCTGGCCGGTGTGGGCGTGTGCGGCCCCATTGTGACGCTGATCACATCCTTTGCCAGCTGGATTGGCGTGGGGGGAGCCCCCCTCATGAGCATCCGCCTGGGGCAGAAGAACGAGAAGGGCGCCAGGCAGATCGTTGCAAACTGCTTTATGCTGCTCCTTGGAATTTCCATTTTGATCACCCTGTTGGCGTTCGCGTTTAAGAATTACCTGCTGACCTGGTTCGGGGCCAGCGAAACGATTTTCCCGTTCGCCAACGACTACCTGAGCTGGTACCTCTGGGGAACCGCCTTCGCGCTGCTCTCCACGGGAATGTGCCAGTTTATCATCTGCCAGGGCTTCGCCAAGACGGGCATGCTCTCGGTGATCATCGGCGCGGTGGCCAACATCATTCTGGACCCGGTCTTCATCTTTGTGCTGGATTTTGGGGTCAAGGGGGCGGCGATCGCCACCGTGATCTCCCAAATGGCCTCCTGCGCGTTTGTGCTGTGCTTCCTCCTCGGGAAGCGGCCGCTAGTCCCCATCACCTTCGGGAAGTACCGCTGGAGGGTGATGAAGCAGGTGCTGGTGGTGGGCCTGTCCCCCTTCTTAATCATCGCGTCGGACAGCGTGCTGATCATCATGATGAACACCATCATCCAGCACTACGGCGGCGTAGCCCAGGGCGATATGCTCCTGACCTGCAACACCATCGTGCAGAGCTTCATGTTGATGATCACCATGCCGCTAGGCGGTATCACCGGCGGAACCCAGACCATCATGGGCTTTAACTACGGCGCGGGCCGGCCGGACCGGATCCGCAAGGCGGAGATCCACATCGTGCTGCTGGGGATCGTCTTCACCACGGTCATGTTTTTGATCGCACACGTGGTTCCACAGTATTTCGTGGACATTTTCACCCGGGATCCGGCTTACACCCAGATGACCAACTGGGCGATCCGGGTGTACACGCTCGCCATCATTCCGCTGGCGGTTCAGTATACGGTGGTGGACGGTTTCACGGGGATGGGCATCGCCAAGGTGGCGGTGAGCCTGTCCATGTTCCGGAAGCTGGTGTACACGATCGCCATGTTTGCGCTCCCGGCCATATGGGGCGCCCAGGCTATCTTTTACTCGGAGCCCATCTCCGACATGGTGGCCTGCATCACCTCCCTCAGCACCTATCTGCTGATTTCAGGAAAGATTTTGAAGGATGGAAGGCGCTTTTGACGGCGCAGGAATTGTTACATAAAAGAGGAGTGAGTGCAATATGAATATATTGGTAAGCGCCTGTTTGCTGGGCGTCAACTGCCGCTACAACGGGAAGGGGGAGCTGGCGCCCGGGATTGAGGCGCTGATGGAGCGCTGCCATCTGGTGCCGGTCTGCCCGGAGATCATGGGAGGCCTGGCCACGCCCCGCACCCCCGCGGAGCGGTCCGGTGACCGTGTGATCACCCGCGACGGAGGGGATGTGACGGACGCCTACGAGAGAGGGGCCAGGGAGGCGGTGCGCCTGGCGAAGCTTTACGGCTGCCGGTACGCGATTTTGAAGGAGCGCAGCCCCTCCTGCGGGAGCGGCGCGATCTACGACGGCACGTTCTCCAAAGCGCTGATTCCCGGGGACGGCGTGGCGGCCGCCCGCCTCAAGGAGGAGGGGGTGGCTGTGTACGGAGAGTCCTCCATCGGACAGCTGTTATCTGACATGGAAAGGCAGGTTTAGATGAGCGATTCCCAACCAAATGAGAGTCCGAAGACCGGGCGGCGCAGCCGCGGGCGGAAGGCTGCCCTGGGCAGAAAGGCCGCCTGGTGGCCGGCGGCGGCCGGTTTTTTTGGCATGCTGCTCTGTGCGGGGCTGGTGTTCTACATCTACGCCTCACAGGCATACAAGACAGTATTTTTCCCCAACACCCGGATCAACGGCGTGGACGTCTCCGACCGGACGCTTGATGAGGTAAAGTCGGCGTTCTCGGCGGCCACGGACCGCTATCAGCTGGCGGTCCTTCCACGGGGTGGGGAGACGGAGATCATAGGCGGCGCAGACATCGGCCTGCACACGGTGTTCGACGGAAAGCTGGAGCAGATCCTCGCGGATCAGAATCCCTACCGGTGGGTCCTGCACCTGCGCGGGAGCAGGGATTACCGGATTGAGACCATGGTGGCCTGGGACGAGGAAGCCCTGACGGCTGCCGTGTCCGCGCTGGAGTGCATGGACGAGAGCCGGATGATCCCGCCAAAGGACGCCTATCTGTCCGATTACACGGAGGGGCAGGGGTACCAGGTAGTGCCGGAGGAGAATGGAACCACGCTAAAGCGGGAAGCCGTGATGACCGCGGTGAGCGGGGCTGTGAAAAATCTGGTGCCGGAGATCTCCCTGGAGGCGTTGGGCTGCTACGAGGAGCCAGCGGTCCGCTCTGGGGACCCGGCCTTAAACGCCGAGCGGGATGCCAGAAACCACTATGTGAACGTGACGGTGACCTACACCTTCGGGGATCAGACGGAGGTGCTTGGCGGAAGCCAGATCCGGGAGTGGCTGGTGGGGAGCGGCGCGGATATCTCCCTGGACAGCGCTGCGGTCACGGAGTACGTGGCCCAGCTGGCGAAAAAGTACAATACAGCCTACAAACCGCGCAATTTTAAGACCAGCTACGGCCCCACGGTGGCGGTGAGCGGCAGCTACGGCTGGCGCATCAACCAGAAGGAGGAGGCCGCCCAGCTTCTGGCGCTGCTGCAATCCGGGCAGAGCGCAGTGCGGGAGCCCGTGTACGCCCAGAAGGCGGCGGCCCACGGCGAGGCGGACTACGGGAACACCTACGCGGAGGTGAATCTGACGGCCCAGCACCTGTTCTTCTACAAGGACGGGAACCGGATCCTGGAGTCGGATTTTGTGTCCGGCAATGTGTCCAGGGGCCACACCACCCCGGCGGGCTTATACAGCCTCACCTACAAGCAGCGGGACGCGGTGCTGCGCGGGGAGGGGTACGCCAGCCCGGTGAAGTTCTGGATGCCCTTCAACGGCGGAATCGGCTTCCACGACGCCAGCTGGCGCTCCAGCTTCGGTGGATCCATCTACAAGACCGGCGGTTCTCATGGGTGCGTGAACATGCCGTACGCCGCAGCAAAGGAGCTGTTTGATAACGTGTACGCCGGCATGCCGGTGATCTGCTACAATCTGCCGGGCACGGAGAGCAAGTCCGCCAGCAGCGCCTCCGGGAAAGCCCCGGCCTCCGGGCAGGCGGCGAAGCCGACGAAGCCGGCACAGACGGCACCGCCCGCACCGCCAGCGGAAACGCAGCCCGCGGGTGGCGGCCAGGCGGGTGGAACGCAGCCCGCAGGAGGCGGGCAGGCGGGTGGAGCACAGCCCGCACCGCCCAATCAGCCGGCGCCGACCAGGCCCGCTGACCCGACTCCGCCGGTCAACCCGACGCCACCGCCCACCCAGCCCTCTGATTCAGGTCCGGGGGCAGGAAACGGCCAGGACAGCCCGCAGATTACGCCTGTGGGCCCCGGCGTGTCGGGCGCGGGAGGAAGCGCAAGCACGCCGGAATCCGGAGCGGGATACGGCCCGGCCTTCGGCACTGCCGGGGCCGGCGAGGGGACCGGACCGGGTGCATAGGGGACAGACAGGAGATGAGGCGATGACGCAGCAGGAAAATACCAGGAAAACAAAAACAGAATATGTGGGGCACCCCTTTGGGCCGGTGTTCGATGAAAACAGCCGCGTGCTGATCTTGGGCTCCATCCCATCCCCCAAATCCCGGGAGACCGGCTTCTACTACGGGCATCCCAGAAACCGGTTCTGGCCGGTTCTGGCGCGGGTGCTGGGGGAGCCGGAGCCGGTGACGGTGGAGGAGAAGCGGGCCCTGGCGCTGCGGCGCAGAGTGGCGCTCTGGGACGTGCTGGCCGGGTGCGAGATCTGCGGCGCGGACGACAACAGTATCCGCTCCCCCAAGGCCAACGACTTGAGCGGTATCCTGGCGCAGGCACCCATACAGGCGATTTTCACCACGGGCGCGAAGGCGGGGGCGCTGTATAAGCGCTACTGTCTGCCGGTGACGGGAATGGAGGCGGTGGTCCTCCCATCCACCAGCCCGGCCAACTGCCGGATCGGCCTCGACCAGCTGGCGGAGGCATATTCCAAAATTCTGGAATTTTTGACATAAATGCTGTAATATTCCCGATTTTTGCCGTTTTTACGGGCTTTTGCGGGCGATTTTGTTGACAAAAGCGAAAAAGCATTTTATAATGCCTTTAATACATTCGGGGGATGCTTGAGGGGTTATGTTTGGGTAATTCAATGTTGATTCAATGATAGGGAGGACATGAGCAATGGTGGAACCGAAGAAGACAACAAAGGCAGCAACCAAGAAAGAGGACGTGAAGGCAGCAGTGAAAGCTGAGACAAAGGCCGCTCCTGTGAAGGAAGAGGTGAAGGCCGCTCCCGTGAAGGAGGAGGCTTTAGAGGCTGCTAAGGAAGAGAAGAAGGCAGCGCCCGCGAAGAAGCCGGCGGCAAAGAAGACTACAGTGAAGACCACCGCAGCAAAGCCCGCGGCCAAGACAACCGCAGCGAAGGCGGCAAAGAAGGATGAGCCGAAGGCAGCGCCCGCGAAGAAGCCGGCAGCCAAAAAGCCTGCAGCGAAGAAAGCGGCAGAGCCCCAGGCAGCGGTGCACGACGTGACGCTGAACTTTGTGAATGGGCTGACGGAAACAGGTAAGGATATCAATGCTCCGGGACTGGATGTGATAT
>USJW01000134.1 GCA_900555045.1 uncultured Clostridium sp. | reverse complement strand
ACCTGGTGCGCCTTCTTCACCTGCTCCATGTCCACCTCGATGCCAAGGCCCGGCTTCTTCGGCACCTCCACGCAGCCGTCCACGATCTGAAGCGGCTCCTTGGTCAGGCGCTCGATGCCCTCCTGCCAGATCCAGTGGGTGTCGAGGGCGTTGTACTCCCCGGGCACCGCGGCTCCCACCTGGGTGAACATGGCCAGGGAGATGTCAAAGTGGTTGTTGGAGTGGGAACCCCAGGTGTAGCCGAAGTCGTGGCACATCTGCGCCACCCGCACGGAGCCGTTCATGGTCCAGAAATGGGGGTCCGCCAGGATGATGTCCACGGCCTGGGACTGCAGCGAGTGGCCAACCTCCCGCCAATCGGTGGCGATCATGTTGGTGGCCGTCGGGAACCCGGTTCTGCGGCGGAACTCGCTCATAATCTCGCGGCCGGAGTAGACGCCCTCGGCACCGCACGGGTCCTCGCAATAGGTCAGGATCCCCTGCATGCCCTTCACGTACTCCACCGCCTCCTCAAGCAGCCAGCCGCCGTTGGGGTCCAGGTCGATTCTGGCGTCCGGGAACGCCTTCTTTAACGCCCGGATCACGTCCATCTCCTCGTTGCCCGGCAGCACGCCGCCCTTCAGCTTAAAATCCTTGAACCCGTATTTCTCCCGGGTCGCCTTGGCGAAGGCCACGATCTTGTCGGCGGTCAGTGCCTCCTCGTGGCGGATTCTGTACCACTCGCAGTCGGAGTCCGGCTCGGAGTCGTAGGGCAGGTCGGTCTTGTTGCGGTCGCCCACAAAGAAGAGGTAGCCCAGCATGCGGACCTTATCGCGCTGCTGTCCGTCGCCTAAGAGCTGGCAGACCGGAACGCCCAGGTGCTTTCCCAAAAGGTCCAGGCAGGGAGCCTCGATGGCGGTGAGCACGTGCACGCCGGTGCGCAGGTCGAAGGTCTGGTTTCCTCTCACGTCCACCTCGCCCTTGGCGTCCAGGTGCGCCTTCACCTTTAACAACGTGTTCTTGTAGGAGCCGATGGAAGTTCCCTCCACGATCGGGATGCACTCCTCAAGAGCCCTCGTGATCTTGGTGCCTCCGGGCACCTCGCCCACGCCGGTCTCGCCGTTGTCCGCGTGCAACACCACGATGTTGCGGGTGAAGTAGGGGGCATGTGCTCCGCTTAAATTCAGCTCCATGCAGTCTTTTCCGGCGACCGGATAAACTTCCATTTTTGTGATAATCGGTGTCATTTTTTCTCTCCTTTTTATCTTTTATCATCAGCGAACCATACAGGGTTTCTTCTTGTCAAATTTCCATCCCGGGATCAGGTATTGCATCCCGGCTGCGTCGTCCCGGTCCCCGGATTTTAAGGTCCGGTACAGCTCGTTTGCCTTCCACACAGCGTCCATGTTGATCTCCACGCCCAGACCCGGCTCCTTCGGAATCTCGATGACCCCGTCCTTGATCTGCATGGGGTTCTTCGTCAGGTACTGGCCGTCCTGCCAGATCCAGTGGGTGTCCATGGCCGTGGGCTGGCCGGGCGCCGCCGCGGCGCAGTGGGCGAAGATGGCCAGGGAGATATCAAAGTGGTTGTTGGAGTGACAGCCCCAGGTGAGGCCCCAGTCGTTTAACACCTGGCCGATTCGCACGGAGCCGCTTAAGGTCCAGAAGTGGGGATCCGCCAGCACGATGTCCACCGCGCTCTGGGACACGGCGTGGTAGAACTGCCGCCAGTCCGTGGCGATCATGTTGGTGGCCACCTGCATGCCCGTGGCGTTCTTGAACTCGCGCATGATCTCGCGCCCGGAGTAGCCCATCTCGGGCCCGCAGGGGTCCTCGATGTAGGTCAGAATCCCGTTCATGCCGCGGCAGGCATTAACGGCCTCCTCCAGGGACCACGCCCCGTTGGGGTCGATGTTGATCCGCGCGTCCGGGAAGGCCTTCTTGAGCGCCCGGACGGTCTCCATCTCCTTCTCGCTGGAGAACACGCCGCCCTTCAGCTTAAAGTCCTTGAAGCCGTACCGCTCCTTTAACGCGTAGGCCTTCTCCAGCACCTGCTCGGTGTTCATGGACGGCTCCCGGCGCACCTTGTACCAGGGATCCTTCGAGCTGCTCTCGTCCAGATACGCCTCCGGGGAGAGGCGCCGGTCGGCGCAGTAGAACAGGTAGCCCAGGACCACCACCTTGTCCCGCTGCTGCCCGTCCCCCAGCAGCGCGCAGACCGGCAGGTCCAGGTACGTTCCGAGCAGATCTAGCAGCGCGCACTCCACCGCGCCCTCGGCCCGCACCACAAACTTTAAGTTGGCCAGGTTCAAGCCCTGAAGCCCGTCCCCGTCGTTCCCGGAGGGCTTAAAGCCGCCGCCCCTGAGGCTGTTCACCACCCGCTTGTAGTCGCCGATGGGCTGACCCACCACCAGCGGGATGTAGCTCTCTAACATCCGCGTGATGTCGTCCCCGCCGTGCACCTCGCCCACGCCGGTGTTTCCGGAGCTGTCCGTCAGCACCACGATATTGCGGGTGAACAGCGGCCCGTGGGCGCCGCTGAGCGACAGCAGCATGCTGTCGTAGCCCGCGCACGGAATGACCTTCATATCGGTTACAATCGGAGTCCCTTTGATGTTCATAATAACCTCCTCACACGTTCCCGCCCGCGGCCCCCAAAAAAACGGCGGCCCCGGCGGTCTGAAACGTTCTCTCTTCAATGAATTCAGTATAGCATCGCCATTACAAGAAGTAAAATTCATAGATCTTAGTTTTCTCTAAGTAAAACAACTAGATCGATTGTCTTTTCCGCCAAAGTGTACTATAATCAAATCACAGCAAAATTCTGCACTGCCGCAAGGAGGGCCCATGGATTTCAAACAGTTGGAGTACATTATAAAGATCGCGGAGGAGAACAACATCACCAAGGCGGCGGAGAAGCTCTACATCTCCCAGTCCGCGCTCAACCAGCAGCTGTTAAAGCTGGAGCGCGAGCTGGGCGTCCAGCTGTTCCACCGCTCCCGCACGGACTGGGGCCTGACCCAGGCCGGAGAGATCTACGTCCAGGGCGCCAGGGAGGCCCTGCGGATCAAGAAGGACACCTACAACAAGATCAACGACATCGCCAAGAGCCGCCGCGGCAGTTTAAGCGTCGGACTGACGCCGGGGCGCGGGATCCGCATGTTCACCTCCATCTACCCGGTTCTCCACAAAGACTGCCCGGAGCTTGCGGTCACGCCCTTGGAGATGACCGTGCACTCCCAGCAGAAGGCCATCGCCAGGGGAGAGTTGGACATCGGCTTCATGATCATGGGCGCCAAGCAGCGCGGAAGCGACAGCTACATCACATTGGGCAGCGAGGAGATGGTGGTGATCATCCCCGAGGGACATCCCCTAAGCCGCCTGGCGGCCCCGCCCGGCGAGCCCCTGGCTGTGATCGACATAGGGCTGCTGCGCTACGAGCCCTTCGTGCTGATGTACCGGGAGTCCACGGGCCGCGAGGTCTGCGACGATATTTTTGAAGCCGCTGGCTTCGCGCCCAACATCCTGTTGGAGACCAGCAACACGGCCAGCATCGCCACCATGGTGCGCTCCACCCTCTGCTGCGGCATCATCCCCCGCTACTACATCGAGGGGCAGTCCGAGGGCCTGGCCTGCTTCGTGCTGCCGGAGCACCCCTCCTTAGACCTGGTAATCGGCTACCGCAGGGACAGCTACCTAAGCTACGGCGCCCGCCTCTTTATCCGGCTGGCCGGAGAATACTGGAAGAACAATCTGACCGCGCCCCAGAGCAGCGCGTCTGCCCCTGTGAATGAAGGTGAATGACTATGGACACAAAACAGATCGAGTACATGTTAATGATCGCGGAGGAGAACAATATCACCCGCGCCGCGCAGAAGCTCTTCATCACCCAGCCCGCCTTAAACCTGCAGCTTCTGCGCCTGGAAAAGGAGCTGGGCACCCAGCTGTTCCACCGCTCCCGCACGGACTGGCGGCCCACCGAGGCCGGGGAGGTCTACCTCAAAAACGCCCGGAAGATGCTGCAGATCAAGCAGGAGACCTACCGGATCATCGGGGACATGGTGGAGGACAAAAAGGGGCAATTGTCCGTCGGCTTCACCCCCGGCCGGGGCAGCTCCATGTTCTCGGTGGTGTACCCCCGGTTCCACAGCGAGTACCCGGAGATCACCGTATCCCCCCGGGAGCTCTCGGTGCGCACCCAGCAGAAGCTCATCGCAAACGGTGAGCTGGACATCGGCTTCATGACCTTACGCGACAGCCAGCGCACCTCGGACAGCTACATCCCCATCGCAGACGAGGAAATCTTCCTGGTTCTCCCGGCCGGGCACCCCCTAAGCGCCCACAGCTCCCAGATGCCAAAGGACGGCCGCTATCCAACTCTGGATATCGCGGCCGTCCAATCGGAACCGTTCGTGCTCATGTACCGGGAATCCACCATCCGCCAGATGGTCGATTCCCTGTTCGAGGAGGCGGGATTTACGCCCAACGTGCTGTTTGAGACCTCCAACACCAGCACCATCCTGACCATGATCCGCTCCAGGCTCTGCTGCGGCCTGATCCCCGCCTACTATCTGCGTGACCAGCCGGAGGGCGTGGCCTGTTTTTGCCTTCCCTCCCACCCCACCTGGGAGATCACGGCCTCCCACCGGAAAAACAGCTACTTAACCCACAGCGCCTCGCGCTTTGTGGAGCTGGCGGCGGAGTACTGGAGGAGCGAAAGGCCCTAGAGCGCCATGCACCAGAGCGGGATGCTGATCATGGACAGCAGCGTGGAGACCACGATGCACTTGGTGGCGAAGGTGTAGTCGCAGCCGTACTTTGCCGCCAGGATGGCGGAGGTGCTGCCCGCGGGCATCCCCGTGATCAGCACTGAGACCCCGGTGAGAAACCCGTCCACGTGGAATAAGCGGCAGCCAATGAGCACCAGGCAGGGGAGAATCCCCAGGCGCAGGAGGGAAATAAAGACAGAGTCCTTGTCCAGCATGTGCTTCGGGTCCATCTCCGCCAGCATCATGCCGATCAACACCATGGTCAGGGCCGTAGTGCACCCGCCTGCGGAGCGCACCGCCTTGTCCAGGGCGGTTATTATCACCGGAACCACCGTCCCGGCCACGGGCACCGCCTGGGCCGTGAACGCGCCGAGCGGCTTTCCGAACACCATCAGGCCCAGGCCGATGTACACCGCCACGATGCAGGGGTGCACCGCGATTTTTTTCACCACCGACTTAAAGTCCGGGCTCTCGGTGAAGCAGGCGATGCCCGCGGACCACATCATCACCCGCATGGGGATGATGAAGATGGAGGCGTACATCATGCCCTCCGCCCCGAAGATCCCCTCCGCGATGGGAAGCCCTAAGAAACCGGAGTTGGAGACAATGGTGCAGTACTGCATGACCCGCTTCACCTCCGCACATTTTCGGTTGTAGAGCGTCTTGCTGAGGCAGTAGCTGACCGCCTGCACCAGCAGGGAGATGCCGAGCACTACCGCGAATTTTTTCAGGATCTGAAGGTCGAATTCCATCCGGAACGAGTTGACGATGTTGCAGGGCAAAAAGAAATACAGCACCGCGTCCGTCAGCACCGCCTTGCCCTCCTCCTTGAGAATCCCGCACCGTTTTAACACCGCCCCCGCAGCCACCAGAAAAAACATCATGCACTGGAGCGTCCAAAGTCCTCCGATATCCATCTGTCCGTATTTCCCCTCTCTCTAAATCTTTTTATGCCCCTGCACGCAAACAGACCGGCAGCGCCAATGGCCCGCCGGTCTGTCTCGGTTGATTAACTGGAGTGATTAAATCAGACCCGCCGTCTGCATCTCCTTGCGGATCCGGTCAAGAACCGGGCCCTCCGGGGTCGGCAGGTTGGGTTTGTAGGGTTCGCCGATCTCTCTTCCGCGCAGGTTTGCCATATCCTTGGCAGCCACCGGGAAGCTGGCCGGGTCCATGGACAGGCGCACCGGGTTCAGCTTGAACTGCGCTTCCAGGGAGCCCGCTAAATCGCCGGCTACGAATTTGTTGTATACATCAGTGATCAGCTCCGGCATAAAGTTGGCTGCCGTGCAGACGCCGCCCACCGCGCCGTGGCACATGGAGGCGTAGAGCAGGGTGTCCTTGCCGCCGAATACCTTGAAGCCCACGTCACGGGTTCTGCGGATAAACTCCGCAGTCTGGGTGATGTCGCCGCTGGTATCCTTCATGCCGATGATGTTGGGCACCTCGTGAGCCAGGCGGTCCACCAGGTTTGCGGACATGGTGTAGCCCACACGGCCCGGGTTGTTGTACAGGAGCACTGGCGTGTCCGGAACCGTCTCCGCGATGGTCTTAAAGTGGAGATATAGCTCGGTCTCCGTGGGCTTTAAGAACATGGGCTGGAGCACAGAGATTCCCGCAGCGCCGTTTGCAACTGCCATCTTTGCCAGACGGCAGCACTTTTTGGTGCTGATGGCGCCGATTCCAAAATACACCGGCACTCTGCCCGCGGCCTGATCCACCATGATCTTTAAGCCGCGCTCCATCTCGTCCTCCTCGACCATATAGAACTCACCGTTGCTGCCGAATGCCAGGATTCCCAGCACGCCGCCCTCGATGACGTAATCTACCTGCTCGCGCATCTTCGCCTCATCGATCTTCTCATCCCCGTCGATGGGGGTGAGGATCGGCACGATGACGCCCTTGATAAAATCTGTGTTCATTGCTCTTTCCTCCGCGTTTCCCTGCCCTTAATTATTTGCTCGGCTCCACTGTGGTGTTTGCGATCTTCTCGTAGTACTTAACGATGCTGGAGTGATCTTCCTTGTCGTAGCCGTCTGCCTTCAGGCCCTGCATGATCTCCATCAGCTGGCCGGTTAACGGCACGGGGGAGCTGATTGCATGTGCAGCGTTCAGCGCGTTGTTTAAATCCTTGATGTGCAGCTCGATGCGGAAGCCCGGCTTGAAGTTGCGGCTCAGCATCATCGGCGCCTTTGCGTCCATAACGGTGGAGCCTGCCAGTCCGCCGCGGATTGCCTGGTATACTAACTCCGGATCCGTGCCAGCCTTCTTTGCGAAGGTCAGGGCCTCGGACACAGCTGCGATGTTCACGGCAACCACGATCTGGTTTGCCAGCTTCGCAACGTTTCCGGATCCCAGCTCGCCAACGTACACAACGGAGCCAGCCATCACCATCAGCATGTCATAGTACTTGTCGAACAGCTCCTTCTTGCCGCCTACCATCACAGACAGGGTGCCGTCGATGGCCTTGGGCTCGCCGCCGGATACCGGAGCGTCCAGCATATCAATTCCAAATTTCTCCAGCTCCGCGCCGATGGCCTTGCTCTCGGTGGGGTCGATGGAGCTCATATCGATCAGAACCGTACCGGGCTTAGCACCCTCAGCAACGCCGTCCTTGCCCAGAACCGCCGCTCTCACGTGGGGGGAGTTGGGAACCATGGTGATCACAACGCCAACCTGGGAGGCAACCTCCTTGCCGCTCTCAGCTGCCACAGCGCCGCAGGATACCAGATCCGCAACCGCTTCCTTATTAAAGTCAAAAACTACCAGCTCGTGGCCTGCCTTCAACAGGTTCTTTGCCATAGGTCTTCCCATAATTCCTAAGCCGATAAATCCGATTTTCATTTTACATTACCTCGCTTTTCTGAATTGTTTGTAAGGTTCGTTTGTTATATCTGCATTATAGGAAAGATGGACAGGGATTGCTATTGGCAGAATGGATGAAAGAAAGGGAATTTTTTATGCAAATGAGATAGTGTTTCAAAATCCGTTCTACAATCATTTCATTCAGTTTCAATCTTGTTTCATTTTGCAATTTTTTCTAAAACTCCATCAAATTCAGTCCAACCGCCTCGTCCATCCTTCTTCCCACCTGTCCGTTCACCGCGGCCACCATCAATTCGCCGGTGGCGCTTATCAGCCCGCGGTTTAAATGTCCGCCGTGGCACTCGCCCGAAACCGGGTTCCCGATCACCGCATGCAGGTGCAGGTATGGATTCCCATCCTTCTGCGTCACGGTGCCCGTCAGGGATGCGATCTCGTAAAGTCCCTGATATTCCCTGCTGTAATACTGCTTCGCCTCTGTATCAAACACTCCCAGCACAGCCTCGCTCACTGCGCCCAGCCCGGTCACGGAGGCGAGCCCAATCTGCTCTCTCCTGCAAAGGTCCGACAGCGCGGCCAGAATCTCCTCGCCGGGATCAAGGCGCACCACAAAGGTCTGTTCGAATCGACTGTATTCCATAACATATCCTCCTCTTAAGCCAAATCTTTTGCTGTCTGTTACGCTTATGAATTATAGAGCAGCCGGCGCCTCCCCGCCATCGGTAGATAACCCAAAAATGGGCGACTTTTCTGTACAAAGCAGATAAATCACCCATTATCTGAACCGTTTCGGTTCAAAATCATTTCATATAATTTCACTCAATTCCATACTCTTTCATCCGCCGCCACAGCGTCGTCTTGCTCATCCCCAGCTCCTTCGCGGTCTTCTCCCGATTCCCCCGCAGGCGCCTCAGCGTCTCGGCGATCCGCTCGGCCTCGTCGGGAAGCGCGGGAATGCCCCCCTGCGCGCCGCAATTCCTCCCGACAGCCACCGCGCCGCAATTCCCGCCGCCAGGATTCCATCCCCCCGCGCCTGCCACTTCATTTTTTCCTCTGCCGTCCACAGGATACAGCTCCTCCAGCATTCTCCTCACCGCGATCTCGTCAAGCGACCGCTTCCCCGCCGTCAAAATCAGCCGCTCGCAGAAATTCTCCACCTGGAACAGATTTCCGGGCCAGGGATACTCTGACAGCACCTTCATGGCCCCCTGGGTCAGCACGTGGAAGCGGGAATAGTGCTCGCAGCACTCCCGTACCCCCGCCTCGATCCGGGCCGTCAGGTCCTCGGTCCGCTCCCTGAGCGGCGGGATCCGCACGGTCAGCCCCTCCAAAAGGTAGTACAGGTCCTCCCGGAGCCTTCCCTCCCCGGCCAGCTGCCACAGCGGCCTCGCGGAGGTCACCATCACCCGCACGTCCACCCCCAGGTTCTGCGTCACCTGCGCTCCCATCCGCAGCTTATAGCGGATCAGCTGGTACAGCCGGTACTGGTTCGCCCGGGTCAGCCAGTCCACATCCTCTAACAGCAGCGTCCCGCCGCCCGCCTGCACCACCGCCCCCTTCTCCCCGAAGATCATCTCCAGCTGCAGCTCGTCCCCGATCCCGTCGCAGGAGATGTCCACAAAGGGCTCCTCCCGCCGCAGACTGGCATTGTGGATGCTCTGGGCGATCAGGCGCTTCTCCGTCCCCGGCTCCCCCAGAATCGCCACCGGCTTGTCCGACAGGGCATACAGCTTGGCCTGGCGGATGCACGCCTGCATGGCCGCCGAGCGCTGCTCGATGTCCTCGAACTGGCCCAGGGCGATAAAGCCCCGGGAGTGGCGCTTCCTGCTGGACTCCTCCTGGACCGTCAGCCGCTTCTTCATCCGGTGGCAGGTAAGAATCGCCCCCTCCACGTGCCCGTCCACCACGATGGGCGCCAGCATGGCGAACACGGACACGCCGTTTAAGCGCATGAACAGCGAGTAGTCCTCCTGCCCCTCCTCCAGAATCTGCCGCAGGTTCTCCGCGGGAATGTCCTTCATCACGTCCACCGCGTACTTTCCGGCCAGCTCCTCCTTGGGCTTTCCCAGCATGTCCTCCAGAATCGGGTTCACGCTGAGAATCCGCCCCTTGGCGTCCATCCGCGCCATGCCGTTGAAGGAGTAGTCGAGGAGCGTCTCCATCTGCACCTCGCTGCGCTTCTGGGCGCCCATGGCGAAGTCCATGCTCTCGGCCACGGAGAAGGCGTTGCGGATGGAGTCCTCGGTCATGGACAGAAACAGCGAGGGCACCCCCGCCTCCGAGGCAAGACTCACCGCCGTGTCCCCGCCGATGATTAAGTCCGCTCCGTCCTCCACCGCCTGCCTGGCCGCCCCCGGCAAATCCGCGCCCTTCTTTACATAGTAGGTCTGAAGCTCGATGCCGTAGATCGTGTCAAAGTAGGTCATGTCGCAGAACATGTTCTCGAATCCCACCACCGCGATCACCGGCACGTTCTTCTTCACAATCTGCTTGGCCTTGATCACCAAAAGCGCCATCTCCTGGGCCGTGAGCACGATCTCCGCCACCGGGATGTCCGTGTACTGCTTGATTAGGGACGCCTGGAGGCCCCGGGCGATGATGATCGTCGCTCCCCGGGAGACCGCCTCCCTGGCCTCCGCCACCGCGTTCTCCGTGCTGATCACCCGCATCTCGCTGATCTCAAACTTCTGCTCCTGCAATATATTGTGTGCGTGGTAAAGCATCTCCTCCCGGGACACCAACAGCGCGATCTTTCCCATCTCTGCCTCCTGACTTTCGTGTATTTACATTCTGGACGCCATTCCATCCTCCGCCATCACCTGGCGGACCACCTCAAGAATACCGGGCGTGATCCCCACCACGGACATGGACCCGGACGCCCTGTGGGCCGCCCCCTCAAAATCCAGGGTCTCATCCTGGGCCAGCCAGTTCTTCACCGTCACATAGTACATCATCACATAGGGAAGGTCCTCCCCGGGGAGCCTCTCCCGAAGCTTTCGCTCCACCTGCAATTTCTGCCGTTCCCCCTCAGGGAACACCCGCCTGTAAAACGCCTGGTAATCCCGCTCGCGCTCAGCCTTCGAGCGAAAATCGAACATCCCCATCCTGTCCGCCTCCTTTTTTTCCATGATTGTCTGAATTATACCACACCGCACCCAAACTATAAACACCAATTCCCTGATCGCATCCCAAAAAGGGGCTGCCGCCCCACAACCGATTGTTCGGTTATTTTGCAACAGCCCCTCTATTCAACTGTTTTTCGTCCTCAGACCGTCCGCTGCACAGCTTCCGCAAAATCCACGGCAGGCTCCGCTGCCGGCCGCAAAGCTGTGTACACGGGCCTCTCTTATTTACAAGTATATTTGTCCATCCAGTCCGTGATCTCCCTGAGGCGTTTCTCCCTGTGAAGCGGCTTTCCTGAACGGCTCAGCTCGTGGTTCTCGCCCTTAAAATAGCACATTCTGGCATCCACGCCCCGGTCCACAAGGGCGGTGTACATCTGCATGCCTTCCGGAAGCCAGCAGCGGTAATCCTCCTCCGAGTGGATGAAAAGGGTGGGCGTTGTCACATTGTCGGCGTATTTTAACGGCGAATGCCACCACATCTTCTCGTGGCCGTCGTAGATATTGCCGATGGTCTGATCCGGCCCAAAGGTATAGCCGATATCCGAGTTGCCGTAGAAGGAGATCCAGTTGGAAATGGATCTCTGGGAGGCCGCTGCGGCGAAGCGCCCGGTGTGGCCGATGATCCAGTTGGTCATAAATCCGCCGTAGGAACCGCCTGTAACGCCAAGGCGGGCCGGGTCAATCTGTGGATACCTGGCCAAAACCTCGTCCACAAATTTCATGAGGTCGTCAAAATCTATGGTGCCGTATTTGCCCCGGATATCGGCAAACTCGTCGCCCCGTCCGTCGCTGCCCTCCGGATTGCAGAAAAATACAAAATAGCCTTTCCCCGCCCAATACTGCATCTCATGGACAAAAACCGGGGAATAGATTGTCTTGGGGCCGCCATGGACGTCCAGAATGCCGGGATAGGATTTGTCCGGGTCGTAATCCATGGGCTTTAAGATCCAGCCGTCGATCTCCACGCCGTCTCTCGTAAAGGTAATAGGCTCCGGCTCCGCCACATACTTGCCGTCCAGTACCTCCTCATTAAACCGGCTCACCTGGATCAGTTTTTGCTCCTCTAGGCCGTAACGGTACACCTCCTGCAGCTTCATACCGTACATGCCGGTCAGCAGGACATTGCCGCCTGCAAGGTCGAAATCGTCGGTGGAACCCTCCTCCTCCAGCACCAGCTCCACCTTGCCGGTCAGATCGATGCTGTAAAGGTACGAGGAGGTTCTCTGCGTGGAGATAAAATAGAGCTTGTCTCCCACTGCCTTCGCAGCCCTGGTTCTGCCGTAGCGGCAGTCGCTGTTGGTGCTGTTGCCGACGTACATGTCGGTTTCGGCCAACACCCTGACCTCCCCGCTTTCCGGGCACAGGGTATAGAAATGTGGGTTTTCACATTCGCCGTAGCGTGTGCGCGCAGCGCCGATCAGCACGATGGTATTGCCCACCGCGAACAGGCTGCACTCGCTGTAACCCCGGCTGTCGTTAATACATTGACTGGCCTTGTCCCCAATCCGGTATCTGTAGAAGGATTCCCGGTCCGTGCGCCTGGTCTGATAGGCCTCCCCGCTGTATACGATCAAATCGCCGGCCACGGCATAGCAGGTGACATTGAACAGCGGCTCGGAGATCGGCGTCATTTCCCCCGTCCTCTCGTCGAACAGGAAGAGGCGGTTTCTCAGCTTATTGATGATCCCGCTGCCATTGTACCAGAAGGGGATCTCGTCAAAGATCTCGTAGTCCGCATTGTCCTTTTTGGCCTTGTCAACCGCGGCCCGTTCCTCACTGCTCATCTTGTAATAATCCGGCACTCCGGCGTTGCATTTGGCTGTGACCAGGTAAAGGCCGTCGGACAGTTTTTTGATATCCACCGCTTTTACGGGCAGCGTAAAAGCCTTGACCGCTTCGCCGCCGTGGATGCTGATGCGGTTGAATACGGTTATTTCCTCCGTTTCCATCCGCTTCTGATCGGAAGCCAGCCTGGCTCCCGCAAACAGGATGGTGTTCTCATCATCCCAGATGAAGGAGCTTTCCTTGTTAAGCGCCGTAAACTGTCGAAACCCGTCTCCCCTGTACAGCCACAGGTTCTGATCGTAACCGTTATCCTCCGGATTGGCGGTGGTCACTGTGACTGCGGCGGCCTTTCCGTCCGGGGACCAGGTAAGATTTGACAGAAAACGGTAATTGAAAAATTCATT
>USJW01000133.1 GCA_900555045.1 uncultured Clostridium sp. | reverse complement strand
AAATAAATATATTTTCATGAATAAGATATATTGAAAATTATTTTCACAAATAGTATATTGATATCAGAACATGAGGCGCGACTTGCCTCGTAAATATAAGGAGGAAGCGAAATGAAAAAAATGTTAGCGTTACTGTTGGCAACCAGCCTGACAGCCGCAGCCCTCTCCGGTTGTGGATCCAGCAAGACGGACAGCGGTGCGGGCACCACGCAGGCTGCCACCGCTGCTACGGAAAAAGCCGGTGAGAGCTCCGGGGCAGCCGCTGAGGCGCCCGCTGTCGGCGGAGATACCTTAAAGCTGGCGGTGACCACCGGGGACGGCTCCACCACCGACGACCGGATTCCCACCCCCTGGTACAACCGCATCATGGCAACCAACTTAATGTTCCGCGGTCTGTTCATCGCGGACAGCACCCTCACCGAAGTGAAGCCGGATCTGGCCGAATCCTACGAGGTGAGCGACGACGGCCTGGTTTACACCATCACCTTAAAGGACGGCTTAAAATGGTCCGACGGAGAGCCGCTGACTGTGGACGACGTGCAGTGGTCCATCGAGACCGGACTTAAGGCAGCAACCATCAACTCCATCTACACCGCGGCATTCAAGAACATCGAGTCCATCGCGACCGACGGAAACACCATCACCCTGACGCTGTCCGCTCCCTACGCGGCAATGTTGAACGTGCTGGCACAGTTCGCAATCCTCCCGAAGCACTCCTTAGAGAATTCCGATCCGTTAAAGATGGAAGCCGATCCCTTCTGGGCAAACCCCGTAACCTCCGGCATGTACGCTCTTGACCAGCTGAACGTGGGCAACTACTTCACCCTGAAGCTGAATGAGAACTACGAGGGCACGGCCCCCAAGATCCAGAAGGTCATCTGCTACTTCGTATCCGACTACGTGACCGCCGCTCAGTCCGGCAACACCGACTATGTGTTCGGCAACGCCGCCGACTTAGTGGAAGCGTTAAACGGAATGTCCAATTTCAATGCGCATGAGGTGGACGTACTGTTCTACAAGTACTTCATCTTCAACATGAAGGGCATCGACGGAAACGAGAACCCGGCTATGCAGAACGTGGAAGTGAGAAAGGCCATCATCGAGGCCATCGACCGCGCTACCTTAGCCACCCTGTACCCCAACGCCAACGTGCTCAACAGCGGCGTTCCCAACACCAATGCGGCCTACAACGGCTTCGAGTACACCTTTGACGCCGACAAGGCCAAGGCCGACATCGCAGCTTCCGGCTACGACATGAGCCGCACCTTAAAGATTTGCTACTACAACAACGACCAGACCACCATCGACCTGATTAACACCGTGGTATATTACCTGGAGCAGGCCGGCCTGACCGTGGAAGCCACCCTGTCCAACGACGGCACCACCGATCTGTTCACCACCAGAGCGTACGATGTGGGCTTCAAGGGCAAGAGCGCATTCTCCATTGACGAGTGGTACACCGAGTACATGAGCACCGACGGCCTGTTCGCCAACATCTTCGGCGGGGACACCGCGTTTGACGAGCTGGTTGCCCAGCTGTCCAAGGCTGTAAAAGAAGAGGACCGCAACGCCGTGTTGAAGCAGCTTCAGGATCTGGAGCAGGAGAAGGTTTACAAGGTTCCGGTATTCACCGTAGGCACCTACATCTTCACCAGCAACAACGTGGTTCTGCCCGAGGGCGTGGAGTTCTGCAACCCGCTGTACATGTGTGATCTCGATTTCGCAAACTGGGAGATTGCCAAGTAACTTGGAACGATAAAGTCTCAGGCGGCTTGTAAACACATACCACCGAAGCGTCAGAGGGGAGACAGTGAGAATATCTCCTGTCTCCCCTCTTTTTCGCCCGTGGGGCAGGGATACGCCGCCTGCCTTCAGGTAAGATTGGAGAGATAACATGCTGAAATTTATTGTAAAAAAGCTGCTCATGATGATCCCCATGCTGCTGCTGATCAGCTTTATAGTGTATTTTGGACTCCAGCTGACCGGAATTGACCCGATTAACTTCATGGTCAGCCCGGAGATGCTTTCCGCAAACAAGGAGAACGTGGAAGCGCTGCGGGAGTCCCTGGGATTAAACGATCCGCTCATCATCCAGTATTTCCGCTGGCTGGGCGGCGTGCTCCGGGGCGACCTGGGCTATTCCTTTGACGGCTCCTCCATCGCCTCCATCATCCGTGTCCGCCTGCCCTACACCTTTGAGCTGGCCGGATACTCCCTGGTTCTGTCCGCAGTGATCGGAATCGGAATCGGTATCGTCTCCGCGGTGCGCCAGAACGGTGTCATCGACTACGTCGGCCGTGTGCTGGCGGTTTTAGGCCAGGCGGTTCCCCAGTTCTTAGTGGGAATCATCCTGATCCAGATCTTCTCCATCAAGCTGGGACTGTTCCCCTCCGCCAACCGCGTGAGCCCGGACGCCACGAATGCCTTTGTGGACGCCTTCAAACACCTGTTTTTGCCGGTTCTGACGCTGACGATCGGCATGGTGGCCGTCCTCATGCGATACGCCAGAAACACTATGCTTGACGTGTTAAACAGCGACTACATAAAGACGGCCCGTTCCAAAGGAATCCCGGAGTGGAAGGTCTACTTAAAACACGGATTCCGCAACGCCATGAAGCCGGTGCTCGTGATCCTGGTTTTCCGTATCCCTATGCTGGTGGGCGGCTCCGTGGTTATCGAGAGCGTATTTTCCTACCCCGGCATCGGCCTGACCATGACCAATGCCATCGTGTCCGGCGACTATCCCATTGTGCTGATCACCACACTCATCATCGCGGCGGCAATGTTAATCTGTTCCTTCATGGTGGATGTATTCAACGCCCTGCTGGATCCGAGAGTGCGCCTGGGCGAGTGATGAAAGGAGGAGTAATTCAATGAGCAATTCTGCAACCACAAGTATTAAAGATCAAAATAAAAGCGCAGCCTCCTCTCTGTTCCGGCGCAATGTGCGCAAGTTCATGAACAACAAGCTGGCCCTGTTCGGTCTGATCGTGGTGGTGGCCATCACCATCGCCTGCGTGGTGGGCTTTATCATGGGCGTGGACTACAACACCCCCATGCTTCCCAACATGAAAAAACCGCCCACGTCGGAGCACCTGTTCGGAACCGACACCATCGGCCGCGACATGCTGGCCCGCGTTCTGGTGGGCGGCTGCTACTCCATCATCATCGGCGTGTTCTGTGCGGTGATGAGCTCCGTGATCGGCGCGTTTCTCGGCGCGGTGGCCGGATACTTCGGCGGCAAGACCGACACCATCCTGATCCGTATCTCCGAGATTTTCCAGGCGTTCCCGCAGCTGGTTCTGGTCATGATGTTGGTGGCCATCGTCAACAAGCGGGGCCTCGGAAACCTGCTGTTCATCTTCGTGTTCACCGGCTGGATGACCACCTTCCGTATGGTGCGAAATGAGTTCATGAGCATCAAGGGAGAGACCTACGTGAAGGTCTGCGAGGCCTTCGGCATGGGCAAGAACAACATCATGTTCAAGCAGATTCTGCCGAACGTGATGAGCCCGATCATCGTCTCCACCACCACCAACGTGGCGTTCTTCATCCTGCAGGAGGCGGCCCTCTCCTTCATCGGTCTGGGCGTAGCCGACAGCACACCCACCTGGGGCAACATTTTAAACGCCGCCAAATCCGTGTCCGTTGTGACCAACCAGTGGTGGATCTGGCTGTTCCCCGGTCTTGCAATCAGCCTGTTCGTGCTGGCCATCAACTTCCTCGGTGACGGCCTCAGGGACGTGCTGGATGCGAAGCAGCAGTAAGGAGGGAAAATGATGGATAACAGAGAAGTAATTTTAAATGTAGAGAAACTGAATACCACGTTTGTGTCCGACAAGAAGAAAACCCGCATCGTAAAGGATGTATCCTTTCAGCTGAAGCGCGGCAAAACCTTAGCGGTAGTGGGCGAGTCCGGCTGCGGCAAGAGCGTGACCATGAACTCCATCATGCGCTTCACCGGCAAGAACGCCATCGTGGAGGCGAAGAGCATCCAGTACAACGCCCTAAAGAACGGCCAGGTGAAGGAGTACCACTTAGAGAGCATTAAGGAGCCCAACGGCCCGGAGATGCGCTCCTTACGCGGTCCGGATTTATCCATGGTGTTCCAGGATCCCATGTCCAGCTTAAACCCTGTATACAAGGTGGGCGACCAGGTGGCTGAGGGGCTTTTACAGCACAACAAGGGCATGACCAAGAAGGAAGCCCGGGAGAAGGTTCTGGAGATGTTCCGGAAGCTGGGAATCCCGGACCCGGAGGAGCGGATCGACTGCTACCCCCACCAGTTTTCCGGCGGCATGAAGCAGCGCGTGGTGATCGCCATCGCCATGATCTGCAACCCGGAGCTAATCATCTGTGACGAGCCCACGACGGCCCTGGACGTGACGATCCAGGCCCAGATCATGGAGCTGTTAAAGGATCTTCAGGTGAACGACGGCAAATCCATCATCCTGATCACCCACAACATGGGGCTGGTCGCGGAGATGGCGGACGAGGTCTGCGTCATGTACATGGGCCGCGTGGTGGAGTTCGGAAGCCTGGAGGACGTGTTCGACCGCACCGCCCATCCGTACACCAAGGCGCTTCTCAGAAGCGTTCCGGTGCTGGGACTGGCGGACGGCCAGAAACTGGAGACAATCCCAGGCGCAACCCCCAACCCCGCCGACCTAAAGGGCGGCTGCGAGTTCGCGGACCGCTGCCCGGAGTGCATCGAGCTCTGCCGACGCGGGTCCATCCCCTCCTACGAGGTGGGGCCCGGCCATCATGTGCGCTGCCTGAAGTATAGTTCCTGTCCGGAGGTGGAATAGATGAAGGATAACAAGGAAGTCATTTTTAAGATAGAGAATCTGCAGACGTGGTTCCCCATCACCAAGGGAATGTTCAAGAAGGTGGTGGGACACGTGAAGGCGGTGGACGACGTGAGCCTGGAGGTCTATAGGGGCGAGACCCTGGGAATCGTGGGCGAGTCCGGCTGCGGCAAATCCACCTTCGGAAAGACCGCCATGATGTTGGAGCGCCCCACCGGCGGCAAGGTCATGTTCAATTTCGGCGGCGAGTTCAAGGACATCACCAAGTTCAGCAAGGACGAGATGTTCCAGTTCCGCCGCAAGGTGCAGATGGTGTTCCAGGACCCCTACTCCGCGCTGAACCCGCAGAAGAAGATCTACAGCTCCTTCGAGGAGCCCTTAAAGGTTCACGGCATCGACACCCAGGAGGAGCGGGAGGAAGTGATGCGCAAGGTGCTTAAGATGGTCAACATCCAGCCCGACTACCTGATGCGCTACCCCCACGAGTTCTCCGGCGGCCAGCGCCAGAGGCTGTGTATCGCCAGAGCGCTGGAGGTGATGCCCGAGGTTTTGATCTGCGACGAGCCGGTGTCCGCGCTGGACGTGTCCATCCAGGCCCAGGTGCTAAACCTGATGAAGGAAATTCAGAAGGACATGAACCTGACCTACTTATTCATCGCCCACGACCTCTCCGTGGTACAGTACATGTCCGACCGGATCATGGTAATGTACTTAGGGCGTATCGTGGAGGTGGCCGACTCCCGGGCGCTGTACGACGAGCCGCTGCACCCCTACACGAAGGCGCTTCTGTCCGCCATCCCGGTGGCTGACATCCACAAGACGAAAAAGCGCCAGGTGCTGGAGGGCGAGGTGCCCAGCCCCATCCACAAGCCGGACGGCTGCCCGTTCCACAACCGCTGCCCGCAGTGCATGGAGATCTGCAAGACCCAGGCGCCGAACATGGTCTATCACGGGGCGGAGGGCCACATGGTGGCCTGCCATCTGTACGACAAGGAGGTGGCTGAGGCATGATTTATACAGATATGAAGCATCTGGCCCGCCATAAGGGGCTGGGGGCGCACATGGACACGGCCATCGACTACCTGCTGGCCCACGGCATCGGGGATCTGGTGCCCGGGCGCAACGAGGTGGACGGCGACAACGTGTATATCAACCGGTTTAGCTACACCACCATGCCGGAGGAGGAGGCTGCCTTTGAGGCCCACGAGGCCTACGCGGACATCCACCTGCTGGCGGAGGGCTGTGAATTCATCGGCGTGACGCCCATGGACCGCATGAGCGTGACCAGCGTGGACCGGGAGGCCGACAACGTGGTCTGCGATGGCCCGGTGGAGGTGAAGGTCCCCATGGAGCCCGGCAAGGTGCTGATCGTGTTCCCGGAGGACGCCCATCTGGTGAAGATCGAGAACGGCGGCCCGGTGAAGGTGGAGAAAGCGGTTGTGAAGGTCCGGGTGTGACGCTTTTTGAGTGGCACCGGGCGCAGTTTAGCTGTGGCCCAACCGCAGGAAACGGAACTGAAAAATTGTAAAAAAATGGGCGAGGCCCGGCGAAGAACGAGTCCCGCAATGGAGGCATAAATATGAGAGACATAACAAAATATCAGGGTGTGATTCCGGCGTTTTACGCTTGCTACGATGAGTTGGGCGAGATCAGCCCCGAGGGCGTTGAGGCCCTGACCCGCTACATGGTGAAAAAGGGCGTGAAGGGCGTCTACGTCGGCGGCTCCTCCGGCGAGTGCATTTACCAGAGCGTGGCGGAGCGCAAGCTGGTGCTGGAGCACGTGGTGAAGGCCGCTGAGGGCAAGCTCACGATCATCGCCCATGTGGCCTGCAACAACACGGCGGACAGCATGGAGCTTGCGGCTCACGCGGAGAGCCTGGGCGTGGACGCCATCGCGGCGATTCCTCCCATCTATTTCCATCTGCCTGAGTACGCCATCGCCCAGTACTGGAACGACATCTCCTCAGCCGCCCCGAACACGGACTTCGTGATCTACAACATCCCGCAGCTGGCGGGCGTGGCTCTGACCATGCCGCTGTTCCACGAGATGTTAAAGAACCCGAGAGTTGCGGCTGTGAAGAACAGCTCCATGCCGGTGCAGGACATCCAGATGTTCAAGATGGACGGCGGCGAGGGCTTCGTGGTGTTCAACGGACCCGACGAGCAGCTGGTCAGCGGCCTGGCCATGGGCGCGGACGGCGGTATCGGCGGCACCTACGGCGTGATGCCGGAGCTGTACTTAAAGATCGAGGAGCTGGTTAAGGCGGGGGATATCCCGGCGGCCAGGGAGATCCAGTACGCGGCGGACGCCATCATCTACAAGATGTGCAGCTGCAAGGGGAACTTATACGCGGTGATGAAGGAGATCTTAAAGATCCGCGAGGGACTGAACATCGGAAGCGTGCGCAGGCCCATGCCTGGGCTGGCGGACAGCGACATGCCCACGGTGAAGGAGTGCGCGGACATGATCACGGCTGCGGTGGAGAAGTTCTGCTGAGACATTTGAGCTTGTGAGGGGGAGGCGGCTAAGGCGGTTCGCGGGGCGAACGGGACTTGGTCCGCCGCCCCCTTTTGTATGACAAGGGACAGGAGAGTGAGGCATATGGAAAAATATTTGATGCTGGACCGGCGGCTGTTGAATCCGCAGGCCATGGAAAATCTGCGGATGGAGGTGGCCCGGCCGGTGAAGGATGCGGCCAACAATCCGCTGTTCACCCAGGATCAGCCCTGGGAGGTGCGGATCGACAACGGCTACCCCAACGTGCTCTACGATGAGCGGGCGGGGCTTTACCGCTGCTACTACACGCTGTTCATCGAGGACGAGGATAGCCGCCTGGCGGACCAGGAGGAGCGGAGCAGGCGAAATTACATCCCCCGGCCGGACCGGGCTCCGGGGCTGGCCTACGCCGAGAGCCGGGACGGGATCCACTGGGAGAAGCCGTCGCTTGGAAGAGTGGATTGGCACGGGAGCAGGGAGAACAACCTGATCTTCGCCTACGCCCACGGCACCGGTGTGATGATCGACGAGCATGATCCGGACGCAGGGCGGCGCTACAAGATGGTGACCAAGATGGACCAGCCGGGGAGGGAGGCCTACATGGCGGTCTCGTTCTCATCGGACGGCCTGGACTGGTGCGAGCCCATCCCGTGGCCGGAGTACAACCCGCCGGCTGACAGCCACAACCTGCCCTTCTGGGACGAGGAGAGGGGCTGCTACACCTTATTATCCAGAATCTGGAAGGACGGAATCCGCATCACCACCGTGAGCCGGTGCAAGGATTTCCTGCACTGGAGCGAGCCGGAGGAGACGCTCCGGGGGACCGGGTTTGAGAACCAGATTTACGCCATGCCGGCGTTTCGGTGGGGGAACCTCTACCTGGGCCTGGCCTCCATGATCCACGAGGGGGACCGGCTGGAGGAGAACTTTGACTGCGTGGACTTAGAGCTGACCTGGGCGGCCGATCCGGCGAAGTTCGACTTCGTGGCCGCGGGCCAGCACCTGATCGAGCGGGGCGCCGGGAACTATCCCGACGGAGAATTTGACTGCCGCTGCATTTACGCCTCCCCGCCCGTGATGGCCCCGGACGGCCGGATGTGGGTGTACTACATGGGCGGAAACGGCTGCCACACCAACTGGCGCGAGAGCGCCCTGGGGCGTGCAGAGTGGCAGCCGGATCGGTTCGCGGCGCTCACGCCGCGGAGGGCTGAGCGGGAGAGCGTGCTGGCCACTTGCAGGATGCGGGTGGAAGGCGGAAGATTGGAGATTTTGGCGGATGCGGTGGAGGACTGCGGGATGAAGGCGGAGGCTGAGGAGAGCTGCGGGAGCCGGGCGGAAGCTGGGGCGGACTGCGGGACGCAGGCGGAGGCCGGGGCGGACTGCATGATTCAGGCGGAGATATCGGCGTTCTGGAACCAGGAAGCTTTGGACGGGTTCTCCTACGCGGACAGCTGCGTCTCGCGCGGGGAGGACGGATGGTGGTCCATCCGGTTCGCCGGAGATTTGGAGCGGCTTAAGGGCCGGAAGGTGAGCTTGAAGCTGCGGATGCGCGGCGTCAAGGTGTGGGCGATGCGAGGGGATTTGACGCTCGCGGAGCACAGGCTTTGGGAAGGGGCGGAGTAAGGGAAACGGTGCATCCGTTCGCTCGCCCGACTCTCACCCACTGGGGGGCTGCGAAAGAAAGGTCCGTTGGATTTTGTTTGGGGGAATAGAAAAATGTTGCGCCCGTCAGGTAACACCTGGCGGGCGCAATGCGTTTTTTGGGCAGGGGGCTCTCACTGGCCCATGGTTGCGTACCCTGCGGCCAGCTGTAATTCCTTATTCGCCGGCGGGCAGCAAGCCGATCTCCCGCACGTTGCTTCCGTCCAGATTCATTCGGTAAAACGGCTGGGGGCGTCCGCCTAAGTAGACCTGGACGATGAGCTCGTCCCCGGTGGGCTCGCAGCTGAAGAAAATGTAGGGGAGCGGCATGTCAGGGATGGTTTCGCCCGGCTGTACCAGACGGTACTGGAAAATCTCCTGCAGGTCGCTGCCGTCTGTATTTCGGCGGTAAAGCGTTTGCGCCACCAGGCGGTTGGACGTGGTCAATGTGCCGTCGCTGTTTTTGACGGAGACATCCGCCAGCTCGTCTATCGTGTAATAGACCTTGCCCTTGTAGGCGAAGCAGGAGTCGAAGGCGGACTGCGTCGCCGCATCTTCTGCGATCACGGTCAGGCTCTGGCTGCCTTCCAGGTAGCAGGACAGATAGCTCTTTTGGCGGTCCTGGTCCGTGAAGGTGTAGAGAATCAGGTTTTCGTCCCGGTACTGGATGAAACCTTCCAGCGGGAGCTTTACCTGAGAGCGCTCCAAGTCGATGCCGTTCGCGATGGCAATTGTTTTCACCGGGCATTCCGTCAGGCGGTCGGGGGAGAGCCACCAGCGCTTTCCAGCCTGGGAGATATCCGGCGGGGCGTCCAGGCGGACCTGGTAGACGAGGTCGAACTCAGCGTTTTCGACATCCGCGTTCTCCAAATGCTCCAAGTCGCTGCTGCGCTTCCGCCGAATTCCTATGCCGGTCTCGTAGTCGTCCTCGTTTTCCTCGGTGACAATGGGCCCGTAGCCGTAGGTGGTATGGCCCGAGGACAGATACCAGGTGCCGTCCCGGTAAGTGTAGGTGTACGCCTCCGACCATTTCCAGGCGCTCCCGCCGAAGGCGTTGGTGGTGAAGGTGGTCCCGTCCGCGGTCAAGGACACATAGGGATCCCCGAACACGCCGCCCTCATCTCTGGTGCGGATCAGGTTTTCGTCCTGAAAATCCAGCCGGAGGGAGTTTTCACCGCAGCTGGCCACGGCGAACAGGATGCGCGGAGTGAGCGATGGGGTGTCGCTTGGAATATCCTCGCCGCTGGCGTCCAGCACGCCCACATAATCTGTGTACCCGTCACGGTTGAAATCCAGTGCCACGGAGTCCAGGAGAGTCCATCCCTCCGGGATGAAATCGTCCAGCTTGGCGCCGGTTTGAGGGAGGGATGGGGGAAGAAGGGAGGCGGTATACCGAGACGGGGCGGCGGCGTCTTCCAGCGGTGCCTCAGCAGCCGTCTCCTGGGGGGCCTCAGCCGCCTGGGATGTTTCTGCCCCGATTGCCAGAGCCGTTCCTGCCCCTTCGCTGCTCGCTGCTTTTGCGCCCGATTGACTGCAGCCGGACATGAGCGCAGCCAGGCTCAGGGCGACGGCCAGAAGCGTGAATGGATTGCGTTTGTATCGTCTCATGGGAATCTCCAATCTGCCGCATGGGTGGGCGGCAAAGCTATTGGAATAGTATAGCACAGCTTGGATCAGGAAGCCAGGCTGTGTGATGTCCAGGCGGCGAGCTGCCGAGGCCACCGCGGATACAAACAGGCTGGCGGGATTCCGTACGTTTTTGGTCCACTTCACTTTACATCCACCGCAAATCATAGTAGAATCAGATCTTAAGAAAACAGATGTGGCTGCGGGCGTTTTTTCCCGCGGCGCCACACATGACAGGCGGGGTGATTTTGTGGGAGATTCAAGAAACGTTGCAGTATTTGAGACGATGCCGGTGCCGAGGGCTGTAAAAAATATGGCAGTGCCGACGGTGATCGGCCAGCTGATCGTACTGTTTTACAACATGGCGGACACATTTTTCGTGGGGCAGACCAACAACCCTTATATGGTTGCGGGCGCCTCTTTGATTTTGCCCGTTTTTAATATTTCGCTGGCGCTGGCCGGCCTTGCGGGAGTCGGCGGCGGAGCCCTGATATCGAGGCTGCTGGGAAGAGGGGAGATAAAGGAGGCGAGAAAGGTGGGCGTATTCAGCATCTGCATGGCGCTCGGCCTGGCTGGCCTGTTTTCCCTGTCCATGCTGTTCTTCAGACGCCCGATTCTGACGTTTTTGGGGGCCGGGAATGAGACCTACCGGTACGCGAACCAGTACGCGTTTTGCGTGATCGTGCTGGGCGGCATGCCCACGGTTCTGTCCAACACCTACGCCAATCTGCTGCGGAGCATCGGGGAGTCCAAGAAGGCGGGCGTCGGAATCACGCTGGGCGGCCTGCTGAATGTGGCCCTGGACCCGCTGTTCATGTTCGTGCTTCTGCCAAAGGGCAATGAAATCATGGGCGCCGGGCTCGCCACCTGCCTGTCGAACTTTATTTCATGCAGCTATTTCCTGATCACAATCCGGGGCCTGGGGCCGGACTCCGTCCTGAGAAAGGGGTCGATCAAGGAACTACCGGCGAAGGAGAGCATCAAAAGCATTTTCAATGTGGGTATTCCCTCCGCGCTGGCCACATTCTTGTTCGACTTTGACTATATTGTAATCGGCCGGCTGATGACGGCCTACGGCGACATTCAGATGGCGGCGATCGGGATTGTGCTGAAAATCGAGCGCCTGCCCCTCAACATCGGCGTCGGTATCTGCCAGGGCATGATGCCGATTGTGGCATACAATTATGCCTCCGGCAACCGTAAGCGGATGAAGGATACCATTGTGTTCTCCCGCCGGGTCGGGTTGATCTGCGCAGCGGTCAGCATTATACTGTACGAAATTTTTGCACTGAATATAACCGGGATATTCATCGGCGACGCGCAGACCGTGGCGCTGGGAACCGATTTCCTGAGAATCCGCTGCCTGGCCACACCGTTTATGTTCCTGAGCTTCTTCACCGTGTACCTGTTCAATGGCTTCGGACAGGGCAGAATCGCCCTGTTCCTGGGTGTCATGCGCTGGCTGATCCTGAACATTCCCATGCTGTATATCCTCAATTGGGTGTTTGGAATGTATGGGATCGTGTGGTCGCAGATTGTGGCGGATGTCATCAATGTGGCGATTTCGCTGTATGTTTATTGGCGGTTTGAGAAGGGGATGCGAGGGCTGGAAATTTAACATGTGAAAAAGTATCTAAAATAGATACTAAAATGAAAAAATATCACAATTATACACGGTAATGTTGCCGAAATGTTGACAAGAGCCCAATATAGAATATAATAGAAATAGAATCAAGGAAAAGGAGGTGCAAAAGATGGTAGATATGAATACAATAATAGCCAACAATATCAGCAGGTGCCTCGAAAAAAATCAAAGAAAACAGGTAGAGTTGGCAGAGTATCTTAAAGTATCCAGACAGATTGTAAGTAAAATGCTTAATGGGACACGCATCATTAATGCAGTGGAACTTCGGCAAATTGCGGAATTTTGTGATATAAGCATGGAAGAACTTACCTCTATTCCGAAAGATTATGAGGAAATGGATGTGTTCCACATTTTTATGGGCCAGGTAAGAACGGAAGAAGCGCAGCAGGCGATAAGGGATATAGACATGCTGGTAAACCTGATTCTTTTTCATGATCGGGTCCATGAGAATGGCATGAAAATGAGGGAGGAGTGGACAGAATTTTAATGGAGAATGTGTTAGAAAACAGCCTTTATGTCAGGGATTTGAATCGGTTTAAGGAGCTGTCCCGTGCAGTTATTCAATATAATAGTCTATATAATGGAAATAATATCATACAGGATGATATCTTTTCAGTACTAGCTAATTATGCACGGAAAAATCAAGAAGCGTTGGAACTTTTTCGGTTTCCGGTTGAGGATGATGACTTTTGCGCGCTTACCTGTGTCAAACAGGGAAAGATATTTGTATATGTGAATTCCTGGCTGCCATTGTCCAAACAAATTTTTGCTGCTGCCCACGAACTTTACCATATATGGTGTTTTATAGAAAAAAAAGATGAAAGTGTGTTGCGAAAAGGATCTTTTTTAAATGCTGCAGTTATAGAT
>USJW01000132.1 GCA_900555045.1 uncultured Clostridium sp. | reverse complement strand
AAGTCATGGGCGGGAGCCAGGGCGTGTGCTACTCCGATCGGGGGGGGGGGGGTGAACGGCTGTGGCAAAAGTTAGTGAAAGAACATGAAAAAAGTGTGTAACATGGCATATAAAAAAGCCTTGCATTTGCAAGGCTTTTTTCGCGTGGAGCTGAGGGGATTTGAACCCCTGTCCGAAAACCAATTCCCTGTTCTTCTACTATCATAGTCCTTTATTTGACATTCCCTCTGCCGCCAGAGAAAGGACACCCGGACGGTTTCAGTAGCTTCATATTACGCCCATATGCTCAAAGCTTTGCATAAGTCGTTTCCTGCATAGTCGATGCCAGGGTCTTAAAGTGCAGGTGCTCTAAGTCTGACAGCCGCAATTAAGCGGCGATTGCTAAATTGTCTTCAGCGTTTGTATTTAATTTTGCCATTTAACCCATCGCATGGGGATAGCTTCACCAGCTGCATGATCCCCGTCGAAACCAGTACAACCCCTTAAAATTGTGGACTGGCTGGTCCGTCCGCGGCTTTTTTGTGGATAACCACAGCCGGGCGAACCCTGCGGAGCTTGTTACAAGCTGCCGGCGCCTGTTTTTAGCGCCGTTTACATAATAGCAGTTTTCTGGTCATCTGTCAAGGCCCTGACAGAGGCCGCCATGAAATACCAGCTCTGGGATCAGTCCGCCCGCCCTCAAATTCCCACCTATTTCACACTCTCCAGATACTCCAGGATCTCCGCCGCGTTGGTGTCCGGCTTGGCCTTGGGGTAGACCTTCTCGATCACGCCGTCCTCGCCGATGATGTAGGTGGAGCGCACCACGCCAAGGCTTACCTTGCCGTAGAGCTTTTTCTCCTGCCACACGTCGTAGGCCTTGATGGCCTCAAGCTCCGGGTCGGACACCAGGATGAACGGCAGGTTGTATTTTTCTGCGAATTTCTGGTGGGAGGTCTGGCTGTCCTTGCTGACGCCGATGACCGCGATGTCCTTCTGCTTAAAGCCCTCGTAGGCGCCGGCGAAGGCGCATGCCTCCCGTGTGCACCCGGGCGTGTTGTCCTTGGGATAAAAGTACAGCACCACCTTTTTTCCTCGGAAATCCGCCAGCGATATCATGTTCCCGTCCTTGTCCGGAAGTGTAAATTCCGGCGCTTTAGTTCCTGCCTCCAGCATTGTCTGTCTCCTCCTTAATAAATGTATAGTTGTTCCCGTCGGAGAGCTCGCCCCGGTAGCGGTAGCCCAGCCGGTCAAACGCAAGCATGGCCTCAGGCGCATTCGCGCCCCGCTCCGCCAGGAAGCGCACCATCTCCCCGCGGGCCATCTTTGCCTCGGTGCCCTTGACTTTAATCCCTGGATGCCCCGATTTGTCCGTTTCCATGCACCCGAACACCACGTTCACAAAGTGCACGTCCGGCTCCAGGTATGCCTCCACGGCCTTGCTGTACTCCTTGGAGGCCAGGTTTACGATCACCCGGTCCCCGCGGACCAGCTCCCGGTAGATCCGGTCGCCCCAGAAGGCGTACAGGTCCGTGAAGCGCTGCCCGCCCCTCGTCAGATCGATTTTGGCCTGCATCTCCAGGCGGTAGGGCACGATGCCGTCCAGGGGACGCAGCATCCCGTAAAATCCCGAGAGAATCCGCAGATGGCTCTGCACGTAGTCCAGCTCACTGGTCTGAAACACGCTGGGGGCCATGTACTGGTACTGGATTCCCTCGTAGGAGAGGATTGCCGGTGTCAGCCGCCGTTCCAGATCCATGTGCAGAAAGCGCTCATAGTTTAGGCGTGCGATGGAGTCGTTGCACTTCCAGATCGCCTGGGCCTCTGAGCGCGTCAGCCCCTTCATGTAGTTCATCAGCACACCGGCCTGCTCCAAAAAGTGGGGGAGCGCCGCCGGTTCCAGCTCGTCCTCCCGCACATTCATCTTTTTTGCGGGCGATATAATCAGTTTCATCCCTTGTACTCCTCGCTTTTTAAACACTCTACACTGTCTAGCAAACCACAACCGGGCCGGATTGTCAAGCGCCAGAGGTTTCCTGGAAAATTAAAAATGCTTACGGGCGAAAAAAGAAATCTGTAAAAAAGAGCGGCGAAAAGCTTAAGAGAAAAGAAATACACGGCTCGGAAAATTCTGGTAAGATAAGTTCAGAGAAAAACAATCGGGAGGAGATTAGAATGAAAAAAGAGATTGAAAACGGAAACGCAAGGAAATGGATGGCTGTGACCGCGGCGGCGGTTGCGGCAGTCGCGGTGGGCCTCTCGGCCTGCTCCGCACAGACACAGGTTCCGGGCACGATCGTTGTCCAGAGCGCGGACACGGCGTCAAACCAGCTGACCGTGAGCGGCAAGGAGGAGGTACGGGTGGTGCCGGATATGGCGGAGATCGTGTTCTCGATTCACACCCAGAAGCCGACCGCCGAGGAGTGTCAGCAGGAGAACGCGAAGAACCTGGATGCGACCATCGAGAAGCTAAAGAGCCTCGGGATCGAGGAGCGCTCCATGCAGACCTCGTCCTACGGCATGGACCCCATCTACAACTGGAACTCCGACACCCGGGAGATCACCGGCTATGAGATGAACACAAGCCTGACTGTGTCCGACATCCCCATCGACCAGGCCGGTTCCATCCTAAGCCAGGCCGTCACGGCGGGCGTCAACAGCATCGACAGCGTGAGCTACTTCTGCAGCAACTACGATGAGAATTACCAGGAAGCGTTAAAGAAGGCCATCGAGATGGCGAAGGGTAAAGCACAGGCTCTGGCGGAGGCCAGCGGCCGCACGCTGGGCCAGGTGGCCCATGTGGAGGAGTACAGCTACAATCCTGCCGCGCGCTACACCGGCTACATGGCCGGCGGCCAGGCCAAGAATATGGCGATGGAGAGCACCGCGGCGGCCATGGACATGGGCGTGATGGCTGGGGAGATCCGCGTGGAGGCGCAGGTTTCCGTCACCTTCAATTTGCAGTAGCTACAGTGCACAGGAAATTTGACAGAGCATAGATTGGGCCGGGGGCCGGATGAAAGTTCATCCGGCCCCCGGCTCGTTTGGTATAGTAGAATGTAGGAAAAGCGTTCGATTTTCAGGGCCTTACTTCACGATCACGCTGGAAAGCCCGTCCTCCTCGGGGGTTGCGAGCAGATTTCCGTCCTGGTCGTAGTAGCAGACCTGGGAGCTGGCGATGGCCCGAAGCCCCATGAACGCGGCGGCTCCCAGGGAGAGGAGGAGCAGTCCCAGGGCGATGGCGAAGGCCTGGCGCGCGGTTTGCCTTGAAAAGTCGGCCATGGCCCCCCGGACGGCGTTTTGCTCCGCCTGCTGGATCGCGGTGGGGCGCTCCGGCGGGTCTTCCGGGGAACTGTTTGGCGCGAACGGACGGCCAAATGCAGGGGTCAGAAACGGGTTCATCATAGTCCACCTCCGATCATTCACAGTGAGCGGATGTCACCTGCGCGTTCACAGAAAATTCACAATCTTTCTACAATTATTCTAACACTTACGCCAAAATAAGTAAAGGATATGGACGGAACCTGTGCAAAGTTCACAATTATGGAAATAAATGGCGCGTGGAAATTTGCTTTTTATGTTAATTTTATAAATGAAGCGATGGACAATAAGGCCGATTGGTTTTATAATGGACATGATAATGACAGAATCTCGGAATTCTGTAAAATTTGGAAGGAGATTAAAGAGTTATGAGTGAGTGTAATCATGATTGCGGATCCTGCAGTGAGAACTGTGAGAGCCGCAAGACAGATAAAAACGAGTTCCTGGAGGCGCTGAATCCGGCCAGCTCGGTGAAGAAGGTAATCGGCATCGTAAGCGGCAAGGGCGGCGTAGGAAAGTCTTTGGTGACCTCCATGCTGGCTGTGTCCACCAACCGCAAGGGCAAGCGCACCGCGATCCTGGATGCGGACATCACCGGCCCGTCCATCCCCAAGGCCTTCGGAATCAGCAGCGACACCGGAGTGGGCGTGACACCGGACGGCAACCTGATGCTCCCGGCCCAGTCTCTGGAGGGCGTGGAGATCATGTCCGCCAACCTGCTTTTGGACCACGACACGGATCCGGTCATCTGGAGAGGTCCGGTGATCGCTGGCGCGGTGAAGCAGTTCTGGAGCGAGACGCTGTGGCAGGATATCGACTTCATGTTTGTGGATATGCCTCCGGGGACCGGAGATGTGCCGTTAACCGTATTCCAGTCTCTGCCGGTGGACGGCATCATCATCGTCACCTCCCCGCAGGAGCTGGTGAGCATGATCGTGACCAAGGCCGTGAACATGGCCAAGAAGATGGATATTCCGATTATCGGTGTGGTGGAGAACATGAGCTATCTGGAGTGCCCGGACTGCGGCAAGCGGATCAACGTGTTCGGCGAGAGCCATATCGACGAGGTGGCGGAGAAGGAGGGGCTTAAGGTCCTGGCCAGAATCCCGATCGATCCGAAGATCGCCCAGATGGTGGATGCCGGACAGGTGGAGTATCTGGAGCTTCCGTGGATGGATGAGGCAGCTGCTGCAGTGGAGGAACTGTAGGTTTGCCGGATCGCGTAGAGACAAATGCATTGAGGGGTGAACCAATGAATATCAACATTAATCCAAACAGCGAGCTGAAACAGTCGATCGTCAATGTGCCGGATATGGTGCAGGTGCCGGAGATCTGGATTCACCAGGCTCATGAGTTCCAGCGCGTCATGATGATGTACGCCGGGGCCATCCGCGAGGTGAAGACGAAGCTGGAGGTCCTAAACGACGAGCTGTCGGTGAAAAACCAGCGCAACCCCATCGAGATGATCAAATCCCGCGTGAAAAAGCCCATGAGTATCCTGGAAAAGCTTCAGCGCAGAGGGTTTGAGGTGTCCTTAGAGGCCATGCAGGCCAACTTAGACGACGTAGCCGGAATCCGCATCATCTGCTCATTCGTGGACGATATCTACGAGGTGGCGGAGATGCTGGTGCGCCAGGACGACGTGCGCGTGATCGCGGTGAAGGATTATATCAAGAATCCCAAGCCAAACGGTTACCGCAGCTACCACCTGATCATCGAGGTTCCGGTGTTCTTCTCCGAGTGCAAGCGGAACATGCGGGTGGAGGTGCAGATCCGCACCATCGCCATGGACTTCTGGGCCAGCCTGGACCACCAGCTCAAGTACAAGAAGTCCCTAAACGACGACGGCGAGATCAGCCGCGAGCTCAGAGAGTGCGCGGATGTGATCGCCCAGACGGACGAGAAGATGTTGGCGATCCGCAAAAAGATCGAGGCCCAGGGAATCACAGTCCGGAAGGACTGACGGGGGAACGTACATAATTTAATACAGGTAGTAGGACAGGGTTTCAGTGATATGAAACCCTGTTTTTTTGTACAGATTCACCGCGGGGGTATTGTCCCCGGAGACCTGGAGGGTTATGGCGGAGAGGCCCATGTCCGGGGCCAGGCGCAGGAGTTCCCGCACCATGGCCTCGCCCAGCCCCTGGCCCCGAAGCGGCTCTTGGATCTCGACCTCGAAGAGGCAGGCGGAGGGGGGCTGGAGGTAAAGGCTGCACGCCCCCACCGGCTGGCCGTCCCGCGCCCGTGCCAGGATGTCCAGGCGTTCGGGGAGGGGGGCGCTTTGAATGGACCGCGGCGGGAAATGGACGGGGAGGCCCTGGGAGGAAAATTCCAGGGATATGGGGGAGGATGCGCTGGATGACTGTGGTTTGTCAGCTGCGCCAGCTGGCTGTCTCAGATCATCCGCGCCGGCCTTCCAGATCATCGCGTGCTCCTCGTACCAGAGCTGCGCGCCGATGGCCGTAAGGGTTTTCTGCGCAGCCTCGCAGGCGGGATCGGCCACAAAACAGAGCTCCGGTTCCGGATCCTGCTCCTGGGCGTCCTGCTCCAGACGGTCCAAGAGCTGTGAAAAGCAGTGAGTCCGGCGCAGATCCGGCCGGGTGAAGGCGTAGCACTCCCAGACGCCATCCTCCTCGAATACGGCGAGGGCGCTGGCGAGGGAGAGAAGATGGGAGGGGGAATTGACTGAGGGCGTATCGGTTGAAGCTTCCCCGCTTAGAACTGTCCCGGCAGGGGCTACCCGAATCGGGGCTGTCTCTCCTGAGGCGGTCTCTCCTGAGGCGGTCTCTCCTGAGGCGGTCTCTCCTGAGGCTGGCCCTTTTGAGGCGGTCTCTCCTGTGGCTGGCCCGCTCGGGGCGTTCCCGACCTGTTTTTCCTGCGTCAGCAGAAGATAAAAGCGGTCCGCGTCTAAGGGGCAGGATAAGCGGAGCTTATCCTGGTCTTGGCAGAGCATTACAAGATTTTTCAGACTCTCTGTCTGGCATTTTGTCAGCTGTCTGGTTGTAAGGATCTTCATATTACATGCGCCTCCATCGGTCGGGGTAGTCATTTTATCATTTTACCATTGTACCCTGAAATGTGCAGCCGGGCAAGACTTTAAATGAGGCGGGCGGGGGAATGAGGGGCATTGCGGAGATATTCTGTGGGGGTATTCTGCGAGGTGTTCTGCGGGGAAACATGGGCCCTCCGTCTGGCCGCCGCACATAAAAACCACCGAATCTGCTGCAAAACCGGGCTTGCACATGCCGCGCATGGGTGGTAGAATAGGGACGGCGCGCCGGTGCGCGTGCGGGCGGAAACGCCCTCTGAAAAAGGAGATTGAAAGACAAATGAGATATGTAAAGCAAGTTGCCATTATCTGGGGATTTACCATGGCGGGGGAGATTCTGCACTCGCTGCTGCCGCTGCCCGTGCCTGCGGGCGTGTACGGCCTTTTTTTGCTGTTGGGCGCGCTGGCGACGGGCGCTGTCCGGCTGGAGAGCGTGGAGGGGACGGGAAATTTTCTGATGGACACCATGACCATGATGTTCATCCCTGCCACGGTCGGGCTCATGGAGTACACGGAACAGATTAAGGAAGTGTTCGTGCCCTTTGCCATCATAGTCGCGGTGTCCACCGTGGCGGTGATGGCGGTCACCGGGCGCACCGCCCAGGCGGTGATCCGGTTCCAGGAGCGGAGAGCGGGCGCGGGCGCCCGGGCCGGGGAAGCCGCTGACAGAGCCGGGGAAGCCGCCGCCCGGGCCGAGAAAACCACTTCAACCCGGCCAGAGGAAGTAGCGCCCACCGACAGAAAACCTGTGACAGAGGAGGACATGACAGATGCGGGAGACAATTAGGACCATTCTGGGCGAGTCCCAGTATTTCGGGCTGGTGCTCAGCCTGGCCACCTACCTGTTCGCGGTCTGGATCAAAAAAAAGACCAAGCTTGCCATTTTAAACCCGCTTGTGATATCCGCGGCTCTGATTATCGGCTGTCTTGTGAGTGTAGGAATGGACTATGAGACATATAATAAGGGTGCCGGTTTTTTGGGATGGCTTCTGACCCCGGCAACCGTCTGCCTGGCGATCCCTCTCTACAGGCAGCTGCACCTTCTGCGCCAGCACATGGCCGCGGTGGTGATCAGCATCTTCGCGGGTGTGGCGACCAGCGCGGGCAGCATCCTCATCATGTCCAAGCTGCTGGGCCTCTCCCACATCCACTATGTATCCCTGCTCCCCAAGTCCATCACCACGGCCATCGGTATGGGCGTCAGCGAGGAGGCGGGCGGAATTGTGACCCTGACGGTCATGAGCATCATTCTCACCGGGGTGCTGGGAAACATGGCCTGTGAGCTGATTCTGCAGGTGGCAAGGGTCACCCACCCGGTGGCCAAGGGCCTGGCGATGGGGACCAGTGCCCACGCGGTCGGGACCGCGAAGGCGTTAGAGATGGGTGAGATCGAGGGGGCCATGAGCAGCCTGTCCATCGCGGTGGCGGGTCTGATGACGGTGGTGGTGGTGCCGCTTGTGGCGAACCTGATTTAAAATTTGCCGGACAATGAAAGGAGAGCGTGATCGATGAAAAAACGCAGTGAAGTGGATGTAAATGATACATGGAAGCTGGAGGACATGATGCCGGACGACGCTGCATGGGAGGCGCTTTTTGCGGAGACCTCCGGCCAGGTGAAGGGGTATGGCGATTTTAAGGGCACGCTGGGGAGCTCGGCGGATGCCCTGCTCGCCTGCCTGAAGTTCGACGATGAGATGTCCTTAAATATTGAGCGCCTGTACGTGTACGCGCGGATGCGCTCCGACGAGGACACGGGGAACCAGAAGTACCAGGGGATGTTCGGGCGCGCCCAGGCCCTGTCCTTCGAGGCGGCGGAGCGGTCCTCCTACATTGTGCCGGAGATTCTGTCCATCGCCCCGGATACGCTGGCGCGGTTTATGGAGGCCGACAACGGGATCGGCCTGTACAGACGCCTGATTGAGCGGATCCTGGCGAAGCGGGAGCACACGCTGCCCGAGGCCATGGAGGAGCTGCTGGCCCAGTCCTACGACGCCACCCAGGGGGCTTCCCAGATTTTCAACATGTTCAACAACGCGGATGTGAAGTTCCCTGCCATCACCGGTGCCAACGGCGAGGAGGTGCAGATCACCCACGGAAATTATATCGCGCTGATGGAGGATAAGGACCGCCGGATCCGCCGGGACGCGTTCATGGGCCTCTACAGCGTGTACCGGCAGTTTAAGAACACGCTGGCCGCCGCGTTCTCCGCAAACGTCAAGCAGGCCGTGTTTTACGCCAAGGCCAGGGGCTACGCCAGCAGCCGCCAGCACTCCCTGGCGGAGAACGAGGTGCCGGAGCTGGTGTATGACAACCTGGTGGCTGCGGTCCGGAAAAACCTGCCGCTTCTGCACCGCTACGTGCAGGTGCGTAAGGAGACGCTGGGCCTGGATGAGATCCACATGTACGACCTGTATGTGCCCATGGTGTCCGAGTTTGACAGAACGTACACCTACGAGGAGGCTAAGGAGATCGTCCTTGACGGCCTGGCGCCGCTGGGGGAGGAGTACCTGGGGATTTTGCGCGAGGGCTTTGAAAACCGCTGGGTGGACGTGTACGAGAACGAGGGCAAGCGCAGCGGCGCATATTCCTGGGGTGTCTACGGCAGCCATCCCTACGTGCTGATGAACTTCCACGGCACCCTAAACGATGTGTTCACGCTGGCCCACGAGATGGGTCACTCCATCCACTCCTACTATTCCGACGCCAGCCAGCCCTACATGTACGCCGGGTACAAGATTTTCGTGGCTGAGGTGGCATCCACCTGCAACGAGGCGCTTTTGATCCGCCACATGCTGGGGCGCACGGACGACGTGCAGGAGAAGCGCTATCTGATCAACCATTTCCTGGAAAGCTTCCGCGGCACGCTGTACCGCCAGACCATGTTTGCGGAGTTCGAGGACATGGCCCACCGCAAGGCCCAGGAGGGGGAGACCCTGACCGCGGGTGCTCTGGAGGCCATGTACCACCAGCTAAACGTCGACTACTTTGGACCGGAGATGGTGGTGGACTCGGAGATCGACTGCGAGTGGGAGCGCATCCCGCACTTCTACACCCCATTCTACGTGTACCAGTACGCCACGGGCTTTTCCGCGGCGGTGGCGATCAGCAGCCGGATCCTAAGCGGGGACGATGAGGCGCTTCGCGGGTACCGGGCGTTCTTAAAGGGCGGCTGCTCCATGACGCCCATCGACCTGTTAAAGCTCTGCGGGGTGGATATGTCCACCACAAAGCCGGTGGAGGAGGCCTTAAAGGTCTTCGGCGGACTTGTGGATGAATTTGCAGGTCTTTGATATTTAATGTGTGAGAAGAGAAGAGGGAAAGACAAATGACAGTGGCACAGACAAGGGCAAAAAGGCAGATTGACTTATTAAACGGCAGCCCGGGAAAAAACTTGCTCTTATTTGCATTGCCGATGATTCTGGGGAATCTGTTCCAGCAATTTTACAACATGGCGGATTCCATGATTGTTGGAAACTTTGTGGGCGAGGACGCGCTGGCCGCGGTGGGCGCCTCCTACGCCCTCACCAATGTGTTTATCATGATCGCCATCGGCGGCGGAAACGGCGCCTCGGTGCTCACCTCCCAGTATCTGGGAGCGAAAAATTACGGAAAGATGAAGACCTCCATCTCCACGGCGCTGATCTCCTTTTTGGTGCTCAGCCTGCTTTTGGGGGGCTTCGGGTTCTACTACAACGGGGCGATTTTACAGCGGCTCAACACCCCGGCCAACATTATGGACCAGGCCAAGCTGTACCTGGGAATCTATTTCCTGGGCATGCCGTTTCTGTTCATGTACAACGTGCTGGCGGCGATCTTCAACGCCATGGGGGATTCCCGCACGCCGCTCTACCTGCTGATCTTTTCGTCCGTCCTGAACGTGGTCCTGGACATCCTGTCCGTGACCGCGCTCGGCATGGGCGTGGACGGCGTGGCCATCGCCACGGTTGTGGCCCAGGGCGTCTCCGCGTGCATCTCCTTCGGGCTTCTCATGCGGAAGCTGAAAGGCTACCGCTCGGAGCGGGCGGAGCAGGAGCACTTTGCGTTCTATGACACGCAGATGCTCCGCGGGGGAACCAAGGTGGCGGTGCCGTCCATTTTGCAGCAGTCCATCGTCTCCATCGGCATGCTGCTGGTGCAGTCTGTGGTGAACAGCTTCGGCTCCGCGGCCCTGGCCGGGTACTCCGCGGGAAGCCGGATTGAGTCCCTGTGCATCGTGCCCATGATCGCCACCGGCAACGCGGTGGGAACCTTCACGGCCCAGAACATCGGCGCGGGCCAGACGGAGCGGGTGAAGGAGGGCTACCGCGCCAGCTACCGGATCGTGATCGGGTTTGCAGTGGCCATCGCCGTGGTGGTGGCGCTGTTCCACGGCCCCATCATCTCCAGCTTCCTAAAGGGGGACAACACCTCAGCGGCCTACACGACGGGCGTGGGGTATCTGTCCTTCATCGGCTGGTTCTTCGTGTTCATCGGGCTTAAGACCTGCACGGACGGCGTCCTGCGGGGCGCCGGGGACGTGGTGGTGTTCACCATCGCCAACCTGGTGAACCTGGCCATCCGGGTGTTCACCGCCTTCCACTTTGCGCCCATCTGGGGCGTGGCCGCGGTGTGGTACGCGGTGCCCATGGGCTGGCTGGCCAACTATCTGATCTCGTTTTCGAGGTATTTGACGGGGAAATGGGTGGAGAAGAGGTTGATTTAGGGGGGAGGAAAAGAAAAAAAACGGATATGGCCTTCACATTAAGTGGCGGTCCTATCCGTTTTTTTCATTCACTGTCATATGTCACAGAAGCTTGCACTCACGAAGGATTTTTTCAATCTGCTCCCAAAGAGAGAGTGATGGGTTTTCTCTGTAGTATTTGTAGCCTTTATATTGCTGCAGGACACAGCCGGAATTTTGGTTTCGTTGCATGATGTTTTTGGAGCGCCGGATCGCCTGGCGGACATCCTCCAAGGTCAATTTACTAAGCAATCTTTTAAAATGGTCCTCATGCTTATACTGATCGAGTTTTTCAAACTGCTCCCCATACGCCCGGTTGAGAGGGCCGAGATACTGACGGCGGTGAGCCAATGTGCCATTGCAGTCAGTTTTGTGAAGAATTATCCAAAGTTCGAATGTAAAATTGCTGTAGCCTAGCGAATATTTGATATTCTTTCCTATTTCCTGCGCCATCTTCATCCGGTCCAGAGTGGTTTGAAACTGTTTATCGTGTATGACGTCCTCACTTTCCCGGTCGAACACATGGGTGATTTCTGTTTTGCTCAATATGGTGATCTTTTTTGCGCGGGCCAAGGGGTCCTTTTCAATTTTACTGTCCAGCTTTACCGTGTATTTTGCATCCGGACAAGCGTTGATCATCTTCTGAAGCCAATCCAGATACCATTTTTCGGTCTCTCCCTCCACAGAAAAGTAGTAGGTTCGGTTTTCCTTGCGCATGGCTTCACACCTCATTTCCCCGATTCAGCAGTTTCTCAAAAATAGGTGCAAAATCAATATCTACAATCGCTCCGTAGCGGTCCACGAAATAGTTTTTCATATAATCTTCATTCATCCGAACCCCATTTTTGCCTGTGGTGCCAAAGTCAGAGAGCGCATAGTGGGTGCTCAAGTGGGTTTGCTCATCGCGCTCGACAAATTTGATTTCATCCCGGCGGAACAGGTTGCCGTTCAGAAAAATAGGGTTGTGCGTGTTGAAGATTAGTTGAGCGTGATGAATATTGATATCATCATTGTGAAAAATACTTACGATGTTGATCAGCGCCATCGGATGGATAGAGGCATCAAATTCATCTACCACCAGAGTCCCTCCGTTTAAAAGGGCATTGACCACCAGCGGAAACATATTGATAAAACGGATTGTTCCGTAGGATTCAAAGAGTTCTGCCGGAATCGCCATCTTTTTTTGCTCCGTATTAAAAATAGAGCACAGCTTTGCTTCGTTGCTGTCATCCTCAACCACATAGCCCAGCGCGTTGGAGTTGATTCCAAAGATGGCGGCGGCTTCATTCAATGTTTTTTCTACATACACGGACTTTTTCTTTGGATCACTGAATTTGCGGATGAGCTGCATGGAGTCCGCCCGGTAAATCACCATAAACTGATTATCCAGCCAGTTGGTAATCATTGCCACCAGTTTGGCGCTGAACATGGTCTTAAAACCGTTCATCAAAAACAATTCTTCGTCGTTGAGGTTGCTTGCGGCAAGCGCGATGGCGCTGTCTGCATTTTGCTCGAACGCGTTGACCAGCAGTTCACGGATCTCTCTTAAATCGTGAATGGTCAGGCCGCCATTTCGCGAGAAAATTTTGGAGCCATTAATGGACAGGCTTTCGGACAAGAGTGTTCGGTGATGATTGACATCCAGAAAAGCCCCCAGGTCGGCTGAAAAAGAATAATCCACCAGAACACCATCGGTTATAAATTTAATCGCAAATGTCACCGGCGCGGGGGGAACAGCTGTATTGTTTGGAATAAGTTCCAAGGCCGTAGCGGCAGCATTGGGGAGACTCTTGTCTTCAGCATTGCGGATATTCCCGCGCAGAATAATCGATTTGAAGGTATCCATTGCCCCGACAATATTGGTCTTTCCGGAAGCATTTGGCCCGTAAATTACGGCAGAGCAGAGGCCTTTGTAGTTCTTCTTGCCCGCATTCTCCGACAGGACACTGTAATCCAGTCCCTTTTGCTTCGGGGCTGGGATCAGCGAAAAAATCAGCTCGTCCTTAAATGATTTGTAGTTGGTTACTCGAAATTCTAATAGCACTGTAATGACCTCCATTCTGCAAAAATTCTGCAAAATCAT
>USJW01000131.1 GCA_900555045.1 uncultured Clostridium sp. | reverse complement strand
CGGCTTTTTTGGACTAAAATGGGAAGTTTTTATAAAATTTCGCAAAAGTGTCGGAGCGCCGACATACTATGTGATAAGGCGCTGTTATAATTTTAACTAGTATATGAAGAAATGGGGTGTGTACTATAAAGACAGATGAGCCGAAACTGTATTTCTGGGGAAGCCAGGTTTTTGCCATGCTGCCCTTCGGGCTGTATATCCTGCTCGGCGGCATATTTTCTGTGGGCTTTCATTACTATTCGATGAAGGGCCTGATTTTGGCTGCGATCATTTCTCTGTTTGCCGGATTTTTCCCGTGCAAGAATAAGGGCAAGTATTGGGAGTCGATCGTGGGCGGGCTGGCACAGTACGGAAATGCACGGCTGATCTTTATCTTCTTAGTCATCGGAATTTTCTCTAAGGTGATGAGCGTGGGAAAGATCGGAAACGGTTTTATCTTTCTGAGTATGAAGCTGGGAATTCACGGAAGCGCCTTTGTGGTGTTCAGCTTCCTGGCCTCCGCGGTGATCTCCATGGGGGCGGGCGCTCCCATCGCGGCGCTGTTCGCGGTGCTCCCGATTTTCTACCCGCCGGGGATTCTTTTGGGAGCCAGCCCGGCCATGCTGACCGGCGCGCTGATCAGCGGAATCTTCTTCGGCGACGCCTTATCGCCCAGCTCCCAGGTGATCAACACCACGGTGATGACCCAGCACGAGCGGGGATCTGGCAGGCACGCGGAGCTTCTCGACACGCTCCGGCAGAGGCGGCCCTACATCCTGGCAACCGGAGCGGTCTCGGTGGTGCTCTACATGGTCCTCGGCGCCCGGGGCGGGGCGGTGGGCGATGTGTCGCAGATCGCGGCGTTCGCCACGCCGGAGGGGCTGTGGATGCTGATCCCCATCGCGGTGTTGCTGGCCATCTGCTTTAAAACGGGTAATCTGTTCGCGGGTCTCTCCTTTGCCATCACCGTCGGGTTGGCGTTGGGCCTGGCCACCGGACTGTTCACATTCTCGGATATCGTGTCCATCGATTACGCCACCGCCGGGTTAAACGGGATTCTCTTTGAGGGAATGTACGGGATGCTGGATGTGGTGGTCTCCACAATCCTTCTGTATGGTCTGATCGCGGTGGCGGTGGACGGCGGGATGCTGACCCGCTGCTGCAGCTGGATTCTCTCCCGCAGCTTTACGAAGACCAAGCGGGGAGCGGAGACGGTTCTGATGTGCGGAACCATTGTCATCAACATTCTGCTGGCGGGCTGCGTGCTGCCGTCCATCCTCATGTTCGGGGACATAGCAGACCGCGTCGGGCAGGAGAGCGGCATATCCCCGGAGCGCAGGAGCATCCTGCTGACAGCCAACGCCACCAATTTCAGCTCGATCATCCCCATCAACAGCGCCTTTGTCATGGGCGGTGTGACGATCGTGAGCGAGATTGCCAAGAATCACGGAAATCTGCCCACCGTGACGCCTTTTGCGATGTTCAGCTGCTCCTTCTACTGCCTGCTTTTGACCGCGGTCTGCGTGGTCTGGGTGGCGGCCGGGGTCGGCGGCGAGAACACAAAATACAGGAAGACGGGCAAAATCGCAGCGGTTCACAATGGATAATTGAATATATAAAAAGGAGATGTTATTTATGGATGAGATTTATGATCTGATCATCGTCGGAGGAGGCCCCGCCGGTTTGGCGGCGGCCATCTATGCGGGCCGGTCGGAGCGGCGCACACTGCTCCTGGAGAAGGGAAGCTACGGCGGAAGAATCAACGATACATACGAGATCCGCAACTACCCGGGAACGGTGATGGACAGCGGCCAGCATCTGATGGAGCGGTTCAGGGAACACGCGGCCAGCCACCCCACCGTGGAGTTAAAGCGGACCACTGTGACGGGAATCCGCAAGGAGGGGGACGAATTTATCGTAAGCACCAAGCGTCGGGGCGATTTTATGGCCCACAGCGTGATCCTGGATCTGGGCACACGGCCCAGAGAGCTGGGGATCAAGGGCGAGAAGGAGTTCACCGGACACGGCGTGGCCTACTGCGCCACCTGCGACGCGGAGTTCTTCAAGGGCAAGGAGATCTACGTGCTGGGAGCCGGGGACCAGGCGGTGGAGGAGTCGGATTATCTGACCGGATTTGCCTCCAAGGTGACCATCATCGTGCTCCACGAGGAGGGGCATCTGGACTGCAACGAGGTCGCGGCGGAGCACGCCTACAAAAACCCGAAAATCCAGTTTGTCTGGAGCTCCACGGTCCAGGAGATCAAGGGCGGCGAGCATGTGGAAGCCCTGGTGCTAAAGAATGTGGACACCGGCGAGGTCCGCGAGGTGAAGGCGGACGGCCTGTTCTTCTTTGTGGGCATGGTTCCCCAGACCGAGATGGTGCGGGACATGGTGGACTGCGACCGCAGCGGGTACATCAGGGTCAACGAGAAGAAGGAGACTGGGGTTCCGGGGCTCTACGCGGTGGGCGACTGCACCCAGACCTTCCTGCGCCAGGTGGTCACCTCGGCGGCGGACGGCGCGGTTGCGGCGGTGGCCTCCGAGCGGTATGTGAAGGATCTGAGCCAGATTCATGAGATTTTGAGCCCGGATTCGGGTAACGTGGCGTTTCTGTTCTACAATCCCTACAGCAACGAGGAGATCCAGACGGTCGGTGAGCTGGAGAGCAAGCTTTCCGGAGAGTGGAAGATTTACCGCCAGGATATCACGCGCCAGGATCTGCTTTTCCAGAAACTGGGAGTGAAGAAAACCGTGTCGGCGGCGTTTTACCGCAACGGGGAGCTTGAGGGCGTGAAGGACGCGAAGGACTGCTAATATCAAAAAAATCAATTTAATTACCAGGAGGATATAAATTATGGGACAACCACTTGTATTTCCACACGGAGTCACTGTCTACAACCCTGAAAAATGCTGGAACGGCTACACCATCGTTCCGCTGATCAACGACGGCGTGCTGCTGTTCGACATGAACGGCAACGAGGTGCGCCGCTGGAACATGCACGCCATGCCGCCGAAGCTGCTTCCGGGCGGGTATGTGATGGGCCTTTCCGGCTACCGTCACCCCGATTACGGCATGCAGGACGGCGTAAACCTGATCGAGATCGACTACGACGGCAACATCGTGTGGGAGTTCGACCACTTTGAGAATATCGACGATCCGGGCCGCGATCACCGCTGGATGGCCCGCCAGCACCACGACTATCAGCGTGAGGGAAATCCCGTGGGCTACTATGTGCCCGGCATGGACGCCAAGCCCCTGGAGGGCAACACCCTGATTCTGGTACACCAGACCGTCCGCAACCCCAAGATCTCCGACAAGAAGCTGCTGGACGACACCATGATCGAGGTGGATTGGGAGGGGAACATCCTCTGGAAGTGGTCCATCAGCGATCACTTTGACGAGCTGGGCTTCGACGAGGCGGCCAAGAACGTGCTGTTCCGCGATCCCAACATGCGCTCCTCCGACGGAGGCGTGGGCGACTACCTGCATGTGAACTGCATGAGCTATTTAGGGCCGAACAAGTGGTACGACCAGGGCGACATGCGCTTTAAGCCGGACAACATTATCTTCGACTGCCGCGAGGCGAACATCCTGGCGATCCTGGATAAGGAGACGGGCAAGATCGTCTGGCGCATCGGTCCGGACTTTAACGCCAGCCCGGAGCTCAAGAAGCTCGGCTGGATCATCGGCCAGCACCACTTCCACATGATCCCCAAGGGACTGCCCGGCGAAGGCAATCTGCTGGTGTTTGACAACGGCGGATGGGGCGGCTACGGCGTTCCGAACCCGGCGGCTCCCATCGGAGCGAAGAACGCCCACAGAGACTACAGCCGCGTGCTGGAGTTCAACCCGATCACCCTGGAGATCATCTGGAAGCTGACTCCCAAGGAGCTGGGCCACGCGATCCCCACGGATGCCAGCAAGTTCTACAGCCCCTACGTCAGCAGCGCGCAGCGCCTGCCAAACGGAAACACCCTGGTCACGGAGGGCTCTGACGGCCGCTTGATCGAGGTGACGCCGGACCATGAGATCGTCTGGGAGTGGATTTCCCCGTACTACACCCACAACGAGAAGGGGCCGAAGAATAACATGATCTACCGGGCGTACCGCTACCCCTACAGCTATGTGCCCCAGGAGCCGACTCCGGTGGAGGTGCCCATCGAGCGGATCGACAATGTGACCTACCGCGTTCCCGGCGCGGGAGCGTTCGGAGCGAAAAAAGTGATTGATATTCCCGGAACTTTGCCGTATTATCAAGATGTGGCTCTGTGCGTGGCGACGGACGACGAGGAGGACGTGACCAAGCGTGAGAAGGTGTTCCAGGTGGATACATCCTTCTTTAAGCCGGTGACGGTGTCGAGCTGGAACGACGAGGTGCTGAAGGTGAAGGGCAAACCGGTTCTGGTACTGTTCGGCGCCGAGCGCTGCACCCACTGCAAGGCGCTGCACCCGGTTCTGGAGGAGGCGCTGAAGGAGGAGTTCGAGGGGCAGTACGAGATCCGCTACGTGGATGTGGACGCAAATCAGGATCTGGTAGACGCCTGCCATATCGGAGGAATCCCGGTGGTGGCCATCTTTAAGGATGGAGAGGAAGTGACGCGGTTTAACGGAGAGAAGGATTACGACGATCTTTGCGATATCCTGGATAAACCGCTGGCATAAGAAGCGATAGAAACAGAAGCCACAGAGAGGAGCTGCATTGCAGCCCCTCTTTGTGGCGCTTACAGGAGGGTAAGACATGCATGACAATTTCTCAATCACTGGAAATTCCTGCCGGATCCCCTTCGCGGATCTGTGCAGGAGGGACACCCGCTACCAGGCCTATTTTACGCGAAAGACCTACGCAGGGGCCCAGTGCATCCACCCTCAGGGGACGAAGATCAACCACTTCGGGATCGTGGTGGACGGGATCCTAAAGGCGGTGGACGTGACCATGGACGGGGCGGAGATGTGCCATGCATACTTTGAGCCGAAGGATATTTTTCCGGAGTTTTTGTATTTTTCGGGAAAACGGGAGTACACCTACTCGCTGTACACGGAGAAAAAGTCCACCGTGGTCTGGGTTCCGGTCTACGTGATGGAGGAGATGTTGGCCAAGGATCAGCAGCTGATGTATGCGCTGCTCCTCTACATCTCCCAGAGGGGGCTTAAAAACCAGCTCTACCTGCACTGCCTGGGCTATCAGACCATCCGGCAGCGGGTGGCCTACTGGATCGTGGGGATGAACAATATCACGCCCGACGAGACGTTACACATGCCCTGCTCCCAGGCGGTCCTGGCAAACATGCTCCACGTCAGCCGCGCGTCCCTCAACCAGGAGCTAAAGCAGATGGAGAAGGAGGGGCTGTTCGCGATCTGTAAGAAGGAGATGCACGAGGTGGATTTGGAGGGGCTGAGGCGGCTCCTGTAAATTTTTCTTGACATGGAGTCCACTCCAGTTGGTAAGATGGAGTCAGAACGAGCGAGGGAGGTATGGAATATGACGATCAAGGAAGTGAGCGAGAAGTATGATATTTCCGCGGACACGCTGCGCTACTACGAGCGCATCGGGCTGATTCCGCCGGTTCCCAGATTGAAGAGCGGAATCCGGGATTACGACGAGGCTTCCTGCCGCTGGATTGTGCTGATGAAGTGTTTCCGGAAGGCGGGAGTGCAGATCGAGGCGCTGGTGGAGTATGTGGAGCTGTTCCGGCAGGGGGACTCCACGGAGGAGGCGCGCAAGGCGATCCTGGTCGAGCAGAGGGAGCAGTTGCTCAAGCGGATGGCGGAGATGCAGGAGTCCTTAGACCGGCTGAACGAGAAGATCGACCGGTATGAGCGGGGGCTGATGAAGGTGGAAAATCATATGAATCCCACATGTGAGCGGAAGTGAGAACGGGGAGCGGATGTCCATGAGCGGCAGCCGCTTCTTTTTGTTGGGGGGCGACGGACCGCTGGCGCAGCCGGTGAGCCATTGTTGGGGGCAATGAGCTCGAGTTTAAGGGTCGATGTTGTAACCGGCGGGATTTGACGCTATAATGGTTCGTACAGATTGAACGTTGAAAGAGAGACGAAAGGATGGGACAGGATGGACATATGCGAGATATATTTTAGCCCGACGGGCGGGACAAAGCGGGTGGTGGATTGCTTGGCGGAAGGGATTTTATCTGCCGGAGGGCAGGAAAGCCGGGGAATAGCCGCAGATGGGGAGGAGAGCGGGGGGAATCCGAAGCCCCGCGAGGTCGATCTGTCGGACGCGCGCCTGGATTTTGAAAGCTTTCGGTTCCGGGAGGGGGAGCTGTGCGTGATCGGAGTTCCCTCCTACGGCGGGCGTGTCCCTGCGGTGGCGATCCAGCGGATTGGCCGGATGAGCGGGGGAGGAGCGACCGCTGTGATCGCTGCGGTGTACGGAAACCGGGCGTATGACGACACGCTGTTGGAGCTTAAGGAGACCGCAGAGGCCGCTGGGTTTCGGGCGATCTGTGCCGTGGCGGCGGTGGCCGAGCACTCCATCGCTCGGGAATACGGGGCGGGGCGGCCGGATGAGAAGGACCGGGAGGAGCTGCATGCCTTTGCCAGGAAAATTCAGGGGAAGCTTGCGGGGGAAGAGCGGGATTTAGGAGCTGATGGGAAACAGGAGCTTGCCGTGCCGGGCAAAAAGCCGTTCCGGGAATACGGGGGCGTGCCGGTTAAGCCGGTGGGCGGGAAGGGATGTACCCGCTGCGGCCTGTGCGCCGCGCGCTGTCCGGTGGGAGCGATTCCGCGGGAGAATCCGGCGAAGGTGGACAAAAAGATCTGTATCTCCTGCATGCGCTGCGTGGCGGTCTGCCCGGAGGGAGCCAGAAAAGCGAATCCGGTGCTGCTCTTTGGGGCGAAACAGATGTTGAAGAAGGTATGTGCGGGCCGGAAGAAGAATGAGCTGTTTTTGTGAGAGAAGGAGGATTCAGATGCTGAAAGCGGTGTTTGTGGATTATACGGGGACTTTGATGGAGGAGGACGGCCCGGATGTGCGGGAGATGGTGGCGCGGTGCTGCAAAAACAGCGAGATCGGCGGCCCGAAGGCCATGATGGAGTACTGGTGGGGCATGGTGAAGGAGTTTGAGGAGCGGTATTCCGGGGAGAATTACCGGACGGAGGATGAGATTGTGGACGAGATCCTCGCGGCCTGCACGGAGCAGATCCATCTGAGGGACAACCTGGACGAGCTGCACGGGCTGGTGCACCGGTTTTGGATGTACTCCCCCGCATTTCCCGATGCGCAGGAATTTTTCCAGCGCTGCCCGCTGCCGATTTATGTGATCACCAACAACAGCCTGGTCTACGTGGAGGAGGGCCTGCGGGACAAGGGACTTCGCCCCGCGGGGATTGTCTGCGGGGACATGGCCCGGGCCTACAAGCCCCACAGGGAGCTGTTTCTGAAGGCCCTTGAGATCAGCGGCTGCAGGGCCAAGGAGGTAGTGCACATCGGGGATTCCGTGACCTCCGACGTGGCGGGAGCTGCCTCGGCCGGAATCCGGCCGCTTTTGCTGGACCGGAGAGGGAAGGGGGCGCCGGAGGGAGTTGAGGCGGTGCGGTCGCTTGAGGAGGCTTTGGGGTGGATTGAGAGGGAGATGGGGGGCCCTGCAAAAAAATGATTGACTTCGAGTTCACTCCAAGGTGTATGATGTCTGAAAGCGCAGGAGGCGGGGCGTCGGCGCCGCTTCTCTGCAAGCGAAACATTAAGGAGGAATTCAAATATGGAACGGTCAAAGGTGTACTATACAAGAGAGATCACCCCGGAAGCGCTGCTGCGGGTTTACCGGGAGCTGGGCGTGAAGCTTGCCGGGAAGGTGGCGGTGAAGATTTCCACCGGCGAGCCGGGCGGGCACAACTTTTTAAATCCGGCGCTGATCAAGGATCTGGTGCAGAGCCTGGACGGCACGATCGTGGAGTGCAACACGGCCTATGAGGGCAGGAGAAACACCACCGAGGCCCACTGGGAGACCATGAAGGAGCACGGCTTTATGGACATCGCGCCCTGCGATATCCTGGACGCGGAGGCGGATATGCCGCTGCCGGTTGCGGGCGGCGCACACCTTCGCGAGAATTATGTGGGGGAGCGGCTGAAAAACTATGATTCCATGCTGATGCTCTCGCACTTTAAGGGGCATGCCATGGGCGGCTTCGGCGGCGCGTTAAAAAACATGTCCATCGGCGTTGCCTCCGCCCGCGGGAAGCTGTGGATTCACACCTCCGCCACCAGCCTGTCCTTCGAGGATGTGTTCACGGCGGACCACGACTCATTTTTGGAGTCCATGGCGGATGCGGACAAATCGGTGATGGATTTCATGGGCAGGGAGAATCTTGTATACATCAACGTGGCAAACCGGCTGTCCGTGGACTGCGACTGTGACGCCCATCCCCACGACCCCGAGATGGCGGACATCGGGATCTTCGCATCCTTAGACCCGGTGGCCCTGGACCAGGCATGCGTGGACGCGGTGTACAATTCTCCGGACAGCGGCAAGGCGGCGCTGATCGAGCGCATGGAGAGCCGCAACGGCATGCACACCCTGGAGGCGGCCGCGGCGCTGGGACTGGGGATGCGGGAGTATGAGCTGGTGGACTTAGACAATTAAAGGCGGGTGCGGCGTTCCCTGCCGCCGAAATTCAATATACAGCAGACAAGTTATGCGCTATAATACAAGGAGTATCTGCGCTGTGTCCGGGTCATATCCGGCGGCGCGGGGAATGGAAGGAGACATACCGAGGGATGAACTATCGTACATTGGGAAGCACCGGGCTGATGGTGAGCGAGATCGGAATGGGCTGCGAGGGCCTGGCGGGGGGCGAGGAGCACATCCTTGAGATGTTTGCGGCCGCCGCGAAGGTGGGGGTCAACTACCTGGATTTTTACACCGCGGACCCGGAGATACGAAGCGGCGCAGGCCGCGCGCTTAAGGGCATGCGGGACCGGTTTATCATCCAGGGCCATCTCTGTTCGATCTGGCAGAACGGCCAGTACAAGCGGACCAGAGACATCCGGGAGGTGAAGGCGGGATTTGAGGATCTGATGGAGCGGCTGTCTGTGCCGTTTCTGGACGTGGGCATGATCCACTATGTGGACTCCATGGAAGATTTGGAGACCGTCCTGAACGGGCCCGTGGCGGAGTACGCCCGCCAGCTGAAGGCGGAGGGGCGGATCCATCACATCGGCATGAGCAGCCACAACCCGCGGGTGGCCCTGGAGGCCGCAAAGAGCGGGCTCATCGAGGTGCTGATGTTCAGCGTGAACCCCTGCTACGACCTGCAGCCGGCGGGGGAGGACTGCGAGGCGCTCTGGAGCGAGGAAAATTACAAAAAGCCGCTCGTCAACATGGACCCGGAGCGGCAGGAGCTCTATGAGACATGCAATCGTCTGGGAATAGGAATCACGGTGATGAAGGCGTTCGGGGGCGGCGACCTGCTGGACGAGAAGCTCTCGCCCGCGGGGAAGGCCCTGACCCCGTACCAGTGCCTGCACTACGCCCTGACCCGCCCGGCGGTGGCCACGGTGCTGTCCGGCGCGCGGACGGCAGAGCAGCTGATTGACGGCGCCGGATACTCGGACGCGCCGGAGTCGGAGAAGGATTACGCTATCGCCTTCGCCCAGTTCCCGAAGATTCGCTGGGAGGGCCACTGCATGTACTGCGGCCACTGCGCGCCCTGCCCCAAGGGGATCGACGTGGCCATGGTGACCAAGTTTTTGAACCTGTGCCGGGCCCAGGGGCAGATTCCGGAGACGGTCAGGGAGCACTACGCGGTGCTTCCGCACAGGGCGGATGAGTGCACGGCCTGCGGGGCCTGTGAGAAGCGCTGTCCCTTCGGCGTCCCGGTCCGGGAGAACATGCGCGAGGCGGCGGCGCTCTTTGGGGGCGGCGGGCAGCCGGAGCGTGAGGTATGAAATTGGGATACAGGGATAAGATAAAGGATGAAATGAAGGGGAACGTGAAACGATGAGAATCGCCTTGATGGCCCTGATGTGCGCGATTGTGGCGGCATTTGGCGTCTATTTCTACTTTTATATCCACCGGGTAGCGATCTGGCTGTCCGGGAAACGAAAAAAGCCGTCCGGCATTGCCGGGCGGCTGATCGCGGTTGCGGGAGGCGTGCTTGCGGCCGCCTCGACGCTCAGCGTGTGGAATGTGCGGATGATTGTGGTGATGCACCTGATGGGCTTTGCGGTCTGCGTAGATCTCATCCATCTCCTGCTGCGGCGCTGCGGCCGCCTGCGCCCCCGTTTGGAGTCGCTGTACCGCTGCGGCCTGATCCCGGTTCTTTGCACCGTGTGCGTGATGGGGTACGGCTATCTCAACATGCACCGGGTGGTGCGCACGGATTACCGGATTGAGACGGAGAAGGACATCCGCGGGGAGGGCTACCGGATCGCTATGCTATCCGACCTCCACGCTGGGACCAGCATGGACGCAGAAAAGCTGCGTGGGTACATGGAGGAGATTCAGGCCGCCTCGCCGGATCTGGTGGTTCTGTGCGGGGATATGGTGGACGAGAGCACCACGCGGGAGGAGATGGAGGAGACCATGGCGGTTTTGGGATCCATTGAGAGCCCGCTGGGCGTGTATTTTGTCCACGGGAACCACGACAAGACCCGATACTCCCAAAACCGGTATTTTACGGCTGAGGAGCTTGAGGCGGCCATCCGCTTGGCGGGAATCCACATCCTGGCGGACGAGACGGCGCAGGTGGCGGAGGATTTCACGGTGATCGGCCGGGATGACCGCTCATTTCCGAAGAACGGGAGCAGGGAGACCATTGGTGAGCTGATGGACGGCGTGGACCGGGCGGATTTTCTGCTGCTTTTGGACCATCAGCCCTGCGAGCTTGAGGAGGCGGACCGCCAGGGCGCGGACCTCCTGCTGTCGGGCCACACCCACGCGGGGCAGATCTGGCCCACCGGCCTGATCAGCGAGGGGACCGGCATCGTGGAGATGAACTACGGCTGCCGGCGCCTGGGACACCTCCAGGTGATTATCACCTCCGGCATAGGCGGCTGGGGCTACCCGATCCGGACCAGCCACCACTGTGAGTATGTGATGATCGATGTGGAGAAAAAGTGAATCCTGCGGCGCACAAATCAATATTGGATCCATTCTTTGCCGCTCCTCCTTTGCGGGGGGAGCGGCATTTTGGCGTCAGGCGATAAAGTGCTGCTCCACGAACTCGATCCCCTTCTGGCTGAGCACCGTGCCGCCGCGCCCCTTGTGGGGCAAAAGGTAGCCCTCGCCGGTGAGGTACTCTAACATCGTGCGCACCTCGTACTCGGTGAAGCCGGAGCCCAGGGCTTTGAGCAGTCTGGTCCGCCCCATGGGGCGCTCGTAGAGCGCCTTCAGGATGGAGAAGCAGAGCTTGCGGTTGTAGAGTGTGATCTCCTTCATGACCGGCGGGGCCGTGTCCACGTGGGGGATGTGGGGGCTCGCCGCATAGCCAGGCGGTAGGTCGTTAAGTGTCAGGTTTTCCTCGCCCATGTAGGCCATGTACTCGACGCAGTTTTTCAGCTCCCGGATATTCCCCTTCCAGGCGTGGGCGGCCAGCGCCTTGATGAGGCCCCTGTCCAGCCGGTGGAGGCCCGGCGTCTCGAGGAGGAAGGACTCCGCCAGGACCCGGATGTCCTCCGGCCGCTCCCTGAGCGGGGGCAGGTGCAGGGAGAACATGCTGATGCGGTAGAATAGGTCCATGCGGAACAGGTTCTCGTTCATCATCTGCTCCAGATTTTTGTTGGTGGCCGCGATGATGCGCACGTCCACGGGGATGGTGGCGGTGCTTCCCACCTTCCGGATCTCCTTCTCCTGCAGCACCCGGAGCAGCCGTGCCTGCAGGTCGAAGGGCATGTCTCCGATCTCGTCCAGGAAGATGGTCCCCGTGTGGGCGAACTCAAACAGGCCCTTTTTGCCGCCCTTGCGCGCGCCGGTGAAGGAGCCGTCCTCGTAGCCGAACAGCTCGCTCTCCAGGAGATCACCGGACAGGGAGGCGCAGTTGATGGCCACAAACGGCTTGTCGCAGCGGCGGGAGGCGTTGTGGATGGACTGGGCGAACAGCTCCTTGCCGGTGCCGGTCTCGCCGGTGATCAGGACCGGGTAGTCGGTGGCTGCCATGCGCTGCGCCCTGCGGATGCAGTCCGTGATGGCCTTGCTGCTTCCGAGGATGTCCGAGAAGGTGTATTTGGCGGAGTAATTCTTCTTGACCGAGTCCCGGCGGATCTCCTGCTCCAGCTTCTCGATCTTGCGCACGTCCTTCAGGATGATCAGGGAGCCGCTCTCGTCCTTATAATAGTAGAAATTGCGCTTGGACAGCGCGAACGCCTGGCCGGTGGCGGCGATGCGCACGATCTGGCTGTCGAAGGGGGAGGGCGTGAGAATCTGCTGGGACAGCTCCGACGGCAGGTAGCTCATCAGATCCGGGGACTGTCTTAAGCCCGGGTCCAGGTTCAGCATGGTGTGGAAGGCATTGTTCTCAAACACCGGCCGCTGGTTGACGGACAGAAACAGGATGCCGTCCTCCATCTCGTCGATCATCATGGACAGGATGTCCTTCAGGCGGGACACGTTGTCGAGCGGCGTATTTAAAAAGTCGTGGCTTAAAATATCCCTGGAGAGGTGGTAGAGCTTTTCGATGAGCGCCTCATTCTTCAGCTTCAGGGCCACCATGAGCGACATGTAGGTGTCCAGTGAGATGCAGCGCCAGCCCAGGTCCACCACGTGCTCGATGTAGGAGGGGATGAACCGCAGCTGCCCGGGGGTTATGGCCGTGTCCAGGTCGTACACCTCCTTGCAGTCCGGGTAGGTGGGCACGAAATCGATGTGTCCAACCCCGATCTGGTATAGATAGGTGGCCATCTCGAAGGCGGAGGTCTTGTTGGTCGTCATGAGCAGGGCCTTGGTGCCCTTGGGAAGCTTCATCAGCTGCCGGAAGGCGGCCTTGGAGATTACCTTGGAGCCGTGGATGATCTCCGCGTCCCCCTCGATGTGGGCGGAGAGCTCGTTGTTGGAGATGGGGGAGAGGGTGAGCACCGCATCCCCGTGGAGCTTGCAGCCGATGCCGTCTAAGACCGTGTGGATCTGGATATCCAGAATGTCGCCGAAAAAGTCCAGCAGCTCCTTGCGGTAGTGCTGGCCGTTGAGTTGGTCGTATGTGATCAGGATAAGGGTTCGTTTTGTCTGCATAGTAGGTTCCTCTGTGGAATAGTTGATGGGGCCGCGGGCTCCACGGTGTTATTATAGGGAATGGCCCGGGTGAATTCA
>USJW01000130.1 GCA_900555045.1 uncultured Clostridium sp. | reverse complement strand
AAATATGAATTATAAATTCCAGCACAATACACAACCGCCCTTCAGGTCCATCCCCCGCTCTCCCGACTCCACAATCTTTCCCGCGGTTGTGTCCCTTATTTACTTCCCCTCCCGCCACTCAATCCGCCTCCAAAAAACCTATATTCGAAACAAATGTCTCGCCTGCATAAAACGAATGTCCAACAAAAATGTTTCACCCTCACCTATATCATCCTCACCTCATCCCCACCCCACCCATTTCTAAAATTTCTATAAACACGCTAAAATCTTCGCCTTCTTCTACAAATTCCCGCAAAAAACCCATTTTCCCGCCCATCGCATCAAAACTTGGCACCAACATTGCTTAATATAAAAGTATCACTCTGCCCTCTCTACAAGCGCGCATAGAGAGCCAGATAAAAACAAAAAAGGAGAATTGATAATGGGGAACAAAAAGTATGCCAGTGCTTCAATGGGAGAAATTATTAAGTCACTGCTGAACTACAACTTTATGCTTCTGATTCTGATTCAGATCATCAACAGTTTTGCAAACAACATGGTAAAGACGCCGGTCAACAAATTCGGCGAGGCCCTGGGAGCCGGTGCGACCGTCCTGGGCGTGATTATTTCCATCTACAACCTGTCCGTGACGGCCACCCGCCCGTTCTCCGGCATGGGCTTAGACAAGATGAAGAAGAAAAACTGGCTGTTAATCTGCCTGGGACTGCGCTGTGTGTCCTTCCTGTGCTACGCCATGACCGGGAGCCTCCCGATGTTCATCCTGTCCCGCGTCCTCCACGGCATCAGCTTCTCACTGGTGGGAACCAGCTTCCCGGCCGTTGCGGGCATGGCCATCGACAAGCGCGCGCTGGGAACCGCCTACGCCGTTTACCTGACCGCCCCCAAGCTGATCAGCAGCTTCGCGCCCGTGGTATCCATGTCCATCTATAAGAACTACGGCGCCCGCACCTCCTTCCTGTGCGCGACCGGCCTGATCGCCATCGCCATGGTGTTCGTGGCAATGCTGAAGCTGGATGAGACCAGCGCGGCCGCGGCTCCCAAGACTGCAACAAAGGAGAAGGCAAAGCTGAGCTGGAGAAGCATCGGACAGCTGATCTGCTTCGCGGCGATCCCTGCCTCCATCTTACAGCTGTTCATCGGACTGACCCACAACTGCATCCAGGACTACATCATCATCTACGGCGAGTACAAGATGATCGCCAACATCGCAATGTTTTTGACCATCGAGGGCTTTATCGGCGTCTTCTGCCGCTTCATCGGCGGTGTGGCCAGCGACAAGATGGGCCCAGACTTCCTGGTGATCTGCCTGGTGGCTCTGGGAATTTCCCCGGTTCTCATCTCCAGCGCCAGCTCCTGGGGCGTGATCCTGATTTTGGCAGCGCTGTGTGACCAGATCGGACAGTCCTGTTCTTACCCGGCAACCCTGGCCATGGCGATCAAATCCGCAGACGACAGTCAGCGCGGAATCGCCATCAGCACCCTGTACCTGTTCGTGGACTTATCCGGAATCATCGGCGGCTTCCTGTCCGGCGCGCTGCGCGCGGCTGTGGGCTACGAGAATATGTTCCGCGTCTACGCGATCTTCCCGTTCTTAGGCATCGCCGTGTACTTCATGGTGCGCAAGAGACTGATCGCCAAGCTGAACGGCGAGGAGGGGCAGGCGGCTTAAAAGCGTTTTGTTAACCGGCCGCGCACTGTGAGGGGCCGGAGAAAAGAGGTTCATTATGGGGTTGGCCATCTGTCTGGCTGCAATTGTGATTTCTGTGGGAATTGGATGGAAATGGAAGCTGAACACCGGCGTGATCGCCATGTGCTTCGCGTTTTTCATCGGCTATTTCATGCTGGGGAAAAAGGTGGGGGATGTGATCAACCTGTGGCCCACCAATATCACCTTCTACCTGATCGCCATCGCGCTGCTCTTCAACTACGCCACCTTAAACGGGACCATGGAGGTGCTCAGCAAGAAGCTTTTGAGCCTCATGGGCGGGCGCGCGGCGCTGATCCCGTGGGCGGTGACGGCGGTCTGCGCGGTGGTCGGAGGGCTGGGAGCCGGCGCTTCCACACCGGCGCTCATCGGCCCCTTCGCGTTCTCCATGGGGATTTCCGCGGGGATTAACCCGATGTTGATTGGCATCTGCATCGCCTTCGGAAACCTGATCGGCTCCAACAATCCCTACAACGGGTACGGTGGCGTGATCGGCCGGAACCTGATCGCAGAGAACGGGGAGAGCGCCCAGGCGGCCGCGAAGATCGGCCAGCTGGTGTGGGCCAACAGCTCCATCATGTGCGTGCTGGTGATCCTTCTGTTTTACCTGTTCTGCCGGGCCTACCGGGCGAAAAACGTGCACACGGAGCAGGCGCCGGACTTTACGCCGGTGCAGAAAAAGACCATGCTCATCATCAGCGTAGCCTTTGTGGTGATGGTGGTTCCCGGGATCATGCACACCTGGCTTTCCTCCCCCTTCTGGGGGATGCTGGCGGGAATCTGCCAGCCCCAGGTGGTGATGGTCACGGCCGCGTTTCTCTGCTCGGTGCTAAAGCTGGCGCCGGAGCGGGAGGTGGTGAAGACCATCCCCATCCACACCATCATCATGATCGCGGGCGTCTACATGCTCATCAAGGTGTCGGTGGAGGCGGGGCTGATCGAGGCGATCTCGGTGATTCTCACCCGCAACATTCCGAAGCTTCTGGTGCCCGGCGCCATCGTATTGTTGGCCGCTTTCTTAAGCTTTTTCTCCAGCTCCACCTCCACGGTCATGCCGCTGATGTACCCGCTGGTGCCGTACCTGGCGGAGCACATGGGGCTCAACCCGGTGATGCTCTACACCTGCATCTTCTTCGGCGGGCTTTCCACGGCCATCTCGCCGTTTTCCACCGGCGGGGCGCTGACCATCGCCAGCTTCCCGGACCAGAACGGGAAGGATGAGCTGGTGAACAAGATGATCGCCTGCGCGTTCATCATACCGGCTGTCACAATCATCGCGGCCGAGCTGGGGCTGTTTTCACTGTTTCACATCTAAGTAAGGAGAATTGACTATGGCATTGATCGAGAGCTGCAAAATATATTCGAAAACACTGGGGCGCGAGGTGAGCGTTTCCCTGTTCCTCCCGTCCTTCTGCAAGAAGCAGTCCCTGTCCATGACGGACGAGGAAAAATTTGACAGGAACCGCCGCTACAAGACGCTGGTGCTGCTCCACGGCTACGGCAGGAACGACACGGCCTGGCTGCGCTTCACCAAGGCGGAGATGTACGCGGAGGAGAAGAACGTGGCCATCGTGTGCCCGGACGGCGGCGTGGGCCACTACTCCGACTGGGCGGTGGGCGAGAAGAACCTGACCTTCATGGAGAAGGAGCTGATGCCCGCGCTGCAGACCATGTTTCCGCTGTCCGACCGCAGGGAGGACAATTTCGTGGGCGGCGCGTCCATGGGCGGCTACGGGGCCATGAAGTGGGCGTTCACCTACCCGGAGCGCTTCTCCCACGTGATCAGCTTCTCCGGCGGCGTGGACATGGAGCCGCGGCTGGAGCACTACAAGAAAAAACTGGATATCCGCCCCGTGGAGGCCATCTTCGGGGACTTGGACAAGGTGATGGGCGGGCCGAACGACATTTTCTGGCTGATGCGCCAGGCAAAGGAGAAGGGGTATCCCATCCCGCGAATCTACGCCTGCGTGGGCGACCAGGACCAGCCGGTGATGGAGGCCTGCCACAAGCTGGAGCGCCTGGCGGTGGAGCTGGGCTTCGACGTGACCACCTCCTACGGGATCGGGAAGCACGACTTTATCTACTGGGACGGAGAGCTGAGAAACGCCATGTACAATTGGCTGCCGTTAGATTGAGAGGAGTAAAGCATGAGTGAAAAGAAATTTGGATATGTGCCGAGCAGGGGCGGCTTAAAGGACATCGAGCGCCCATGGCTCCACTATATTGAGCCCTTCCGCATGGGCCCCCACGTGTACTCGGTGGGCGGAAACGACGACGTGTGCGCGTACCTTCTGGACTCCGGCCAGGGCCATATTCTGATCGACACGGGCATGGAGCAGAGCGTGTACCTGCTGGTGGACTCCATCCACCGGATGGGGTTCGATCCCAGGGATATTAAGATGATCCTGCTCAGCCACTACCACGGGGACCATGTGAACGGCGCCAGGCTGCTGCACGAGATCAGCGGGGCCGAGATCTGGCTCAGCGAGGAGGACGAGGCCATGCACCGGCTCCACGCGGCGGACACGATCCCGTTTCGGACCCTCCCCTACGAGGTGAACCACTTCTACCGGGCGGAGGAGCCGGTGGTTTTGGGACGGTTTGCGATCCACACGCGCCTGACACCCGGGCACACGCCCGGGGCGACCTCCTTCTTCTTTACGGACACCGACGACGTGACCGGACAGACGTACCGGATGGCCATGCACGGCGGCGTGGGCGTCAACCAGATGAAGCCCCAGAACCTTGAGAAGAACGGCCTCAATGAGGAGCACGCGCACCGGTTTATAAGGGACTGCGAGGATTTGGCGGGGATTCCGGTGGACATCACACTGCCCAGCCATTTCAACCAGATCAACCTCTGGCCGCAGATCTCGCCGGACCGGCAGGACTACACAAACTATGTGGAGCCCGCCTGCTGGGGCGATCTCATGCACTCCCGCGCGGAGGCGGTCAAGGCGTTTTATCCTGAGATTTATGCGAAATAGCCGCGGACGCATTTGCGCGCGGCAAGAGATTGGAGAGTGAAGAATTATGCGCAACTCACTGCCTGGAAAATATGAAGGGTTTGGCGAGAAAAAATACAGCGGCTGGGTGAAGGAATCACAGTATGTACCCGGCTCTGACGGCACGCTTCTGGCCGTGGACATTGTGCGCCCGGCGGGTGAAGACGGGAAGGCGGCCGAGGGGAAATTCCCCGCGATCATGCTGATCTCCCGGGGCGGGCGCTTCGGCGAAGCAAACACGGTCAACGGGGTCAACATCATGGACCACTGCGTGCCGTACGGCTACGTGGGCGTGATCGCCGAGATGCGGGGCTGCGGCGCCTCCTTCGGGACCAACGACAGCTTCTCCAGCATGGAGAACCGCAAGGACGTGAACACGCTGTTCGACTGGGTTGCCGCCCAGCCCTGGAGCGACGGCCAGGTGGCCACCTACGGCGGCTCCAACCGGGGCCTGATCCAGTTCGTGTCGGCGGTGACAAGACCTGCGCCCAGCCCGGCGCTAAAGGGCATCACCCCGGTGGTGTCGAACCCGGATTTCTACTACCAGGACTACCCCAACGGGGTGTCCGCCATCCCCAAGCGGAAGGTGAAAACGCTGTCCGGAAGCGGGGAGCAGAGCGGGAAGAAGTCCAAGGAGGAGTTCCTCAAAAAGGTGGTGCCGGTGGACGGTGACCCGGACGGCTCCATGGCCTATGAGGCCTACGAGAAGGACCAGTACGGGAAAAACCGCAACTTTATGGAGTGGCTGCTCCTTGACAACATGTGCCGCGACGACGGGAACCCCAACTTTGACGGGGAGAAGACCAACTTAACCATCCCGCCGGTGAGCGACATGGACGTGTTTAAGAAGACCGATATCCGGGTCCACCAGTTTGCGGGGCTGTTGGAGTCCGGCACCTTCGGGCAGCTGATGGCCGCCAAGGAGTGGGGCGGCAGCATCGTGCTGGGGCCCTGGGACCACCGCCAGAGCCGGTCGGGCAACCCGGATCTGCCGGAGGGCATGTTCGACTTCTGCGCGGAGCACTTAAAGTGGTTTGACAATCTGTTAAAGGGAGTGGACAACGGCTTTGACCAGCGCCCGCCCTTCATCTACTACAACCTGCACGCGGGGGACAAAAAATACTGGCGCTGCAGCGACACCTGGCCGTTAGAGAATGTGCGGCCCGCCACGTTTTATCTGTCCCCCGAGAAGTCGGGGACCTGCGCGTCCGTCAACGACGGGACCTTGTCCCAGGTGAAGCCGGAGCGCGGGGAGTGCGCGGACTACCGGGTGGACACCTCCATCCAGGTGTTCGACAACGGCGAGGGGGCGACCTTCGACCGGATGCACCTTAGCTGGGACGGCGACATGACCCAGGGGGTGGACAACAAGGGCCTGACCTTCACCAGCCTGCCGCTGTTTGAGAGGTACTGCAATGAGATCGCGGGCTGCACCTCGGTGGACCTGTGGGTGACCTGCAGCCAGAACGACGCGGATTTCGTGGTCTACCTGGAGGAGGTTTTAGAGAGCGGGGAGTCCCGCTACGTGTCCATGGGCTGCCAGCGCGCCTCCCACCGGACCAGTGAGCCGAAGGCGTCCTGGGATGAGTCCGGGGCCACCTATCATCCCTGCATGCGGGCGGACATGGAGCGCTGCCTTGAGGAGGGGATGGAAAAGCCGGTGCACCTTGCGTTTGCCATCGAGCCGGTGGCCTACACCTTCGCGCCCGGAAGCCGCCTGCGCATCACCGTGACCTGCGCCAACAAGGGGGCGTTCCAGCACCCCATGTACGACGAGGAGAACCTGCCCACGATCCATCTCTGGCAGGGGGCGGACCATGCCTCGTTTGTGAAAATTCCGTTCGTGGAGCATGAGGAGAACGTCTACAACGGCACAGTGGCCTTCGGGGACTACGAGGGGCCGGGCACCCTGTATTTCTTTGACAAGAACGTTTACCTGTACTACAACGGCACCTGGAGGCGGTACGCGGCGGACTCTCATGCGGCACGCTATGAGCTGCGCGGCGGCGTGGCATACTTTGAGGCCGGGTTCAGCTTCCGGATGGAGGGAGCCCCGGACCGGGACGGAATCCTTCAGGACTACCGGGGCGGTGAGAAGCAGGTGACTCCGCTGCCGTACAAGCGGCGCCTGTTTGTGGACCGGGTTCCCGTATCCCCGCACCACACGAAGCTGTACCTGCCGGACGTGAAGTCCCTATACCTGGAGGAGTTCCGGATGGATTCCGAGACGGAGGACGGCGAGGCCATAATCTGCCCGGCGATTCTCTACATCCACGGCTACAGCAAGACCACCTCCCATCTGGAGCCGCAGCAGAAGGAGTTTTTGAAGCACGGCTACGCGGTGATCAGCATCGACATGCGCAATTACCCGCCCAACTGCTTCCCGGACTATCTCTACGACATCAAGGGATGCACCCGGTACGTCCGGGCGGGCGCTGAGATGCTGCGGATCAATCCGGACCGGCTGGGATGCAGCGGACAGTCCCTGGGCGGCAACGCGGCGCTGCTCCTCGGCGTCACGGGCGGCAACCCGGAGTGGGAGGGCACCGTCGGCGGGAACGAGGGCGTGTCCAGCAGACTCCAGGCCATCGACGTGGGCTACGGATGGTCCGACCTGCTGAACCTGGGCGCGGATTTATTGGATGAGTACCGGTACGCCAGCGACGAGGTCAGGAAGAGAAAGTTCAACAACACGGACGGCCCCAACGCGCCGGCCGCCGGAGTCATCGGGTTCATGGGCCCGGGCAAGGGATTAAAGGTGCTCCGGGACTACGAGGCAGAGGGCCGCGAGGGCACGGATGCGGAGCTGGACCGCATGCTGGAGCTGGCGCGCAAGGCCAGCCCCATAAATTACATCAAGCCGGACTGCCCGCCTGCGGCGCTCTACACCGGCCTGGGGATGATGCGCGTGGACATCCCGGACCGCCAGTCCTACCGGACCTTTGAGGCGTACAACCGCGTGGGGGCAGACTGCTATCTGTTCGGCAACACCAACGGAAACTACGGCTTAAAGCCGGAGGTGATCCAGGGAATCCTCACCTTCTTTGACCACTGGCTGAAGGGGGAGATCACGGTCCACAAGAGCGTGATGAAGCCGGGAAGCTGCCGGATCGTGGAGGACTACTGCGACCGCACGGTGGATGAGGCTCCGGTGGTGAGACTTGACGGGGAGCTGCATGTGTCCGCCGGGTACGTGCGCCGGCAGTTTGGAGCGGCGGACGCCGTATTTAAGGGCACTGGATATGTGCCCGCGGCAAAGCTTGAGGGGAGCAGCATCGGATTTCGGTATTATCCGGATTCGGATATGGCTGTGCTGATCCCGGCGGACCAGCTGCAGGATGCGCTGCCGAAGAAGAGGGCGTAAGGAAAGTTAAAAACAAGCTGCGGATATGAAGCGGGAGACCGCCGTCTAAAGCGTGCCGAAGATTGGTGCGCTTTGGGCGGCGGTTTTTCCGCGATTCCCCTCCCCTCCGTCGTTTGGGAATTCTATGGAAATCATAAGGAAAAAGTAACAAATGATCCGGGGTTTATGCTATAGTAGTTTTAGAAGGATTGAGCAGGGAGACGGGGATTGCCCATGGAAAAACGGACAGTCCGGGCGGTGGTGGACCGGGCGCTTGGGAGCTTGCGGACGGAGAATGAAATGAGCGGAGGGATACAATGGAGATCTGTTTGAAACCGGTGGCACTGGAGGAAAAGGGGACGCTGGAAAACCTGCTGGAGAAATACCTGTATGAATTTTCCCAGTGGGAGAAGATGGATGTGGACCAGAACGGGCTTTACGGCTATAAGTATCTGGATTTCTACTGGACGGAGGCGAAGCGCCACCCGTTTTTTATTCTGGCGGACGGAAAGCTGGCCGGGTTTGTGCTGGTCAACGACGAGCCGGAGGTGGAGGCGGACACCGACTACACGATGGCGGAGTTCTTTGTGATGTTCAAGTACCGGAAGATGGGGGTGGGGCGCACGGCCGCGTTCCAGACCTTTGAGCGATTCCCGGGAAAATGGCAGTTAAAGTACAATCCGCAGAACAAGGTGTCGTCCATGTTCTGGAACCGGGTGGTTGGGGAGTACACGGGGACGGCCTACGAGCGCTACCTGGGCGACCGGAGTGGCGCCTCAGTGAACGGCTCCCTGCCGGTGGTCCTGGTGTTTGAGTGCGGGGAGGGAGGACATGCCTGACTGCAGAATCGCCCTCTACCGGTATCCGAAAATCTACGACCACAGGGCAGTAAGTCGCCTGTTTTTGCGGGCGGTCCGGGAGAACGTGCAGCTTCACCGGGACCACAACCGGGCCTACCGGCGCATGCTTGGGGCGGCCGGATTCTCCCCCGAGAGCCTGCAAACCATCGGGGATTTGCAGCATATCCCGCCGGTTCCCACCATGTTTTTCAAACGCCACACGCTCTGGACCATGAACCCGGAGCGCCTGGCCGTCAAGGCCACCTCCTCGGGGACCGGCGGCGAGAAGAGCCGGATCGGGCTGGAGGCGCAGGCGCTCGTGCGCGGAGCTGCCATGGCAGCGGGCATTGGGCGGCATCACCAGCTGTTTTCGCCTGTGCCCACGAACTATTGCATATTCGGATATGAGCCAGATTCGGATAATCAGACGGCCATATCCAAGACGCAGAGGGCCAGCATGCTGTATGCGCCCCCACTCTCTGTGAAGTACGCGCTGGTGAAGGGGAAGGACGGCTACCGTCCGGATTTTGCCGGGGTGATGGAGGCGCTGGCCCGCTATGAGCGGCAGCCCTTTCCCGTGCGCCTGATCGGCTTTCCCGCGTACGTCTATTTTTTGCTGAGGGCTCTGGAGCATGAGGGGATCCGGTTTCGGCTTCCGGCCGGTTCCATGGCGGTTCTCGGCGGCGGGTGGAAGCAGTTTTACCGGGAACGGCCGGAAAAGGAGCAGGTTTACCGGTTGCTGGAGGAACGGCTGGGCATCGGGGAGGATAGCTGTCGGGAGTTTTTCGGCGCGGTGGAACACCCCTCCCTGTACTGTGACTGCCCCAGGCACCACTTCCACGTGCCCATCTACAGCCGGGTGATCATCCGGGATGTGGACACGCTGCGGCCTCTGGGCTTTTGTGAGCCGGGGCTGGTGAACCTGATCACGCCCCTGGCGGACAGCATGCCGCTCGTCAGCGTGCTGACGGACGATCTGGGGATTTTGTACCCCGGGGAGGCCTGCGGCTGCGGCAATCCGGCTCCGTACTTTGAGATCCTGGGGCGCGCGGGGCTGACCGAGATCAAGACCTGCGCCGCGGGGGCGGCAAAAATCCTGGAGGGGGAGTTTGTTCGGTGAAATACAGAGAACTGAAAGCGCAGATCGATGAAACGCTGGCCGGGCCCGCGCTGGACCCGGAGGTGGTGATCGGGGCGTGCGAGATCCTGGCGCGGGAGATTCGCGGCGGGGAATATGATGGATTGCTGGAGAAATATGAGCGGTTGGGCGGGGAAGCGCCGCGCGGTGAAGCGCCGGGAGGTGAAGCGCCGGACGAGGGAGCGCCGGACGGGGGAGCGCCGGACGGAAAGCCGCGGGGCAACGCGGCGGGACCGGGCCGCCTGCGCGCCAAAGTGCAGGCGGCCGCCCGGCTTTTGGATCGCGCATTTCTGGAGGAGAAGCTCCGGCGGGAGCTGCCGCCTGTGAGCGGTATGGTCAAGCGCTATCCCCTGGGCGTGCTGCTCCACATCGGCGCCGGGAACCAGATCGGACTTCCGGCCTACAGCGTGGTGGAGGGCCTTTTGGCGGGAAATATCAATCTGTTAAAGCTGCCGGAGGGGGACGACGGGATCTCCTCGCTGTTGCTGCGGCGGCTCACACAGATCCAACCGGCACTCCGGCGATACGTGCACGTGTTCGCGATCCCATCCTCGGACCGCAGGCGCATGGAGCAGCTGGCCAGTCTGGCGGACGGGATCGCGGTGTGGGGCGGGGACGAGGCGGTCCGTGCGGTGCGCGCCCTGGCCGGGCCCGCGGTGAAGCTGATCGAGTGGGGCCACAGGGTGAGCTTCGCCTACGTGGATCCCCGGGAAGCCGGGGAGGAGGAGCTTCGGGCCCTGGCCGGAAACATGCTGGACACGGATCAGCTGCTGTGCAGCTCCTGCCAGGGGATTTACCTGGACACGGAGGATCCGGAGGCAGTGCCGGAATTTTGCAGGAAATTTCTGGGGATTCTTGAGGAGGAGGCCGCGGCGGCGGGCAGGGAGACCGGCGACATCGGACGGCGCGCCCGGAACACGCTGCGGGTTCAGAACAGCCGTCTGGAGGCGGCGGCCTGGGGCGGCAGGCGGATATTTTCCGGAACGCTGACCAGCGTCACCTGGGAGGAGGACCCGGCTCCCGGGGTATCCTTAATGTACGGGAACTGCTGGGTGAAGCGGCTTTCTGAGCGGGAGATTCTGCCTGTGCTGCGGGGGAGCTGCGGCTATCTGCAGACCGTAGCCCTCGTCTGCGGGGAGCAGGACCGGGAACGCCTGGCCCATCTTTTGTTTCGGGCGGGCGCGGTGCGCGTGTGCCGGGCAGAGGAGCAGAGCGCGCTGCCCGACGGCGGCTTGGGGCCTCACGATGGGGAGTTCCCGTTGGCAAGGTACTCGAAGCTTGTGATTTGAGGAGGGAGACAGATGGAGATTGTGAGGCGCGGCTATGTGCCGCAGGACGCGGTGGAATTTGGACCGAAATACCGGGAGGCCATGGGGCGGGCCGCACAGGAGGTGGGGTACCTGGTGAACCGGGGCTACGACATCAAGCCGGCCTCCACCTTTGTGGGAAACCACTACATGCTGTCGGAGCGCCAGCGCATGGCTCTGGCGCGCATCATTTCCCCGGACGACATGATCGCGAGGCGCCTGGAGTCGGAGATTCCAAAGTCCGAGCCGCCCGCGCAGGTGCTCATCGACGGCTTCAACCTGATCGTGACGCTGGAGGTGGCGCTCTCCGGCTCCCTGCTGATCGCGGGGATGGACGGCACGATTCGGGATCTGGCGGGGCTTCGGGGCACCTACCGGATTGTGGACAAGACGGAGCTGGCGGTGGACGCCATGCTGCGTTACATGGATCAGGCGGGAATCCGCCAGGCCAGAATTTTCTTGGATCAGCCGGTGTCCAACTCCGGCCGCCTAAGACAGCTGATCCGGGAGCGCAGCACAGCCTATAAGGTCCAGGCCGACGCGGAGCTGCGGCCCGACGTGGACCGGTCGCTGTACGGCTGCGAGGCTGTGGTGACGTCGGACGCGATTATCTTAAACAACTGTGCCAGCTGGTTTAATATGGGCCGGTGGATCATCGAGGCGTTCGTGCCGGAGGCGTGGGTGTACCGGTTGGAATAGGCCGGGCCTTGGGGCGCATAGAGGCCCCCCGCGGGGAACGCGGACAAAAGAGAAACATATCAGGAGGGATTCGGCAATGTGCCAGGAGATTTTACGAATCGCGGACCTGTTGTCCGGGCATCACCCTGCCGTGAGGGCAGAGATGGCAGAATGCGTTGAGGACCCGGCGCAGTACGGCCGGAAGCACGAGGCAGAGTATCCGGCGTTTCAGGGCCTTGGCGACGCGGTTGATGAAACGGACTTGTGCTGTGTACAGTGGATTGTTTTGACCCAGTGCCTGATTCAGCATGGCATAGCCGCTGATTTGGACTGGAAATGTGAGCTTGAAGATTTTCTGGATGCGATGAAAACATGTGCGGCTGTGGAAAATGGGAAGCTCCCGCTGAAAAGAGAGTGGTTTGACGAGGAGGCTTCCGTTGAGGACTGGTGCAATAGCCTGAATGAGAAATGGAAATCCAGCCATTTCACCGTTGTGGGGCTGAGCACATACGGCGACAATTATGTGATCCTGCCGGTTCCAGCTGACGCGGCAGAATATTTGCGGCAGTGGGCGGTGCAAACCGAATCCGGCATTCTACAGCTGATTCACCCCGGCCTGTCGGAAAATCCCCAGGAGCTGAGCGCGTTTTTCCAGAGACATCCCTGCGCGCATGTGGAAGAATCGGCTGCGGACAACCTCGCGGACCAGTGCAAAATCTGCCGCGCACACGGGGAGTGGGTTGGCGCCTGGCTGCCATGCGTGGACAACAGCAGCCAGCGCTTTCAGATCACCGTAAGCCCTCAGGACTTAAATGCAAAGCAGCTTCTGACCATCAGCCGCGGCTTCCGTTTGAGCGTTCTCCAAACGAAAAAGCGCCTTTCCAGAGGAAAAAACGCCTGGGTGAAAAATCTCTTGATCGACACGCTGATCCTCATGGAACAGCTGGAGCGCGGTGAGATCGCTTACTCGGTATCGCCCTTCAGACCCAGTTACCCGGAGTTTCATGGATGCAGCAGAAAACGGGCGGATATAGAGAATCATGACAGTCTGAAATATCGGTTTGATCTTGAGAGGGAAGCGGAGTGGGGCGAATCGATGGGGGACATTGATTCATAAATTTGAATTTGCAGGAGGAAAACAAATGTTACGACCAAAAGAAGTAGTATGTAAATGGGTAGATGCTTTTAATAATCACGATATAGAAGCAATCGTAAGCCTGTATCATGATAATGCAACCAATCATCAGGTGACAAATGACCCTGTGATTGGGGTAGAAGCAATTAGAGAAATGTTTACAGCAGAATTTGCCACTGCCGATATGACAGCCATTGTAGAGAATATCTTTGAAGATGGGCAATGGGCAATTTT
>USJW01000129.1 GCA_900555045.1 uncultured Clostridium sp. | reverse complement strand
AGTGAGCATTTCTCATAAGGAATTGTTTTTGAAAAATTTGAATTTATTTTGGAGATGTACCATGAACAATAAAGAGATTATAAAATATTTTTATGAGGTGGTTGTTTCAAAAAACTTGCTTAATGAGCTTCCATCATATATTTCAAAGGATTGCGTGCAAAAGGTTGGCGAAAACGAGACGTTTATCGGCATAGACGGAATGAGGCAGCACCGATGTGGTGAACAGGCAGATCGATATCGAATTCTCTTATGGGGAGTAACGCCAATGTATGAGTACATCTGCACGTTGTGCGATCTGTCATCGTCCCAGAAAGAGCAGGAGACAGTCGTCATTTACCAAAGGTAGCACGGTTCCTGTCGGAGAGCTGGGCAGAGGCGCAATCAGAAGTGATTTTCGCCCACCCTGTCTGCCGTGCGCTTGGAGAAAACAGAGTCTTATTAATTTGCCCAGCTGTATGAGCTGGAAAATCAGAAGCGGAAGAGGTGAATATCATGGCTGGATATATAACATATTGGCCCAAGGAACAGGTAAAAAAGCTGGAGAAGGCCAGGGACACAGGCCCCATTCAGGTGGTATTTGGAAGTATTCACACAAAGATGCCCTCCATTGACAGCGTGAAATCAGGGGACATCATCTACCCGGTGACGTTAGACAACGGTGTACTGACCGTCCTTGCGCGGCTTCCGGTGGAACAGGTGGAGCCTGCCCTGGACTACCTTCTGCGGGAGACCGGAGAGCGTTTCGGCGCCCTTGTTCCCGAGGGAATCGCTGTGGAGGAAAAGCCATACCGCAATTTAGAGACGATCATGTACTCCACCGCCGAGGGTCTGGTCAAAAAGAAGGAGGATTTACCCCAAGGGGTCCATATAATACCTTTGCCAAAACCCATCTTGCATTTATGTCACCAGGAGCCCTTCAACTGCTGTGCAATGACTGCGGCAAGTGGAACGCACGGCTCCGCCATCGGCCCGCGGCCTATTCCAAAGGAGGTCATATCCACACTGCTGTTTGGCCCTGTTAAGTCAAAGCAAAAGCCGCTGAGGGTAAACGCCAGGGGAGAACTGACCACGGTTTCGATTGCCGGCTTTACCCGCAAAATGAGCGAAGAAACGCAGGCGGTGTTTGAGGCGCTTTTTGAGAGCATGCGATAAGCGAGGGGAAAGGGAATGAGAACGGTTACGATTTGTGGCAGTATGAAATTTGAAAAGGAGATGCAGAGGATCGCATTTGAACTGGAAGTGAGGCACGGATTGAATGTATTGCAGTGCATTTATGGCTTGAAGAAAGAGGAATTGACATCTGCCGACCGGGCGGTTTTGGAGGAGGCGCAGCTTAAAAGAATCGATCTTTCAGATGCCATATACGTCGTGGATATCGGAGGGTCCATCGGCGACGCGACAAAAAAAGAAATGGAATATGCCAGGGCAAATGGGAAGGAAATTATCATTCATTCTCAGTATGCCCTGTAAGCCAGGCCCCTGTCAGCCAGGGCTGGAAACCTGGGGGTCGATCGGGCCCCTGTATCTGGAAAAAGAAGGGAGAACGCAGTGAAAAAGCAGATTTTATTTGTCATATTGGAGCAGTACGCGGATTGGGAGGCGGCTTATCTCTCCTCCGCGCTCTATATGCTGGGAAACGGGCAGTTTGAGGTTAAGACGGTATCTTTGACAACCGAGATGGTTACATCCATCGGCGGTTTTCGTGTGAAGCCCGATTACAGGATTGACGCGGTCCCGTCTGACTATGAAGCGTTAATTTTAGTCGGAGGAATGTCCTGGAGGAATCCGGAGGCCGGAGCGGTCAAGCTCCTGGTGGAAAAGTGCCTTTCAGATGGAAAGATATTGGGCGGAATCTGCGATGCCTCCGCATTCCTCGGGACGATCGGCGCGCTCAACCATGTGAGGCACACGAGCAACGACCTGGACGACTTAAAGCAGTGGGCGGGCGGGGCCTATACCGGGGAAAGCCAGTACATGATGGAGCAGGCGGTCAGCGACAAAAATGTAATTACAGCAAACGGCACGGCTGCCCTGGAATTTGCAAGGGAGGTGCTGCTGGCTGTAAAGGCCGCGCCCGATGAGAAAATTCAGGGGTGGTACAATCTGCATAAACTGGGGTGTTATAAGGCGGCCATGCCGGAGGACGCGATGGAGTGGAACCTATGAAACAAAAATTCCATAGATTGTTGATTTGTCTTCTGATGGTTTTTATGCTGTTTCCCGCGACGGCGCGGGCTGATATGGGGCCCAAGCCGTCGGTTCACATCACCTTTGAAAATATGGGGGACGAGGTGTGCTACGGCACGCTGCTCTCCCGGACAGAATCCACCGGCCCGGCTTCCGCCTGGGACGGAAACCCTGAGCACATTTACCCCGGACAAGATATGGAAATCTGGCAGGCGTTTGTGGATTACGAGGATGCGGACGGCTACTACTTTCTCCAGAGAAGTTGGCTGTGTAGCGAGAGCAAACAGCTAGACTGGGCATACTACCCTCCGTCCAGCTTCAAGATCCTTCTGTACTATCCAAAGCTCGACACATTCGCGGTCAGCGGCATCTGTGAGCGGTACGCCTTTGACAGCTATTTCACGGTGGACATGGACGGCGTCGGGATCGGCGACGTGGGCACGGTCATCGCGGCGGAGGAGAGCTACAATTACATGTGGGAGATGGTTTCGCTAGTCTGCCGCATTGTGATCACAATCCTGCTGGAGCTGGGGGTCGCCCTGCTGTTTGGCCTGCGGCAGAAAAAGCTTATCACAACCATTTTGGGCGTCAATATCGTGACACAGATCGGACTCAATGTCCTTTTAAATTGGATCAATTACAGCCAGGGAAGCGGCAGCTTTGTCGCATTTTATGTGCTGCTCGAAATCGCCGTTCTGGCGGTGGAGGCGGCGGCATATCTCGCGCTGTTCCCCAAGCGCAGCGCTGTCTGCATTTCCAAAAAGAGAATTGTCCTCTACGCAGCAGTCGCCAATCTTGTCTCGTTCATCGGCGGCATGGGGATCGCCAGATGGATCCCGGGGATTTTCTGACCGGATATCCGCGGCCATGCGCCCGTGGGAGCGGCAGACAAAACCCAAGTCAATCAGGTCGGAGAAGTGGAGCGCACGGGCCTGCGCTCCTCCCTTGGCCTCCTGGCGGAGCTTATGATCCGGCACTATGAGCAGTTCCACTCCCCGACCGCCCTATAACCCCGCCCCGTAATACCTCTGCACAAACTTCAAAAATCGCTCCACATATGGCTTTAAAATCCGGTGGCGGTTGTAGGCGATGTAGAAGGTGCGTTTTTTGGCAGATTCTCCCAGTGGAAACAGGAGGACCTGCCTTGTTTTTTCCAGGTCCCGGACCGAGCACGCCGACAGGATGGACACGCCCAGCCCGGAGGCGATGGACTTTTTGATGGACTCCAGGTCGTTCATGCAGGCCACCACATTTAGGTCGGCGGCGCTTACATGGTTCTCCTCCAGGAACAGGTCCATCTCCTTCTTGGTCCCCGAGCCGCTCTCCCGCAGGATGAAGGGCTCCCGGCAGAAGTCGCGGAAGGCGGCGCCCCGGTCCTTAAGGCTTAAATAGTGTTCATTGACGGGCGTGGTGATGACTAAGGAGTCCTGGCAGAACGGGAGAAAGACGCAGTCGGGGTCGTCCGTCTTGGTGCCCACCAGGCCGAAATCCACGGTTCCCTGCAATACCTTCTGGACCGCCTCCGCGCTGTCGGACTGCCAGACATGAAAGTGGATCTGGGGCTCTAACTTTGAGAACTCGTTTAAGAGCTCCGGCAGCAGGTAGGAGGAGGGGATCGTGGAGGCGCTTAGGTCGATGATTTTCCGCTGGGTTCCGGTGAACTCCTCGATCAAGTGGCTGCGCATGTTCAGCATGTGGACGGCGCAGTCGTAGAGCTGGTATCCGCGCTCCGTGACGGTGAACTGTTTGGTGGTGCGGATGATCAGGCGGGAGTTCAGCTCCTTCTCCAGGGCCTTCACGTGGGCACTGACGGTGGGCTGTGTCAAAAAGAGACGCCGGGCGGCCTCGGTGAAGCTGTTGTAGTCCACCACCGCCACAAAGGCTTCCAGCTGTTTAAATTCCATTTCGTGTTACCATCCTTTGCTGGTTGATTCTGGGAAAATTATACCATGATTTATAGATTATATCTATAAATAGGACATAAAATCATCAATAAATAATTGGAAATCGGGGTATGCCCTGTGGTACAATTCTTATCAGGAAATCATTGGAATTACAGAGGGGAGGAGCGGGAATGTATCAGGTGGGAATCGACATCGGCTCCAGCGCGGCCAAGGCGGTCGTCCTGGAGGGCGGAGACGTCAAACGGACCATCCTGCTTGGGACTGGATTTTCCAGCAGACAGACGGCTGAGGAGATCTACCGCACGCTGGAGAAAGAGGGAATCACGCGGGAGAACGCCCGGTACGTGGCCACGGGGTACGGCCGCGTGTCGGTGCCCTACGCGAACCAGGCGGTGACGGAGATCACCTGCCACGGAAAGGGCGCGTGGGCGCTGTTTCAGAGGGACGGCGTGGTCATCGATATCGGCGGCCAGGACACCAAGGGGATTTCCCTAAAAAACGGCCGCGTGATGAAATTTATCATGAACGACAAGTGCTCCGCAGGGACCGGGAAATTCCTGGAGGTGATGACCAACCGGCTGGGCCTGACCCAGAGGGAGCTCTCAAAGCTTGCGGCAAAGGGGAGCGGGGTCACCATCAGCTCCATGTGCACGGTGTTCGCGGAGTCGGAGGTGATCAGCCTGATTGGCAGAGGCACGTCCCGGGAGGACATCGCCTTCGGGGTGGTCGAATCCGTGGTGACGAAGGTGGCCCAATTGATCGCCCAGGTTCCGGGGGAAACCTATTTTCTCACCGGCGGGCTGTGCGAGGAGGCGTATCTCATAGAGCGCTTAAGCCTTGCCCTGGGAAAACCGGTGGCCAGCATGCCCATGGCCCGGTTTGCGGGGGCGCTGGGCGCGGCGATTTTGGCGGCAGAGTAGAGGAGAGGAAGGTAAAAAATGGAAAATAATCAATTGCCAAAGACATTTGATCAGTTTGTGGATGCGAGAAAACAGGGATTTATGAAGGCCAAGGAGTTTAAGGACCAGGGCGGAAAACTGGCGGGGTGCCTCTGTTCCTACACGCCGCTGGAGCTGTTGGACGCGGCGGGAGTGGCGTCCGTGGGGCTGTGCGGGACCAGCAACGAGACGATCCCGGACGCGGAGAAGGTTCTGCCGAAGAACCTCTGCCCGCTGATCAAGAGCACCTACGGCTTCGCCTACTCGGACAAGTGCCCCTACACCTATTTCTCCGACCTGATTGTGGGCGAGACCACCTGCGACGGGAAGAAAAAGATGTACGAGCTCCTAAATGAGATCAAGGAGACCTACGTGCTCCACCTGCCCCAGAGCCAGGAGCGGGAGTACGACCGGGAGATCTGGTATGAGGAACTGAAGCGGTTTAAAGAAAAGCTGGAGGAGAAATTTGACGTCAAAATCACGGACGAGGCGCTGCGCCGGGCGGCCCACACCAGAAATGAGCTGCGAAAGGCATACCTGGACATGTACGGCCTCCAGGAGCGCAGGCCCGCGGCCATGCGGGGGACCGAGATGATGATCGCCCTCCAGCAGGGAACCTTCACGTTCGACGTGAACCGGCAGATCGAGAACATCCGAAGCCGGGTGGAGGAGGCGAAGGCCGCCTACGAGGCTGGCGAGCGGCCGGTGCTCGCGTCGGCGAAGCGCATCCTGATCACCGGCTGCCCCACCGGCGGCGTGATCCAGAAGGTGGGAGCCGTGGTGGAGGAGAATGGCGGGGTCATCGTGTGCCTGGACGACTGCAGCGGCGAGCGGACCAACCAGATGCTGGTGGACGAGCGCGCGGACGACATCCTGCGGGCCATCGCCGACCGCTACCTGGCGATCAACTGCTCGGTGATGACCTCCAACAAGGGCCGCCTGGCAAATACCCGAAACATGATCGAAAAGTACCATGTGGACGGCGTGATCGAGGTGGTCCTCCAGGCCTGCCACACGTTCAACGTGGAGGCGTTCCAGATGGGACGCATGGTGGAGGAACTTGGAATTCCCTACATGAAGCTGGAGACCGACTACTCCACCTCGGACTGCGGACAGATCGGGACGCGGATCGCGGCGTTTATCGAGATGCTTTAGGTGCTGCTTGCAATGTCATGGCAGGCGCCCGCCAATTTCCAACAATTGGCGCGGCGCCTGCCTGTTTTTTGCTGCGCGAATTCCTGGGGTGTGGTAGAATACCAATATCAAGTATCAAGTATTGAGCGAGGCGGCCGCGGCCGTTTCGCGTCCACTCACGGTGGAGTATCCCCTGTGTCACTTGTCGCAGATGGAGTGGATTGCATGAGAATGGAGGGCCCCATGGATCAGGACGTTTTACAGCTATTTTCCCCGCAGACCGCAGCGTGGTTTCGCGCTGCCTTCGGCGAGCCCACGGACGTGCAGCGGGAGGCATGGCCCGCCATCGCGGCGGGGAAGCCGGTGCTGGTCAGCGCGCCCACGGGCACGGGCAAGACGCTGTCCGCCTTCCTGGTCTTTATCGACCGGTTAAACGGGATGGCGCGGGCCGGGCAGCTGAAGGAAGAACTGTACCTGATCTACGTGTCCCCCTTAAAGTCGCTGGCCGGGGATATCCGGGAGAATCTGCGAAGGCCCCTAGACGGAATCGGCCGGGAGGAGGGGCAGCCGGAAATCCAGGTGGCGCTGCGCACCGGGGACACGCCACAGAAGGACCGGCAGCGGATGGTGAAGCACCCGCCCCACATCCTGATCATCACGCCGGAGTCCCTGTTCCTCATGCTGACCTCGCGGACGGGCCGCTCGGTGCTTAGGACAGCCAAAGCTCTGATCATCGACGAGCTGCACGCCCTGATCGACACCAAGCGGGGCGCCCACCTCATGCTGTCCGCGGCCAGGCTGGATGAGCTCTGCGGACAGCCGCTGCAGCGCATCGGGCTCTCGGCCACCATCGAGCCTCTGGGCCTGGCGGCGGAGTACCTGGCGCCGGAGCGGGCGGTGATCTGCGCGCCATCCATGAAAAAGCAGGTCAAAATCCAGGTGGTGGGGACCGCGCCCGCGGTGGGCAGGCGCAAGGACCCGGTCTGGGAGGAACTGGGCATGGCGGTTTACCGGCAGTGCCTGGAGTGCAAGAGCGTGATCGCCTTCTCGGAGGGGCGGCGCTACGCGGAAAAGTTGGCGTATTATGTGAACCTCCTGGGCGGGGACGGCTTTGCCAGAGTCCACCACGGAAGCCTGTCCAAGGAGCAGCGGGCCCAGGCAGAGCAGGACCTGCGGGATGGAAAGCTGCGGCTTTTGTGCGCCACCTCGTCCATGGAGCTGGGAATCGACGTTGGGGACGTGGAGCAGGTGCTCCAGGTGGGCTGCCCGCGGACCATCTCCAGCACCATGCAGCGCCTGGGGCGCGCCGGGCACAATCCGGGGCGGGTCAGCGTCATGTACATGTACCCGCGCACGGCGGCGGAGACGGTGTCCTGTGGGCTGACGGCCCAGGTGGCCAGGGAGGGCGGCGTGGAGCACACGAGGCCGCCCAGGCTCTGTCTGGACGTGCTGGCCCAGCACCTGGTCTCCATGGCGGCAGGGGACGGCTACTCGGTGGACGAGGTGATGGGGATTCTCGGCCGCGCGTGGCCGTTTCGGGACGTGACGGAGCAGGATGTGGAGCAGGTGCTCTGCATGCTGGCGGGGGACTTTGAGCACAGCCAGGAGATCCCGGTGCGGCCGCGGGTATTGTACGACCGGATCCACCGGCAGGTTTCGGGGGACAACTACAGCCGCATGCTGGCCACGGCGGCTGGCGGGACCATCCCGGACAAGGGCCTGTACCTGGCAAAAACTGAGGACGGAGTGACGCTGGGGGAGCTGGACGAGGAGTTTGTGTACGAGTCCCAGATCGGGGACAAGTTCATGCTGGGCTCCTTCGGCTGGCAGATCGCCCGCATGGACAAGGACACGGTGGTGGTTAAACAGGTGGCTGCGGAGGGGGCGAGGCTTCCCTTCTGGAAGGGAGAGACAAAGGGCCGCTCCCTGCGGACCAGCAAGGCCTTCGGGCACATGCTCGGCGATCTGGCCCGGGCGCATGAGGAGGGAAGGCTGGCGGAGGCCCTGGGGGAGCTGGGGCTTGACGAGGCCGCCGTCTCCCACGCGGCCGGATTTTTAAAGCGGCAGATCGAGGCCACCGGCGGGCTGCCGGACGACCGGACCGTGATCGTGGAGCACTTTAAGGACAGCTCGGGGAGCCACCAGGTGATGGTCCACGCCATGTTCGGCCGGAAGGTCAATGCGCCGCTCTCGCTGCTCATGCAGCAGGCGGCCAGGAGGGCCTGCGGGCTGGATGTGGGCTGCGTGGACGAGGAGGACGGATTTCTGCTGTACCCCTACGGGAAGGAACGGCTGCCGGAGGGGCTTTTAGGACAGATTGACCCGGCTAACGTGCGGCCGGTTTTGGAGGCGATACTCCCGGAGACGCCTCTGTTCGGCATGGCCTTCCGCTACAATGCGGCCCGGGCGCTGATGATGGGGATGCGCCGGGCGGGGCGGCAGCCCCTGTGGATGCAGCGGCTGCGCAGCGCGGAGATGCTGGGCTCCCTGATCGATCTGCCGGACCATCCGCTAATCCGGGAGACGAAGCGGGAGTGCCTGGAGGACCAGTGGGACATAGACGGCGTGATTCAGGTGCTCGAGGACATCCGCGCGGGTGTGATCCGGGTGCGGGAGATCCATGTGGACGTGCCCTCGCCCATGTCCCTGCCTTTCCAGTGGCAGGTGGAGTCCGCAGAGATGTACGCTTACTCCCCGACCACGCCCAAGGTGCGCATGGCCGTGGCGGAGGAGCTCAAGCGGGCGGAGCTTGTGAAGCCGCCCATCGAAGAATTATCCAAAAACTGGGAACGTAAGCGGCTGCCGGAGAGCGAGGAACAGCTCCACGGGCTGCTGATGATGGAGGGAGACCTGGCGGCGGGCGAACTCTCGGGGACAGAGGAGCAGGTGAGCCGGTTTGCCGTGTGGCTTGAAAACCTGGCGGACCGCGGACTTGCCTGTTACCTGGAGCCGGGAATCTGGATTGCGGCGGAGCAGCGGGGGGAGTATGAGCGGGCGTTTGACGGTGACGCAGAGGCGGCCGGGCACATTGTGCGGCGGATGCTCTACTACCGGGGCGGCCAGAGCGCGGGGGCGGTCCGGGAGCGGTACTTTTGGCCGCAGGAGCTGACGGAGCGAGTTCTTCGGGCGCTCACCGATTCCGGCGAAACGGTGGAGGACGGGGGGATCTTTTACCACAAAAAGCGGTATGAGCGGGCCAGGGAGGGCTACATCCGCAGCCTGCGCCGCGAGACGGCCACCCAGCCCGCCGTCCACTATGCCGCCCTCATAGCGGGGTGGGCCGTGTACAGCGAAGTCCCGGAGGAGCGGCTAAAACAGGCCCTGGCGCAGTTTTGCGGCGTCATGCTCCCGGCAAAGCTCTGGGAGTCCGTGGTGTTCGCCCGGCGCGTCCGGCGCTACGCAGGCGGGATGCTGGACCGGGTGCTGGCGGAGGGCGACTACTTCTGGCGCATGACGCCGGAGGGAGAGCTGTGCTTCTGCCGGTACGAGGACATCGACTGGGAGGCGCCGCCTCTTCCGGGGACGGAGGCGCTGGAGGGCGATGAGCTCTTAATGTACCGGGAGCTCTCCCGCAGAGGGGCCAGCTTCCTCAAATTTCTCACCGGGGTCCCGAAGGAAGACAGCGCCCAGGAGGTGCTGCTGCGGCTGGCCGAGAAGGGGCTTGTGTGCGCGGACAGCTTCGTGCCGGTGCGCCAGTGGATGAACCGGGAGAAGGTGAAGAAGGCCACGGCCAGGCAGCGGGTGAACGCCCGGGTGATGGCGCTTTCCGCCGGGCGCTGGGATATTGTGCGGTCGGTGAAGGCCCGGAGTGCTGAGGCATGGCTGGAGAGATTCTTTGAGGAGAACGTGGTGCTGTGCCGGGAGACGTTTAAGCGGTCGATGGGGGCGGTGGCTGGGTCGCCGTATATGAGGAAAGAGGGGGCGGGACGGGATATGGAGCCCGGCGCGGGATGCAGTGCAGCTGGGAATGCGGGGCGCAGCGCGGCCGGGGGTGCGGGGCACAGCGCGGCCACAGGCCCCGGCTGCGCAGAGAGTCCGCTCAGCTGGAAATCCGCTTTGGATATCTTGCGAATCTGGGAGTACACCGGCCGGATCCGGCGGGGGTATTTCGTGGAGGGGCTGTCCGGGGCGCAGTTTATCCGCAGCGAGGCGTTCGACGGAACGGTTGCCGCCCTGCGGGACCCGGGAAAGCGCATCCTTTGGTTCAACGGGACAGATCCCGCCAACCTGTGGGGGCGGGTTCTTGAGACGCCGGAGGGCCGCAGCTTCCTGGCGGTTCCCGGGACCGCGGCAGCGCTGTGCGGCGGCCAATTGGCCGCGGTGATGGAGCGGCAGGGAAAGGTGCTTCGGGTGTATGAGCCGGAGGGCTTGAGAGAGGTTCTGGAAGAATTTGTAAGAGACTTCCGCCAGGGTGCCCTGTTCCCGGAGCTCAAGCGGCTGACCGTGAAGGAGTACCCGCCGGAGGCGGGTGAGGCCCTGGCGGGGGCCGGGTTTATGCGGGAGATGAAGGATTTTGTGTTGTACCGGTGAACAGGCCGTGCCAGGCGGCATTTGTAGCGGGCGATCAAACGATTGGGAGGGAGCAGGACGATGGAGAAATCAGAGCGGGATTTGACGAGGCCGTGGCTGGAGTGGGCGGTGGAGCTGCAGAGCCTGGCGCAGAGCGGATTGTATTACGGAAAGGATGTATATGACCGGGAGCGCTACGCGCGGATCCGCGAGATCGCGGCGGAGATGGTGAGCCGCCAGTCGGAGATTCCTCTGGAGACCGTGAAGACGCTGTTCTGCAGCGAGTTCGGCTACCAGACGCCCAAGCTGGACTGCCGCGCGGCGGTTTTTGAGGACGGAAAAATTCTCATGGTCCGCGAGAACAACGGGCTTTGGGCGCTGCCCGGCGGCTGGGTGGACGCGGGGCTTTCGGTGAAGGAGAACGTGATCAAGGAGGTCCGGGAGGAAGCCGGCCTTAAGGTGACCGCGGACCGCGTGATCGCGGTCCAGGACCGGGAGAAGCACAATCGGCCGGTCTACGCGTACAAGATATGCAAGATATTCGTGCTCTGTACCGCCATCGGGGGTAGCTTTAAAGAGAATATCGAGACGGTGGAGAGCCGGTACTTCGCGCTGGACGAGCTGCCGCCGCTGTCGGAGGACAGAAACACCGCAGAGCAGATTGCCATGTGCTTTGAGGCATATGGGGCGGAGCGGTGGGAGACAGTGTTGGACTGAAACGGAGGGGGATTGGTGCTGCGGCCTGGCACAAGGGCCTGGCGCTGCGGCTTGGCACCGTGGTCTGGCGTAGCAGTCCGGCACGACGGCTTGACACTGCGGCCTGGTACAACAGCCCGGCGCCGTGCTGGCGGGAAGTGATGGGATCAGGGGAGGCATAAAGAATGAAATTTCGGGCACATTACAGGGACCGCCTGCACGACTGCTGGGTGGAGATTCAGAGCAGCAGGCCGGAGGGCAGCGGGGACGCGTATGAGCTGCGCTTTGAGCTGGACGGGATTCGGTTTACCGGGATGAATCTCTGCGATTTTGAGCTGTCAGAGGAAGACCAGGCGGAAGCCGCTGCCGGGCGCTTCCAGCTCATGAAGTGGGGCGGGTATTTGGGGTATGGGGGAGAAATCCTGCCATACACCTATGCCCTTCAGCGGTATGAGCTGGCGGTGGAGATTCCGGTGCAGGTCATGCGGCGGGAGAGCGGGGAGATGCTTGCGGGCACCATTTATTTTGCATACTGTATGCATGAACGGAACGCCGATACGAGCCGCAGCCGGTACCACCTGGACGACCGCGAAATTTACCCGGATCAGGCGGTGTGCACGGAATTCAGGCTGCATGTGGACGGAAAGGATTTCAAAGCCGATCGCCCCACCACCTACTTCGAGCAGGCGCTGCTGCAGGTCTGTGAGAAATGCGGCGGCGACTACCGGTTGACGTGCTGCTTCACCTGCCAGTACTCCGACTATTCGCCGTACGGGTGCGACGATTTCGGGAGCATGCTCTGCTACCGGAAACACAAGGAGGTCTACCTGACCGTGAACGATAAAGACGGATTTTTTGAGCGGCTGGAAGGGCTGGACTTTGAGGTGGAGCAGGAGACGGGAGTGTGCGGGGAGTATGAGGAGAGGACGCGGTGTGAAGGGTACCGGGGGATGGTGGAGGGGAGGTATATTTTGAGGTAGGATAGAAGGAAAGCGATATACAGCTTAGAGGGCCAGGGAATGTGCGATCAGCCGATCGCCCGTTCCCTGGCCCTTTCTCTCATCCGTTTAACTTCTGTATACTATGTCGTTTCATCAAATACGTCCGTATTTTAATCGTCAAAATTTCCCTGCTATTATTGTTGATCTTTTCCAGAAGCCGTTTCACCGCCAACACGCCCATCTGGTGTTTGGGCACGTGCATGGTGGTTAGGGGCGGATCCATCAACTCGCACATGGGCATGTCGTCGATGCCGATGATGGAGATGTCCTCGGGGATCTTGTAGCCCTTCTCCTTTAACGCCCGCATGGCCGAGAGGGCGATGATGTCGTTGTCCGCGAAGAAGGCTGTGGGCATCTCCGGATTGTGGGAGAGGATTTCCTTCATCTCGCTGTAGGCGCTGTCCACGGTGGGCGTCAGCTTGTACTCCAGCTCGGGGAGAATCTCCAGGCCGTTTCGCCGCAGCTCCCGGTAGTAGCCGTCCTTGCGCTCGGAGAAGTTGTTGATGTGGAAGGCGGAGTGCAGGTAGCCGATCCTCGTATGGCCGTTCTCGATCAGGTATTTGGTGGCGCAGGCCGCCGCCTGCTCGTTGTCGATCACCACAGTGTCCAGGTTTACGCTGTTGAAATAGCTGTCCAGCAAAACCGTGGGGCAGCCGAGCGCTGCGAAAGCTTCGGCATCCCTCGGGGACATTTCCGTGGCCAGCAGCAGAAGCCCCCTGCACTCCTTGGAGTGAATCAGCGGGAGGGCGGTGGAAATATCGCTCCCCTCACTAAAGTAGGCGATCTGCAGATTGTACCCATTATTTTTTGCAGAGTGTTCAATGCCTTCAATCAGCTGGGAAAAGAACGGTGTGTCCCCGACAACCTTTCCGTGCTTTTTATAGATTACAAAATATAGGAAATCGATGGTCTGAGGCTTGTAGCTGTGGACGGGCGGTTCGGACCCCAGCTCCAGCATTTTGTCAAGAACCAGTTTTCGGGTCGTCTCACTGATCCCCGGCTTGTTGTTTAAGACCATGGAGACGGTTGAGGGGGATATCCCCAACTGCTGCGCCAGATCTTTGGCCTTGATTGCTCTGCTCATATATAGCTCCTATTCCGGTTTGATTTGC
>USJW01000128.1 GCA_900555045.1 uncultured Clostridium sp. | reverse complement strand
GCGGTCTTTCCGGAGGCGGGGGTTTACCAACAAAAGAAAGGGGGATTAAAAAACATACTGCTGTGGAGCGGGCAATATAACGGGAAACCGGTGGACGATGTGAAGTTTATATGCAGCATGATTGATGACGTAAAAAAGCGATATCCGATTGATGAATCCAGGATCTATGCATGTGGTCAATCAAGCGGAGGGATGATGACAACATTGTTGGCGGTGGAAAAGCCAGATTTATTTGCGGCTGTTTCTCCATGGTCAGCATTGCGGGATCCGGAAAAGGACACAGGTGTTCCGGAAATGATAAAGTCGGAAGTTCCATTTTTATTTCTCTTTGGCGAGAATGACTGGCTTTGCGCAGACCGAGAAAATGGCCAGATGGAATTTCAGGTAAAAGAGGGAGTTGCGGAATATTTAAAAAATCTGATACGCCTTTATCAGCTGGATGAAAAGCCGCAGACCTATTTGTGCGGAGAAATCAAGTATTATATTTACCATAACCCCAAAAGAGTGCCCATGCTGATTGTAGGAGTGGTAAAAGAAATGTCACATGCCAACTATCCAAGAGAGAGTTGGATCGCTTATGATCAGTTTTTTGCTAAGTTCTCAAAAAGAAAAGATGGGACATTGCTGTATCTTGGAGATAACGTGGTATAAGTGGAGCAGTAGCTCCACGTGGACACCGATGGCATCGATGTCCACAGAGAGATCGCCTTTTTCGTATTTGGATATAGCAGATTTGCTCTTGTGGATCCGTTTTCCAAGGAGCACTTTTTGGAGGCCCTGGTTCAGGTGGTCCGGACAAACGTGGCTTGGGTGCCGCCCTACGGCAGCGGAGTGACGCCTGCATGATTCTGACGCCGGTGTACTATCCCTTCCACAACGTGGTCACCAACAATGACCACAAACTGGTAAAGGTGGACCAGGACAAAGATCACGGGCATTTCACGATGAATTACGAGGCGATCGAGCGGGCGATCGTGGACAATCAGGTCAAGCTGTTCCTCCACTGTTCCCCCCACAATCCGGCCGGACGCGTCTGGACGGAGGAGGAGCTGGGCATGGCAGGAGGTGGTGCAGCAGCGCTGCCGTCTGGCGGTGGACTACGGCGAGTGGTTCGGCGAGGCGTACAAGGGATTTATCCGGATGAACCTGGCGACGGATCCCGCGTATGTGCGGATGGCGATGAAGAACTTGATTGCGGAGATCAAAAAGTAGGTAAAATAAAAAGCCTTCGGGACAAAACCCGGAGGCTTTTTGCATGGATCCGCCAACTAGTGGCACCGGTCCTGGTACTCTGACGGCGACATTCCCACCAGCTTCTTGAACGTGCTTCCAAAGTACGCCACATCCCGGTAGCCCACCATCTCGGCCACCTCGTAGACCTTATACCGGCAGTCCGCAAGGAGCTTCATCGCCGTGTGGATGCGGTACTGGGTCAGGTAGTTGACGATGGTGTAGCTGGTTTCCTTCTTGAACACGTGGCTTAGATGGCTCTCGCTGACGCCTAAGGAGCGGGCGATGGGCGTGATGCTGATGTCGCTGTCGCTGTAGTGCTCCGCGATGTAATTCATGGCCTCCAGCACGTATTTGCTCTTGTCGCCCTTGGCCAGGGTGGGGAGCTCCTGGGGGGTGAGGGAGGATTGCAGCTGCTCGCGCTCGCGGACGCGGTCGATGGCGGCGGTCAGGTCCTGGTCCCGGAAGGGCTTTAGCAGGTAATCCGCGGCGCCGAACTGGAGGGCGCTGCGGGCGTAGGAGAAGTCGCTGTAGGCGGTCAGCATGATGACGTGGGCGCGGCAGCCGCGGCGGCGCAGCTCGTTCATCATCTCGATGCCGTCCATGTGGGGCATCCGGATGTCGGTGATAATCAGATTGGGGTTGTACCGCTCCACGGCTGCGATTCCCTCCTCGCCGTTGGTTGCCTCCCCCACGACCACGCAGCCCATGGAGGCCCAGTCCACTCCCAGGACAATCCCTCTGCGGACCACGGATTCATCATCTACTACGAGAACTTTAAGCATTGTTCCCCTCCTTTCTCTCTATGGGCAGGAGCAGCCGCACACAGCTGCCTTCCTCCTGTGTCGTATCGGCGGATATGCCGTATTTTTCTCCAAAGTGCAGCCGTATGATGCTGCTCACGTTGAACAGTCCCAAGTGCTCGCCGGGGAGCTTCTGGTCCCTGCTGTTGAGCTGCTTTAAGACCTCCGGCGGGATGCCGCAGCCGTTGTCGTAGACGGAGAGCAGCAGGTCGCCGTCCTGCTCCCTGGCCTCCAGCTTAATGTAGCCGTCGTCCCGGTCCACGACCCCGTGGATGATGGCGTTCTCCACCAGGGGCTGAAGCACCAGCTTCGGCACAAGGCAGCTCTGCAGCCGGTCGGGCACGTCGATCTCGCAGGTGAACCGGTCCTCGAACCGCAAGGACTGGATGTCGATGTAGCGGTCGATCAGCTCCAGCTCGTCCTCCAGGGTGATAAACTCGCTGCCGGAGATTCCGGCCCGGAGGATGATGGCCAAGTCTGTTGCCAGGGTGGCCACCTGGGGAACCCTGTGGGTCACGCCCAGCCATTTCATGGTGTCCAGCGTGTTGTACAGAAAATGGGGGTTCAGCTGGGCCTGCATCATCCGCAGCTGGGTCTCGTTCAATTCCTTCTGGCGCGTGACGGAGCGGATCAGGTTCTGGCGGTACTCCTCGGTCATACGGTTGAAGCTCTCCGTCAGCCGCCCAAGCTCGTCCTCACGGTCCGTCTCCATATGAATGTCCAGGTTTCCCTTCTTGACCTCGCCCATGGCCTCGTCCAGCTGGTGGACCGGCTTTGCCAGGTGGCGGCTGAGCAGCCAGGCGCACCAGAGGCAGAGCAGCAGGCACAGAAATCCCATCAGGGTGCTGACCCCGTAGAAGGTGCTCATGACCTGGGAGTTAAAGGTCTTCGGCTGCTGCAGAATCAGGGAGAGGCCGGTGTCCTCATTGTCGGCCACATAGTAGTAGTACTCCCCATCGGTCCCGGTCAGGGGCCTGCCGGAAAGCAGCTGGCTTCGAAGGGCGGCGGTGGAGCGCTCCGCCTGGGCGGGCTGGGTGTGGTAGATAGTCTGCCAGGTGGGGTCCAGGAGGATGACCACGTGTGTGGCGCTGTAGAGACCATCAAAGAGCTGCTCGAAGTCGTCGCTGGTCATGGAGATCACCACGTAGCCGAGAATCTTGCCGCCGTAGCCGCGGACGGCCTGAGCGGCGGTCATGGCCGTCTGACCGAAGCCGGCGCAAAATACGAGGCCTTCGGTCTGGGATGCGGCGTAGAGCGTGCCCCAGCGCGGGTTTTTCTGCTCCTCGGGCAGCGGGCTGACCGTGCTGTAGAGACAGGTTCCATCGGAACCGAAAATGTCAAACCGGGCGTACTCCCGCAGGCGGTCCGTCTCGCGGAACAAAAGCTGGTACACCACGCGGGAGCTGGAACGGTCCTGGCGCAGGGCGTTGCGGATCACGGTGCTGGTGCAGAGCCGCAACGCCACCTGTCGGTAGGAGGCGCAGGCGTCATCGAGAGCCCCCGAGAGGCCGTCCAGCTGGACCTCTGCCTGTTTTGCCAGGCTGCTCTCGCTCCGGGACCTCTGAATCTGCATCATCAGCACATCGCAGAACAGCAGGGGGAGCAGCGTCACCAGCAGCACAGTGATGAAAATCCGGTTTTTGAACGAACGGTGTATCCAGGCTCTCATGGCTCCACCTCCCGGCGCAGGCTGTGCCACAGGAACAGGTAGTCCTCCTGGCGGTCGGCGGCCCAGTCGATGTCGTAGGGAAATTCAGTAAATTCACTGGTGATGGACTCCGCCTCGGGCACGTCGGGCCGCACGGCCCGCAGATTGCAGGAGCGTGAGAGATAGGTCTGCACGTCCTCGCTGAGGGCAAAATCCACAAACCGTCTGGCGTTCTCCTCGTGGGCGCAGCCGGCGATAACCGCCATCCCGTCCGGGATCGCGCTGGTGCCCTCGTCCGGGTAGACCATGGCGATGTCGTAGCCCTTATTTATGCCGCGCAGCGCCACCTCCTCCAGCGTGACGCCGATGTAGCAGCTCCCGTTGGCCACCTCCTCAACCACCTGGTCCACGCCCTTCACGGTGCGGCCCTCCAGGTTGTCGAAAAAGTCGCACAGCAGATGTTCCTTCTCGCCGGGCAGGATCTGCAGCAGGGTGGCCAGGGCCGTGTAGCTGGAGCCGGAGGTCTCCGGGTTCACAAAAGCAATTTTTCCCCTCCATGCCGGGTCCAGAAGGCTGTCCCAGCCGGTGGGGGGATTGGTCCGCACCACCTTGGGGTTGTAGACCAGAACCACGGGCAGGACGGAAAAGGGCGTCCACAGTCCGTCCTTCTGGATATATTTAGAGGGGAGATTTTCGGCCTCCGGGCTCTTGTAGGGGGAGAAACGGTTGCTGAAGGAGTCTAAGCTCTCCACGCCTCCGCCGAAGATCAGGTCGCAGCGCGGCTTCTCCGACTCGGAGGCGATCCGCTCCAAAAGCTCGATGGACCCGCCGGTCTCCACCTGGACCCAGATCCCGGTGCGCTTCTCAAATTCCCGAATGATGGGGGTGTAGATCTCCTCCTGGTGGGAGGTGTAGATGACCAACCGGTTCTCCTCTGCGGGGGCAAGGTCGGAGTAATCAGGCTGCTCCGTGCGGATACAGCCTGACAGGCACAGGCAGCCGGCAAAGGCCAGCAGTATAGAAATAAAGAACGATCGTTTGTGTTTGCCGCTGCATTTCATCTTCCGTACCCCCTTAAGACAATCAATGCAACTATTTTACCATAAATAAAGTGGTTTGGCCATAAGAAGCGCAGCGGAGGCTTACGGGATCAAATTTGTACAGAATTGTACAGAAACACTGCCTGGTGTCAAAATAATATGTGAATGCTGCACTGAAAAAAGGGAGGAATTCTTACGAAATTATGAAAAATAACAGGATATTGGGAATTATTGCAGTTTTGTCGGGTTCCTAACCGGAGGGGAAGCCGATATAATAGAAACCATAAGATACTTGGTAACAAAATCTTAGAAAAGGAGAAGTAATATGAAAAAAACATTAGCTGTACTGCTTTCTCTGTCCATGGTCGCGACCGTAGCCGCCGGATGTGGAAAGAAAGAAACCCCGTCAACTCCCGCAACGGAAGCACAGAAGACGGAGGCACCGGCTCCCGCAGAGACAGAAGCCAAGAAGGAAGAGCCCAAAGAGGAGGAGAAGGATTACTCCGATTACACAATCCGCATCTATTCCAACTCCAACTCCACCGAGCGCACCACCTGGCTGATCAATGAGGCCAAGGACGCAGGCTTTACCATTTCCATCGACGACAACAGCGTAATCTCCGGCGACACGGCCGCTATCCAGGCTGCCAACGAGAACAAGGACGGCGACATCCTGTTCGGCCTCAACGAGACGCGCTGGAGCCAGCTGGTTAACGGCAAATATGAGAACCTGTCCGTGATCGACTGGACCCCCACCTGGGCCGGCGATGTGGGCGAGTACTCTTACCCGGGCAAGGCTTACGGCCTGGTAATCCAGAACGTTCTTATGCTCTACAGAAACGACGATCTGGGAACCAACGGCAAGGAGCTTCACTTCAAGCACTGGTCCGATCTGGTTGACTGCGGCTACACCTGGTACCGTCAGAACAAGGTAGGCGGAACCACCAACGCGAACATCAACTCCGCAATGCTGTACTCCTACATCGATCCGTCCTCACCTGCAGGCGGCGTTTCCGTTGACGGCTGGAAGATGCTGTGGAAATACTGCGAAGAGGGCAAGAGCGGCGGCGATGACTACAAATATGGCTTTGACCCGTTAAACAAGGGCGAGGTTCAGGTTTCCACGTTCTACTCATCCTCCCTGTACGGCAAGATCGACGCAGCGGCGGAGAGCTCCGACAAACCGTTACTGGGCACCATGAAGCCGGAGAACTGGGCATTGGTTGACATCGACGACGGCACCTACTACATCGCCGAGTACATTGGTATTCTGGACAAAGCAGACCGCACCGAGGAGCAGACCGAGGCCGTCAAGGCATTCGCAGAGTGGTTCGGCTCCGCAGACGTTCAGGCTGCATGGGGCGAGGAATTCGACTCCTATCCCTGCAACCAGGCCGCAGCAGCGATCCTGTATCCGGACGGCATCCCGGAAATCTACACACTGAAGAACTTCGCACTGGCTAAGGTCGAGGGAACCGACATGACCTACGCTGAGTACGTTGCAGAGCACTCCGGTGAGTGGACCAACATCATGACAAACCTTGGCTTCTACTGGGCAGATCCCAGCGGCGCAGCGGCGGAGCCCGATTGGGCCAGCCTTGACTGGTCGACCCTGACACAGGCCGCGGCGAAATAAATACGGAAAACTGTTACCAGATGACAAACGAGATGGCGAGCCGGGGTACCGGTTCGCTATCCTTCTATAAAACGTGAAAAGGAGTTGCCATTTATGATCAGGCTCAATGATATCGTTGTCAAGTTTGGGGATTTCACAGCCCTGCACAATATTAATGTACATGTGAAAGAGGGGGAATTCTTTACATTCCTTGGACCTTCCGGCTGCGGCAAGACCACGACTCTCAGAACTCTGACCGGTTTCATCGAGCCGGTGGAGGGGACCGTGCTGGCGAAGGGAAAGGACATCACCCACGTGCCGATCGAGGAGCGCAATATCGGCATTGTGTTCCAGAGCTACGCCCTGTTCCCCACCATGACCGTATATGATAACATCGCCTTCGGACTGAAGGTGAAGAAGATGAAAAAGCCGGAGATCGACCAGAAGGTCCGCAACATCGCCAGGAAGGTGGATTTGTCCGACGAACAGCTGGCCAAGGCGGTTTCCCAGCTCTCCGGCGGCCAGCAGCAGCGCGTGGCCATCGCCCGCGCCCTGGTGACGGACCCGGCAATTATCTGCATGGATGAGCCCTTAAGCAACCTGGACGCGAAGCTGAGAGTGCAGCTGCGAAACGAGCTCAAGAAGATGCAGAAGGAGTTCGGAATCACCACCATCTACGTGACCCATGACCAGGAGGAGGCGTTGACGCTGTCCGACCGGATCGCCGTGTTCAACAAGGGCTGCATCGAGCAGATCGGCACGCCCAACGAGATCTACAACCACTCGGCCACCGAGTTTGTCTGCAACTTTATCGGCGACATCAACCGCCTGTCCGACGAGGTTGTGGCGGAAATGATCGCCCACGGGGCCGCGTTAAACCGCAAGGATCACAACTACATCCGCCTGGAGCGGATTCATGTGAACGTTCCCCCGAAGGAAGGCGACATGACCTTTAAGGGCGTGGTGGAGCAGATGGAATACTACGGCCTCTACATCAAGTACTACATCAATCTGGGCTCGGAGGTCATAAAGGTCATCGAGAAGAATGACGGAGTGAACATCTATGAGGCGGGAGAGACCGTGACCGCGGTTATGAATCCGAGGGATGTCATGGCATATCCCGCGGATGGGAAAGAGTAGGAGGTGCAGCCATGAAGAAAACAGGTACCAAACGATTTGGGCCGGAGACAATCTTCCGGCTGGTAGGCTTTGCATTTTTCGCCTACCTGTTCTTCGGATTCATGCTGTTGCCCTGCCTAAACACCCTGACCAGCATCTTCACGACGAAAAACGCCGCCGGGGAGGTGGACCCCTGGGCGGTAATCCGGTTCTTCTTTGCCGGAAACATGAGCAAGTACGTGTGGAACTCCTTAAAGCTGGCTGTGCTGTTGGTGATCACGGTCAACGTGGTCGGTGTCTCCGCTGTGCTGCTGACCGAGTACTTTGATATCAAGGGCGCGCGCATCCTGCGCCTGGGCTACATGACAACGCTGATCTACAGCGGCGTTGCCCTGGTCACCGGCTACTTGTTCCTGTACGACCGGAACGGAATCATCACCACACTGCTGGTGAACGCGTTCCCGGGGATCAACCCCAACTGGTTTTCCGGCTTCAACGCGGTGCTCTTTACCATGACCTTCGCCTGCACCAGCAACCACATGCTGTTTCTGCGAAACGCCATCCGCGGAATCGACTACAACACGGTCGAGGCCGCCAGAAATATGGGAGCGAAGCCCTTTGTGGTGCTGCGCAAGGTGGTCTTCCCGACCCTGATCCCCACCATGTTCTCCCTGACGGTCATGACCTTCATCACCGGCCTGTGCGCCATGTCGGCGCCGACCCTGTTGGGGTATGACTCCATCAACCCGGAGATCGTCCGCCTGGCCGGCTCCTCCGTGGCCGACGAGGCGTTCCCCCAGGCCCGCGCGGCTCTGCTGTCGATCATCCTGGCCATGTTCACCATCGTGCTTTTGACGGTTCTGTCGGCGTACGAGAGAAAAGGGCATTACCTGTCCGTATCCAAGACGAAAGCCAAGCTGCAGAAGCAGAAGATCAGCAGCCCCATGGGCAACGTGCTGGCGCACATCTATGCCTACGTGCTGTTTGTGATCTACATGACGCCGGTTGTCATGATCATCGTGTTCGCGTTCCAGACCTACGGGGCGATCCGCATGAAACGGCTGGATATCTCCAACTGGACGTTGATCAACTTCTTCGGAACCCAGGACTACGAGTACCTGACCTCCCGGGGAACCTACAAGGTGAGAAAGGGGTCTATCTCCGGCCTGTTCTCAAACGACGCCACGCTGGGAGGAATCAAGCTCAGCTTTATCATGTCGGCCATCGCGGCTCTGTTGGCCTGCCTGATCGTGGTCCTGGCCTGCAACTATATCTTTAAGAACCGGAATAAGAAACGGGGCATGATCGTGGAGTACTGCCTGCTGTTCCCGTGGCTGCTTCCGACCATCCTGATCTGCTATTCCTACCGCACGTTCTTCAACAGCGACGCGGTTTGGTACGTGGGAAATATGAACCTGTACTACGCGGACCGGGTGCGGCTGCTGATCATTCTGGCCTACACGGTGGTGAAGCTGCCGTTCTCCATCCGAATGATCAAGGCGGCGTTCTACGCCATCGATGAGGAGCTGGAGGACGCGGCGAGGAACCTGGGCGCCAGCAGTGTCTGGACATTCCTGAAGGTGAAGCTGCCCATCATTCTGCCCAGCGTCCTGGCGGTGTTCGCGCTGAACTTCAACGCCCTGTTTACAGAGTACGACATGTCCGCCACGTTCGCCAGCTCCCACGGCACCACCTACGCCATGGTCATCCAGAGCATGTGCGAGGAGGAGGGACTCTACGGCTACAACGTCAACGCCTCCGGGCGGCGCTGTGCCTCCACCGTGTTTATCATGCTGGTCTCCGGCCTGATCCTGTATCTGGTGTACGGAGTCGGCGGGCGCGACTTAGGCGAGCGGCTGGAGCTCAAGGATAAGAGGAGAAAGCGGCGGGAGAAATTCCTGGGCCATTTCCAGAAGAGCGCGAAGGTGAAAGCAGCGGCTTAAGTGACAATGAGAGAAACGTAACATGCGAGACGGCAGCGCCCCAGACAGGGTTCTGCCGTCCGCGGGCTTTAGAGAAAGGAGCCTTATGATCAAGTTTGGGACCGGTGGCTGGAGAGCCATCATCGGTGATGATTTTACCAGAGAAAATATCTGCCTGCTGGCGAAGGCCATGGCGGACAAGATGAAAGCGGAGCAGGTTGCGGACCAGGGCATGGTGATCGGCTATGACCGCCGTTTCCTGTCCAAGGAGACGGTGATATGGAGCTGCGAGGTGCTGGCTGCGGAGGGGATTGTCTGCCACTTCGTCAACCGCTCCGTCCCCACGCCGCTAATCATGTACTATGTCATGAAGCATGAATTCCCCTACGGCATGATGGTGACAGCCAGCCATAACCCGGCATTATATAACGGCATCAAGGTGTTCACCGCCGGCGGGCGGGACGCCGACGAGGTGCAGACCGCGGACATTGAGCGATACATTCGGCAGGTCAATCCGGGGGAGATCAAGCGGATCGAGTACGCCGACGCGGTCCGCCAGGGGCTTGTGCGCGAGTTCTACCCGATGAACGAGTACCTGGACGACATCATGGCGAAGATCGACATGGAGGCCATCAAGGGCGCACACCTGCGGATCGCCCTGGATCCCATGTACGGCGTCAGCGAGACGGCGCTCAGCACGATCCTGATCTCCGGCCGCTGCGATCTGAGCGTGATCCACCAGGAGCACGACACGCTGTTCGGCGGCAAGATGCCTGCGCCGTCGCGGGAGACCCTGGGGCTTCTGCAGAATTTCGTGGTGGACAAGTACTGTGATCTGGGTCTGGCCACGGACGGCGACGCGGACCGGCTGGGGGTCATCGACGACAAGGGACAGTACCTTCACCCCAACGACATCCTGGTGCTCCTCTATTACTATTTGAAGGAGTACAAGAAGTGGAACGGGCCTGTGGTGCGCAATCTGTCCACCACCCACCGCCTGGACGCCATCGCGGCGCTGTACGGCGAGACCTGCTACGAGGTCCCGGTGGGCTTTAAATTCATCTCCGCGAAGATGGCTGAGACCGGGGCAATCCTGGGCGGGGAGTCCTCCGGCGGCCTGACGGTGGCGGGGCACATCAACGGCAAGGACGGGGTCTACGCAGCATCGCTTCTGGTGGAGATGGTGGCGGTCACCGGCAAGAAGCTCTCGGAGCTCATGGAGATCGTCAACGGGCTCTGCGGCGAGCGCTACATGGAGGAGCGGTCCTACCGGTTTGCCGAGAAGGACAAGGAGCCGCTGTTGCACCTGCTGTTCGAGGAGAAGGGACTTCCCGACCTGTCCGGCTATGAGGTGGAGCGGGTGTCCTACGAGGACGGCTGCAAGGTCTATTTTGCGGACGGCAGCTGGGTCAGCGCCAGATTCTCCGGCACGGAGCCGCTCCTTCGGATCTTCTGCGAGATGAGGACCCAGGAGGAGGCGATCGGGATGTGCAACCGGTGGAAGAGCTATTTAGGCGTGTAGGGATGAAGGCTGCGGAGCGCGGCTGTTCACAATAGAAATCGGAAACGGAGTGCGGACGGCTGCGGCTGTCCGCATTTTTGCAGGAATTTTTTGCGGTGGGGGATGATAAAGCTGTAAGAAAATTTAAGAGTTTGTTTATTAAATGTTTTATTGTAGGATGTTATGCTATAGACAATGAGATGGGAGGGAGGAGTTTGGCTATGTTGACATCGCTGGGTTCAGTTGATTTTTTTCCTTCGAGAGATCCTGGGGAGGAGGAAAATTTGGAGAGGATCGGGCGGGAGTTGGTGCGTGCGCTTGTGGACGTGTTGCCGGTTCCCTGGAAAAAGATTGTATTTTATTTTGAGACGAGTCTGAATTTACAGACGGTAGGGATGATGTTTCAGACAGAGACGGGCCAGATCTGGGAGCAGGAGGATCTGGTTCGCCGGTTTGAAGTGGGAGAGGAGTCCTATGATCAGTGGATTGACAGCCTGCATGACATTTGTGAGCGGATGCGTGCCGCTTACTGGAACCTGACCGGTGAGAGCTGGCAGTGGCTGAACGTGATTTTGACGGAGGACAGGGAGAAGACGCAGTTCCGGTTTGGCGCGGAGGACTGGTGTGACGTGAACGAACGGCTGAAGTGTCTGCTGCTCAAACGAAGGGAGTTTGGCCGGATAGAACCGGTAGACGAACACTTGATGGAGGCCTACCGGAATTTTATGGCCGGGCATGGCGGCGAGCACCCGGGGGAGCGCAGCGAGCGGGAACTTAGGGATTTGCTGGAGCGCTTCGCGCCGCATCGGTTTACGGAGGAGATGGCGGAACAGGCGCAGCGTTGGCTGTCGGACTGTTTCGACAGGTGTGGGCTCACTGCCGACGGGAAACTAGTCAGGGAGCTGGCAAGACGCCTGCTGTATGAGTCCGAGGCGAACGGCGAGCCGCTCACGGAGAAGACGGTTTCGCAGATAAGCGCTGCAGAGTGCCGCAACTGGCTGTGTGAGCCGATTACAGGGAGATACGAGTACTACCGCGTGCCGGACATGTGGGGCCAGAAGGAGTGATTTTGTGGTCTGACTTACGTGCGGGCGCGGAGTTAAAAGATGTCTGCCAGACCCCGGAGCACATTTAGTATGCCGGCCGACTGCAAAAACAGCACGGTCATCATCACCGGCGTCACGTAGCGGATCATGAACGCGTACATTTTCTTGCGCTTGAACACATTTCCGTTTACCTCCATCTCCTCGTCGATCCACTTGGGCTTGATGATCCAGCCCACGAAGATGCAGGTCAGTAGGGAGATGAAGGGCATGAGGAAGCTGTTGCTGATGTAGTCCATCAGGTCCAGTAGCTGTGCGGTCTGGCCGTTGGGCAGCGGCATCTCGAAGTAAAAGATGTTGTAGCCCATGCAGATCACGGCAGCGGCCGCCGCAAAGAGAACGCCGATCAAGAGGCTCATCTCCTGGCGGGATTTGTGGAACAGCTCCATGCAGTTGGCCACCAGGGTCTCCATGATGGAGATGCAGGAGGTCAGCGCCGCGAAGGCTACCATGATAAAGAACACAAGCCCGATCAGGCCGCCCGCCTTGCCCATGGCGTCAAACACCTTGGGCAGGGACACAAACATCAGGCTGGGGCCGGATGCCATGCCCTCGGTGCCGGAGAACACGAACACTGCCGGGATGATCATCATTCCGGCCAGGAAGGCCACGCCGGTGTCGAAAAGCTCAATCTGGCTGAGAGAGCGGTTAAGGTTCACATCCTTTTTCACATAGGAGCCGTAGGTGATCATGATCCCCATGGAGACGCTTAGGGAGAAGAACAGCTGGCTCATGGCGTCCAGAAGAATCTCCAGGAAGCGCTTTCCGGTGATGCCGTCCAGGTTGGGGATCAGGTAGACGCTCAGTCCCTGAATTCCTGTGCGGGTGACTCCGCCCCCGTCCGTGTAGCGCAGGGTGAGGGAGAAGAGCGCGATCCCCACGATCAAAAAAATCAGACCGGGCATGATGATTTTGGAGAACTTCTCAATCCCTTTTTCCACCCCACGGTACACGATTAAGGCCGTGGCTGCCAGGAAAATCAACATAAAGAAGATGGGCGAAGCCTTGGAGGTGATAAAGGAGGTAAAGTAGCCGTCCTGAGCCGCCTCCGCTCCGCGGGCGGTCAGATAGGTGACGATGTATTTTGTGACCCAGCCGCCGATCACAGAGTAGTAGGTCATGATCAGCGCGGGCACCAGGAAGGTCAAGTAGCCCAGGAAGTTCCATCGCCGGTTGATCGCGCCGAAGGCTTTTAATGCGTTCTGCTTTGTCTTCCTGCCGATGGCCACGTCCGTGGTGAGGAGGGTGAAGCCGAAGGTCAATACCAGCAGGAGATAGATGATGAGGAACAGGCCGCCGCCGTCCTTGGCCGCCAGATAGGGAAAACGCCATATATTTCCTACGCCCACGGCGCTTCCCGCCGCGGACAGCACAAATCCGATTGATCCGCTGAAACTGCTTTTCTTTTTGGTATCCATAAAAATCCCCCATTTTTCATAAGCTGTCCGGTTTCCGGCAAAGGCGAAAACCTCAAATAGTTTAGCAGAAATATGTCATAAAGCAAATGAAGAGCAGTTTCGTTAAAATAAACTTTTTCCAAAAAAGTTTATTCACAGTAGAA
>USJW01000127.1 GCA_900555045.1 uncultured Clostridium sp. | reverse complement strand
TATATCGCAACAGATTGGCTGCATCATTTCCCTGTCGCTATGTGTGCGATGGAGAATAATAAAAATGTCGCCATCGACTTCCATGCATCGTTACCACCAGCGGAGCCGCTTTCCCGCTCTTTTTAACGCTCTCCGGTATGTATTCATACCAGATCCTCGTGAACCCGTCTATCTCCAGCTTACGGCATTCTGCTCCGTATTCAGCCGGTTCTTTAAATCTTCTAAGTGCTTTTTGTCCAAAATTTCTGTGACGGCCATTTTGACGGATATAAGACCAGACCTCCTTCATGAGTTCCTCCGACAGTTCCCCATTCCAGTGATTGGTAATCCTCACCTGAGCGATCTTCTCTTCATTAACAGAACTTTTTTTATATACATGGCTGGGAAAGTAAATTTCATCTGCCGCTTTGCAGGAATAGCAGTCCGCCTCCACATCATTCTGGATCTTCCAGTACTCCCGGACCTGATCATTCCTTTTATCCTGCTTTGACCAGACCATCCATACTGGAAGTTGGCATTTTACAGCGTTTAAAGACAATTCAACCTGTCCCATATCCTCTTTTTCCTGCGTTATCTCTGCGTTCCGCATCGCAGATTCGTTTAAGTCTCCAAACGTGGCCAGCCCGGACCATTCACTGGTCATTTTCATGACCGCCTGCTGGGCAATATTGGCGCCGTCTCCGATTCCCACCGCATAAATATTGTCCTGTATCGTCACATAATAATTGCGCGCCTGAACCGCGACATAAACCTTATTCATATAATCCGAATCCGTTCCGTCCTCATTCCAGGAATGGTCCCGAGGTTCAAGGAAACAAAGGAACACCTGCATCTGCGCGGCAAAATCCATCCAAAAAGCGTTTTCCAAATACTCCGGCACACAAATATGTGACGGCAAAGCGATAATCAGACACCTTTGGTTGTAAAGGAGGCCCGGCGTAAGATATGTATAAAAGCGCCTTTTTTCTCCATTTATGTTCACTTGTTCTTCAAAAAGGCCGGACAACAGACATTTTTTCATGTTCGCCTTGTCAATTTCTAACGCTGACATATCCTCAGGAAATTTTTTCACCTCTAACATACAGCACCTCTCCATCAAAATTGGTTAAAACAGCGGGAACACAGTCATAATCCATCCCACGGAAATCACACACAGGAGCGCTGCCGGAAGGATCGACTGTTTTATCACTGATTTCAAATCATATCCACCTACAGCCATACACATAGATACGGCCGGAGTCGCCATGGGCGTCATAAAAGAGCTCAGACAGCCTGACTGCACAAGGATAGTCATACCGACCGGATTGGCCCCCATGGACTTACAGGCCAAAATGGTAATTGGGATAAAAATCAGCATGACTGTTCGGTTCATCATTATCTGGGTCAGCAAAAACGGGACAATAAAAAATACCAGTCCGATCAGATAGGGATTGCTGATCTTATTTGCTACGCCCGCCAAAATAGCCCCGACGGCCTCGCCTGCCCCGGTTTGGGCCAAAGCACCTCCCATGGCAAGGGAACCCACAAAAAGAAAGGCTATTGATAAATTGATGTTGGCAATCTCTTCTTTTTCTGTCAGCACCCCTGTCATTACCATTGCGATTGCCCCTACGAAAGAGATGATCCATGTGGGAATTCCAAGTTTGCTTTGAAGCATCAAGGCTGCTGTTACCAGAATAAATATGATATAACCGCATTTTTCCTGAAAAGGCGGAAGCACTTCCCTATTGTCTTTTTTTGCCTCCAGGGTTCCCAGTGCCATTGATGGTTTATCCGGAGCCAGTCTGGGTGCAATAAGGATACAGTAAATAACAATCATAATCAGCATCGGTAACCTGGCCTTCATCGGATCCATAAGTCCAACCGTATATTCCGTGTAGAGATTTTTTTCTTCCATATTCCGTTCCTCCGCAATCCGTTTTCTCTCGTCAAACGATATTGCCAGTTTATCAATTCTCCTCCTGGCTGTCAAAACATGGCATGTTTCCTGAGAATCCACTTTTGCGGTTTAAATTCCACTGACACGGGATTTTTGTTGCAAATTGATCCATTATTTTTGTTAGGCGCTGAAATTAACGACTATTTCAGGGATTAATCAATTTTAAGGAAACTTTTCCCCGAACACATCCTCCCAGACATCACAAAAAGGCCTCCAGGATTTCCCCCTGGAGGCCTTGATTCACTACCTTTAATTAATCCTCAACGCTAACGATCTCTCTCTTGTTATAAGATCCGCAAGCCTTGCAGACTCTGTGAGGCATCATTAAGGCGCCGCACTTGGAGCACTTTACCAGATTGGGAGCGCTCATCTTCCAGTTTGCTCTACGGCTGTCTCTTCTCGCTTTGGAAGATTTGTTCTTCGGACAGATAGACATGGTTTACACCTCCTTCAACTGTTTAAAAATATCCTGGATAACTGACATTCTTGGGTCAAGTGACCTGGTATCGCAGTCACAAGTCCCACGGTTGAGATTTGTGCCACATCTATTACAGATCCCTTTACAATTTTCATCGCAGAGAACTTTCATAGGTAGGTTCAATGTCAACTCATTGCGAACCAAATGGTCTACATCCAGATTGTAACCGCTTACGTAGAACTGCTCGTCAAGCGCTTCTCTCCGCTCCTCATCCGTCTGTTTCATGTCGATTTCATCGTCAATCTCCAGATGGAACGGGACTACCACCGGATCCAGACAGCGTGCGCAGGGTATCTCCAGGGATAAATCCACTGTGCCAACCACAGAAAACACTTTTTTGCCCTCATTGGTGATATCCAGAGTCACCGGCTGCTTCTCCAGGACCGCATAATTGCCGTCCGGACCCTCATACCGGTCAAACTCCAGCTCGCAGACATAACGCTTGGCCTTTCCCTCAACGGAAAACAGCTCTGTCAAATTAATCAGCATAGGTTTTATTCCTCCATATGCACCTATAACATTATACATAGGCCCATGTGGTTTGTCAACATAAATTTTTCCAGTTTATCGAAAATTTCCGGCAATTGCGCTAAGAATTATTTTACCAGATCCAGGGTCTCTCGCGCGATCGCCAACTCCTCGTTGGTGGGGATCAGCATAACCTTCACCTTGGAGTTTGCGGAGGAAATCACACGCTCCTCACCGCGGATGTTGTTGGCCTCGTCGTCGATCTCAACGCCCATGAAGCTCAGGCTCTCACAAATTTTCTTTCTTCCGGCCTTGTCGTTCTCGCCCACGCCTGCGGTGAACGCGATGGCGTCCACGCCGTTCATCGCTGCCGCATAGGCGCCGATGTACTTCACAACGCGGTAGATGAACGCATCCAGAGCCACCTCAGCCAGGTGATTGCCCTCAGCCTTGGCCTTCTCGATGTCGCGGAAGTCGCTGGAGATTCCGTTGGTCATGCCGTAAACGCCGGACTTCTTATTTAAGATATTGAGCATCTCGTTGATGTCCAGACCCTCTTTGTTCATGATGAACTGCAGGACAGCGGGATCCACGTCGCCGCTTCTGGTGCCCATGATCAGGCCCTCAAGCGGGGTTAAGCCCATGCTGGTGTCCACGCACTTGCCGCCGATGGAGGCGGAAACGCTGGCGCCGTTGCCCAGGTGGCAAACGATCACCTTTGCGGTCTCGGGATCTAAGCCGCCAAACTTAATAGCCTCAGCGGAAACGAACTTGTGGCTGGTTCCGTGGAAGCCGTAGCGGCGGATGCCGTACTTCTCATAGTATTCGTGGGGAATGGCATAAGTATACGCCTTCTCCGGCATAGCCATACCGAACGCGGTGTCGAACACTGCCACGTTGGGAGTGCCAGGCATAGCGGCCTCGCAGGCCTCGATTCCCATCAGGTTCGCCGGGTTGTGCAGCGGGCCTAAGTCGAAGCACTCGCGGATCACGCGCTTCACGTCGTCGTTCACCACGATGGAATCGCTGTAAACGGTGCCGCCGTGCAGTACGCGGTGTCCGATTGCGGAGATCTCGGAGGTATCCTTGATCACACCGTGCTCCGGATCCTGCAGGGCCTCCATCACCATCTCGATGGCGGTCTTGTGGGTGGGCATGGGCTTCTCGATGACGAACTTGTCCTTGCCGGCCGGCTGATGGGTCAGCTTGGAACCCTCGATGCCGATTCTCTCGCACAGACCCTTGGCCAGCACGCTCTCGTTGTCCATATCAATCAGCTGGTACTTTAAAGAGGAACTTCCGCAGTTGATAACTAAAATTTTCATAATGTGTCCTTCTCCTTCAAACTTCTTATTTTACGATCTCGCCGTACACTTCTCTTCCGCAGCCAGCAGCGTTGGACTCGTCGGTGTCGATGTGCATAGCCAGTGCGTAGCTGTCGCTCACGCGCACTACCACGTCGCCGAAGATCAGGCTTCTGCCCTCGGTGTCTAACTTCACGGAAACGATCTCGCCGTTCTCAACGCCCAATGCCTTGGCATCCTCGGGGGTTGCATGGATGTGGCGCTTCGCAGCGATCACGCCCTCGCTGATCTCGATCTCGCCCTGGGGGCCAACGATCTTGCAGGCACCGCTGCCGGCAACATCACCGGACTCTCTCACGGGAGCGGCTACGCCGATGGAACGGGCGTCGGTTAAGGACAGCTCAACCTGGGTGGCCTTTCTGACCGGTCCTAAGATGGACACGCCCTTTAACTCCTTCTTGGGTCCAACGATGGTTACTCTCTCCTCGCAGGCAAACTGGCCGGGCTGGGAAAGATCTTTCTTCTTGGTCAGCTCGTAGCCTGCGCCAAACAGAATCTCTAAGTGCTCCTGGGTCAGATGTACGTGACGTGCAGATGTCTCAACTAAAAATTTCATAATCTTACGCTCTCCTTTTATCCTTGTAAAATTAATTAAAATGGCGGCAACAAAAGCGGCGATGCCGCAGTGCTGCATTCTGTATTCTATTCTATTGGTTTGTCCGTGATTTTGCAAGCCCTGCCAGGAAATATCTTGCATTTTTTTTAATACGCTGCACAAAAAATATCCGAAGGCCCCGTTTTAAGGGGCCTCCGGAGTCCGAACGCCGGGCCGCAGGCCGCAGCGCGTATCATATGGCTTTGTGTCGGTCAGATCTTCTCGTAGTGCTCCACGTTGATCACGAAGATCGTTGCGCCGCCCACCTCAACCGTCATGGGCATCGTCGCGTAGTTCACCATGGTGGTACCGGAAATATATGGCATGTTCACAGTGATCTTCTGGTGCTGACCACACTCCTGCTTGATAATGTCAATCACTTCCTGAACCTTGTCATCTTCAGCGCCGATCATCAGCGTGGTATTGCCCTTTTTCAGAAATCCGCCGGTGGTAGACAGGCGGGTGATGCTGTAGTGATGCTGGGTCAGCTGGCTTACCACATCGTCCTCGTTGTCGTTTCTCACGATCGCGTACACTAGCTTCATATTGATGACCTCCTTTACTCTCTGATTGGGTTTTTTATACCCTGTCACCAACCGCAGGTTGATGATAAGTAATACGTTTCCTTATTATACCACAGATTAGAGAATAAAAGTGTTAATTTTTTTTGAATATTTACAAAATTTCCATTTTCATCATGAATTTACTGCCGTTTTCGGCCCAAGGGTCACCTGCACCTCGTGTTCCACGTAGGCGCCGTTCACCAGAGACTGCACGGTCAGGGTCACGGTGGAGCCGCTCTCATAGTAGGTCAGCATCCGGGTCAGCTCCTCCATGCTGGTCACAGACTGTCCGTCAAACTTGGTGATGATGTCCTTCTCCTTGAGGTCGGACTTGGCCGCAGCGCCGTCCTCCATGATCTGGTACACGTACACGCCCACCGGCATGCCGTACTCCTTGGAGGTGGAGGCGTCGATGTTGGTCACGCGGATTCCCAGCGTTCCCTGGGCATCCTCCGCCACCGCCACGCGGGTCTTCTTGGTCATCAGTGTGGTCAAGATATCCTGCGCTTTGGAGATCGGGATCGCAAAGCCCATGCCCTCCACCTCGGTGGAAGCCGTCTTGGCCGCGTTGATGCCGATCACATTTCCATTTAAATCCAGCAGCGCGCCGCCGCTGTTTCCGGGGTTGATGGCCGCATCCGTCTGGATGAAGGAGTGGCTGATCCCCTTCTCGTCCGTGATCTCACGGTCTAAAGCGCTGACATAGCCCACTGTCACGGACTGTCCGTAGCCCAAAGCGTTTCCGATGGCCACTACCTGCTGCCCCACCTTGATCTGGTCGGAGTCGCCCATGGTTGCCACCTTGATCTGGCTCATGGTGTCCGCCGGGATGTCGGAGAGCTGAACCGCGACGATCGCCAAGTCTGTGGCGGAGTCCGTGCCCTTCACGGCCGCGCTCACGTCCTTGTTGTCCACGAAGGTCACCTTTAAGTCGCTGGCTCCCTCCACCACGTGGTTGTTGGTGGCGATCAGAAGCTCTGTGTCGCTCTTGGCCACGATGATTCCGGAGCCGCTGCTCTTGGCCTCATAGGTCTGGGGCATACCGAAGAAGTCCCTCTGCTGCACGGTCATGGTGTCGTTGATGGCAACCACGGACGGCATAGCCGCCTCCACGATGCCGGACACGTCGCTGACCGCAGAGACGGTGGTGGGCGCCGGTGTGTTCCCGTTGTTCTTGGCGGTGGTGAGGGCCGGTGCCGCCGCCTGGGTGGCTGCCTGGCTGCTCTCCGCCGCGTTTGCGACCTGCAGTCCCGCCAGACGGCTGCCGATCACATTGACCCCGGTCATCACGCCGCCGGACACGGTGCCGAACAGCACGGCCGCCGCTGTGATTCCGGCTACCTTCTTGGCCATACCGCCCTTTTTGTGCGGCTTCTTCGGCCCATCCTCCGGAACGCCCGGCCGGAACTGCCCGCCGTTCATCCTGTTTTCATTCTCCTGCTCCATATGATCGAAATTGTTCATGTTGTTCTCGTACATAACAAAATCTCCTTTCCACTTTTTCTCTATTTGGCTTCTGCCTTTCGGCTCTGTCGTTTCTTTTGATATCAATAATATAGCCAGAAATTGTGGTGGAATTGTGAAGCGATTATGGAAAATTTGTGTTCAATTATTAACACTGGAGATGCCTCCGGTGCATACCCTAAACTATACTTTCCATATGAAAGAGGAGTGATTCCTATGTTTGATTCCCCGGTAATGCTGACTCCCCTGCACTACGCCTACCTGGTCGGAGTGATCGCCATCCTGGCGGTGATGGTCCGAAGGCGGGACACGCCGGCAGTCTGCATCGCCTTCCTGTTTATACTGGGCGTCATCGGCCTGGGTTCCCTGGCCGGCGGCATCATGACCGTGTTTAACGCCGTGCTCTTTGCGGCCCGCGAGTTCATGGAGGTGATCGCCACCATCGCCTTAGTCACGGCGCTCTCCAAGTGCCTGAAGGATTTGGGCAGCGACTATCTCCTGATGGTCCCCATGTCCCGGATCATGAAGACGCCGTCCATCACCTGGTGGATCCTGGGGCTTTCCATGTTCCTTTTCTCCCTGTTTTTGTGGCCCTCGCCCTCCGTGGCGCTGGTGGGCGCCATCATGCTCCCCTTCGCGGTGAAGGCCGGCCTAAACCCGCTGGCCGCTGCCATGGCCATGAATCTGTTCGGGCACGGCTTCGCGCTCAGCTACGACTGCGTGATCCAGGGGGCGCCCGGCGTGTCCGCCACCGCGGCGGGCCTCTCCTCCTCCGATATTCTAACCCAGGGAGCACCGGTGTTCTGGGTGATGGGCGTGGTGACAGTGGTCAGCGCCTTCCTGTTAAACCGCAGGAGCATGGAGGACACGGCGGTCACCGCAGCAGCCGGGGAGGAACGCACTCCCATGTCCTCCTGCGGCCTTGAAACGACTTCCCCGGCGCCAAAAAAGGCGGCGCTGGCCCTGGCCGTTCTGACACCGCTCGCCTTCCTGTGTGATATCCTCATGATGTTCGCCTTCGACCTAAAGGGCGGGGACGCCACCAGCCTGGTGTCCGGCACAGCGGCTATTCTGATGGTCGTGGGCGCGCTTCTGGGCTTCCGGGGGCAGTTTCTCGAGAAGGTGACGGACTACGTGACCGACGGCTTCCTGTTCGCCATCCGCATCTTCGCGCCGGTGATCATCATCGGGGCCTTTTTCTTTCTCGGGGGCAGCGGCATCACCACCATCATGGGCGACCAGTTCCAGAGCGGGATCATGAACGACTGGGCCGTCTGGCTGGCCCACAACGCGCCGCTCAACAAGTATATGGCCGCTCTGATCCAGATGGTCGTGGGGGCGCTGACGGGCCTGGACGGCTCCGGCTTCTCCGGGCTTCCCTTGACCGGCTCCCTGGCCCGCACCTTCGGGCTGGCGGTGGGCGCGTCCGTGCCCGTGCTGGCGGCCCTGGGCCAGATCACCGCCGTCTTTGTGGGAGGCGGCACCATCGTTCCCTGGGGCCTGATCCCGGTGGCCGCCATCTGCGACGTGAGCCCGCTGGAGCTGGCCAGAAAGAATCTGCTGCCCGTCATGATCGGCTTCGTGTGCGCGTTTCTCACCGCGTGCCTGCTGCTGTGAGCACTGTTTTGTGACAAGGAGGTATCGCCATGTGCGGAATCGCTGGCTTTTACTGCGCGAAAAAACAATATTTAAATGAATACAACCGATATCAGTCTGCCCTGGCCTCCATGGCCCAGGTGCAGCGCCACCGGGGGCCGGACGACGCGGGGACCTGGCTCTCTGAGCACGCCGGGCTCTCCCACGCCAGGCTCTCCATCATCGACCTCTCGGGCGGGAAACAGCCCATGGTGCGCACGGATGCCGGCAAGGACTTCGCCATCGTGTACAACGGGGAGCTCTACAACACGGATGAACTGAGGGCTGACCTCAGAAGCTGCGGGCACACCTTTCTCACCTCCAGCGACACGGAGGTGATTCTGGCCGGGTACATGGAGTACGGGCCCGATTTTGTGAAGCGGCTGAACGGGATCTTCGCCTTCGCCGTATATGATCCGGTGAAGGACTGCCTTGCCCTGTTTCGCGACCGGGCGGGCGTCAAGCCGCTGTTTTACACAGTGGAGGACGGGGAGGTGGTCTTCGCCTCCGAGTTAAAGGGAATTTTCGCCTGTCTGGGGCGCAGGCCAACGCTCACACGGGACGGCCTAAACGAGATCTTCTCCATCGGACCGGCCCGCACCCCCGGCTGCGGGGTGTTTGAGGGGATGCATGAGGTGCTGCCGGGGCATTTCCTTTACTGCACGTCGGAGAGCATCTCGGACAAATGCTACTGGGCCCTGGAAAGTAAGCCGCACACGGACAGCTACCGCGAGACCGTGGAGAAGACCTCCTTTTTGGTGACCGACGCCATCAGGCGGCAGATGGTCTCCGACGTGCCCATCTGCACCTTCCTCTCCGGTGGCGTGGACTCCAGCCTGGTGTCCGCGGTCTGCGCGGGGGAGCTAAAGAAGCGCGGGGAACAATTAAACACCTTCTCCTTCGACTTTGTGGACAATGACCGGTATTTTAAGGCCAACTCCTTCCAACCCTCCCAGGATCGCCCCTATGTGGACAAAATGGTGGAGTTTCTGGGCTCCCGGCACCGCTATCTGGAGTGCGACAGCCTGACCCAGGCGGACCGGCTCTACGACTCGGTAAAGGCCCACGACCTGCCGGCCATGGGCGATGTGGACTCCTCCATGCTGCACTTCTGCTCCTTGGTGCGGGAGCACAACAAGGTGGCCCTTACCGGCGAGTGCGCGGACGAGATTTTCGGCGGCTACCCCTGGTTTCACAAAAAAGAGTGCTTCCTGGCCCACACCTTCCCCTGGACCATGGACCTAAGCGCCCGCCAGGTCCTTCTATCCGACGACTTTATCTCCTATCTCGGGATGGAGGACTACGTGCGGGAGACCTACGTGCGCTCGGTGTCCGAGACGCCCAGGCTGGCGGAGGATACGCCCGAGGAGGCGCGCCGCCGTGAAATCGCATACCTGAACCTGCGCTGGTTCATGCAGACGCTCTTAAACCGCATGGACCGGGACAGCATGTACTCCGGCCTGGAAGCCCGGGTGCCCTTTGCGGACCACCGGATCATCGAGTACGTGTGGAATGTGCCCTGGGACTTAAAGACCCGCGGCGGCGTGGTGAAGAATCTTCTGCGCCAGGCCGGAAGCGGTATGCTTCCGGAGGAAATCCTGTTCCGCAGGAAGTCCCCCTACCCCAAGACCTACGACAAGGGCTACGAGGCCCTGTTGGTGGAGCGAGTCCGCGAGATGGCCGCCGACACGGGTTCGCCCGTCATGCGCTTTCTGGACCGGAAGAAGCTGGAGCGCTTCCTCTCAAGCCCCTCCGACTACGGGCGTCCCTGGTACGGCCAGCTCATGGCTGCGCCGCAGATGCTGGCCTATATCCTGCAGGTAAATTTCTGGCTGGAGCACTACCGGGTTGAGATTTTGACGTGAGGAAGGAACGCGCGGCAAAAAAAGGCTTCACCCGCGGGGCAGCCCGGATTCTCTCTTCCGGACCTCCCCGCCAGGGCAAAGCCTTTTCTCTTATTTTGCGCAGTCTGTCTCTGAAAATCGGCGAATCTCTCAGGGCCTTCTGCCGCTTCCCGCCCGTTCCGGAAACACCCGGAAAATCAGCCGTTCCAAGGCCCTCTGGTACCCCGGTGCAGCCTCCCACATGGGCGTGTGGCCGGTCTCAAGCAGCGTCACCTCCGCCTGGGGCAGACAGCCGCAGATCATCTCCACGCTGTCCATCCCCCGGCGTTTGTCCAGCCTGCCGTGAATCACGGCGGCCGGGCCCCGGTAGGCCTTTAACGGTTCCCGGTAGTCCACCTTTCGCAGCGAGGACGAGACCTCCACCGCGGCCTCCCGGTCCACTCCCCGGGTGTAGCGCCACAGCGCGGTGAGCGTTTCCGCCTCCGGCTGCTTATAAAAGCAGCTGGCTAAAAACCGGCGAATGTACGCCTCGTCGTCGTAGTTCTCCCTCAGTTCCCGGGCGAAACCGGGATTCCCGTGGCCAATGCTGCAGGGGCCGGTGTTGGAGAGCGCCAGCCCGGCGATCCGCTCCGGCGCCTTGGAGGCGGCGGAGATTGCCAACACGCCCCCGGCCGAATATCCGGCCAGGATCACCGGGACATCCCCGAGCCCCTCGATGAGCCGGACAAGCTCGAAGCCCATGGAGTCCATATCCCAGGGCCCCGGCGCGCCCAGGTAGTCCAGGCGCACCTTCTGCATAAAATCCGGAACCTGAATCCGGTCAAACACCGCAGGGCTGCACAGATTTCCGGCCAGGCACAGAAGAACCGGTGTCCCCTGGGCGGCCTCATCCAAAAATCGAACCATTTTTAACCCTTCCTTCTGAAATTACACGATTCCGATGATGATGGCGAAGATCAACATCAGCACGGACACCAGCCACTCCCACTTGAAGGAGAATTTCATGTGCTCCTTCAGCTCGATTCCGCTGATACCAAAGGCCAGGTAGTTGGCCGCCACACAGGGGCTGACGCTCAGCACCACGTTCTCGCCGATTAACATGGCGTGGGCCACCTGAGCTGCGGTGATCCCGTAGGGCGCCACCGTCTCAATCACCAGCGGCATAACCGCGTAGTAGTACGGATCCGGCCCCATGATAATTCCGATCGGGCCGCCGAGAACGCCCATGATGATGTAAAGGTACTTTGTGAGGAAGCCGGGCAGCAAGCTGATTAAGACCTGGGCCATGCTGGTGATGATGCCGCTGTTCGCGAAGATTCCAAGGAACACGCCGGCCGCCATCAGGGTGACCGTCAGATCGATACAGCTGGGCGCATACTTCTTCAGCAGCTGGCTCTGCAGCTTCATATCCGGGTAGTTGATCGCCAGGGCGATCATGGTGCCGAACAGGAAAATCAGGTACGGGGTGATGCTTCCCTCCACCAGAAGGGCGATCACGACGACAGTCAGCAACAGGTTTACCCAGAACAGCTTCGGGCGGCGCAGGCTGGAATCCATTTCCGCCTGGCCCATCTCGCCCTCGCCGACTGCGGTCAGCGCGGTGATGTCCACACCCTCGCGGATCAGACGGCGCTTCTCATAGTTGGCGCAGATCACAGCCGCCACCAGGGAAACCACAAGGCCGAACACCTGCATGGGGATCATGGACACCCACAGGTCCGTGGCGTCCATCCCGATGGCCGTGGCCGCACGGATGGTGGGACCGCCCCAGGGAACCAGGTTCATGACGCCGGTGGAGAGTCCCACCAAGAGAAGCAGCATCAGCGGATTTAACTTCATCTTTTTGAAGATCGGAAGCATAACCGGGATGGTGATTAAGTAGGTGGAAGCGCAAGCGCCGTCCATGTGAGCCACCACCGCGATCAGGCTGGTTGCCACCATGATCATCACGATATTGTTGCCCGCCTTTTTTACCAGACCCTTCACCAGCGGGTCAAACATGCCTGCGTCGTTCATTGTGCTGAAGTAGCAGACGGAGAAAATGAACAGGATCGCCGTCTTCCAGACCGTTCCCATTCCCTTGTTGATAAAGTCCAGGATCTCGGTGAAGCCGAAGCCGCAGATCACCGCCCCGATCACCGGGAGCACGGAGAAGCAGAAGGCCGGCGTGGCCTTGCCCTTTAGAATCATGAACATCATGACGATGATAACCGCATACCCTACGATTGCATATAACATTTTTTGTTTCCCCTCTCTTTTGATTATCTAACCTTAACGGTTCCCCACTTTCTGTACAAACGCCTCCAGCAGGCTGTTAAACCGCTCATGCTCGATGAAGAACAGCATGTGCCCGCCTGTATGGAATTCATGGTGCTCGCAATATGTCTGAATCAACGACTGGTAGTGCCGCCCCATGCTGGAGCTGTGCCCCTTGGACTCGCCGCTGAAGATGATCACCGGGATCTTTAAATCCGGCAGCAGGCTGGCGCAGTCGCTGTGGCACCAGTCGGTGTGCAGCGCAAATCCGATCCACGGCGGAGTCTTTCCGATCTCGTCCCGGACCATCTGCACCTCCCCCTCCGTCAGCCCCTTGCGGACCCGGTTGACGAAATTCTCAATGTAGGTCTCAGGGTCTGTGTACCACAGGCGGTATTTCTGGTTCCAGTCGTCCATGTTATAATTTTTAGAATTGTAGGAATTCCAGTCCTCCGGCGAAAACGGGAACAGACAGCAGTCCAGAAGTCCCAGGGCCTTCAACCGGTATCCCTCATATTTGTGTGCATATGTAACCACGATGCTTCCGGACAGGGACCATCCCACAAGCGTCACCTGCTCCAGATTCAGATAATCGATCAGCTCCCGGATGTCGTCCGCATGGCGCTCGATATCGTTGCCCTGAAGCGGCTTCGAGGAATTCCCGAATCCCCGGTTGTCCATGGTTACAACCCGGTGGTTCTTCGCCAGCGTCTCCACATTCTTCTGGAAAAATTTCGTTGTGCACATGTGTCCCGGAACGAACAGGATGGTATCCTCGCCCTGCCCCCGGTCCTCGTAATAGATGTAAGCCCGATCGCTGGTCTTACAGTATCCGCAATTCATAACTCCACTCCTCTCCATGTGCGTTTTGCATATTTTTTCTGTTTTCCGCGGTACGTTTAGTCTAGCATTGCATACTCCATATGTAAAATATATTTATTCTATAAAATGTATGCTTTCAAACTATACATGTAGAGATCGGAAGAGCGT
>USJW01000126.1 GCA_900555045.1 uncultured Clostridium sp. | reverse complement strand
TGACGTCAGTGACTGGAGTTCAGACGTGTGCTCTTCCGATCTGGAGCCGCTCGGAGTCCTCCCAGCCCAGGCACGGGTCGGTGATGGACTTGCCGTAGCAGTGCTCGCCGATCTTCTGGTTGCCGGGCTCGATGTAGCTCTCGATCATCAGGCCCTTCACCAGGCCCTTAATGTCGCTGTCGTGGCGGCGGCTGTGCAGAACCTCCTTGGCGATGCGGATCTGCTCCTGGCAGCGCTTGTTGGAGTTGCTGTGGTTGGTGTCCACGATGCAGGCCGGATTCTTTAGGTCGCGCTTACTGTAGAGCTCGAACAGCAGGCGCAGATCCTCGTAGTGGTAGTTGGGGATGCTCTGGCCGTGCTTGTTCACCGCGCCCCGAAGGATGGTGTGGGTCAGCGGGTTGCCCGGACACTGCACCTCCCAGCCGCGGAAGATGAAGTCGTGGGGCAGCTGGGCCGCAACCACGGAGTTTAACATCACGGTCAGGTCGCCGCTGGTGGGGTTCTTCATGCCCACCGGCACGTCACAGCCGCTGGCCACCAGGCGGTGGTACTGGTTCTCCACCGACCGCGCGCCCACGGCCACGTAGGACATCAGGTCCGATAAGTAACGCATGTTCTCGGGGTAGAGCATCTCGTCGGCGGTGGAGAAGCCGGTCTCGCGCATCACGCGCATGTGCATGTGGCGGATGGCCAGGATGCCCTCGAACATATTTGGTTTCTTCTCCGGGTCCGGCTGATGGATCATGCCCATGTAGCCCTCGCCGGTGGTCCGGGGTTTATTGGTATAGACTCTTGGGATGATGATCAGGCGGTCCTTGGTCTTCTCCTGGACCTTCACCAGCCGGGACGTGTAGTCCACCACCGAGTCCTCGTTGTCCGCGGAACAGGGGCCGATGATCACGATAAACTTATCGCTTTCCCCTGTCAATACTTTTTTGATCTCCTCATCCCGTTTGAGCTTGGCTTCCGCCAGATTCGGCGCCAGGGGGAACTGCTCGCGGATCATGTCCGGTGTGGGCAGTTCATTGACGAATGTGAATCCCATCTGTTTGTACCTCCATTCCAGTATCTCTTGTCATTTTATTTGATTTCCAACGGTTTATTATAGTATAGAATGCCCGATTCGGCAAGAGTTCCCTCGAAAATGTTGACAGAAATATATTTTCACAGTATAAATAGAGACATGGAAAAGGCAGGAATATGGAAATGAGAGAACAAATTACAGTCCCCGGGGAGGAAACGGCGAGAGCGCCCTGGTCCGGGGAGTTTGCCGGATCCGTGATGACCATTGTGGGAGGAATCTGCTGGGGCCTATCCGGCTGCTGCGGACAGTTCCTGTTCGAGCATCGGGGCGTGCAGGCGCCCTGGCTGGTGGCCCTAAGGCTGCTCTTTGCCGGGCTCATGCTGATCATCAACGGCTTCATACTCAACAAAAAAGACAATTTGCGGATTTTTAAACACAGGCGGGACGTCCGCCATCTGCTGGCGTTTGCCCTCTGCGGCATCACCTTCTGCCAGTTCAGCTACTTTATGGCGGTGCAGACCTCCAACGCGGGCACGGCCACGGTGCTCCAGTACCTGTCGCCGGTGCTGATTCTGCTCCTCGTGTGCGTGAGGGGGAGGCGGCGTCCCATGGGCCTCGAGCTTCTGGCCATCGCCCTGTCCCTCACGGGCACCTTTTTAATCGGAACCCACGGCAACATCCACGGGCTGCAGCTGACGCCCCAGGGCCTCATGTGGGGCCTTCTGGCCGCGGTCAGCGCGGTGATCTACACCACACTGCCCGGCACCCTGGTGAACCGCTACGACATCTACCAGGTCCTGGGCTTCGGCATGTTCATCGGCGGTCTGTTCATGTGCCTTTTGGTGCGCCCCTGGACCTACTCGGTGGTCTTTGACGGTGGGACCTGGGCGGCCATGTTCGGCGTCATCGTCGTGGGCACGGCGGTGGCCTTCGGGTTGTACTTGCAGGGCGTGAGCATCATCGGCCCCCTGAAGGGCAGCCTGTACTCCGGCGTGGAGCCGGTCAGCTCCATCATCATCTCGGTGTTCTGGCTGCACACGTCCTTCACCCTGCCGGATTTTCTGGGCTTTGGCCTCATCATGGCCACGGTGTTTATCCTGGCGAAAACCGGCGGCAAAAAAACGTAAGACTTAAAGGCTTGCATGAAATCAAAAATATGGTAAACTAATAACATACGGGCAAAGCGCGTCTGGCTTTGTCATGTCATCAAAAGGAGAATTGCTATGCAGATTTACGAAGAGCTAGTCGCCCGCGGCCTGATCGCCCAGGTGACCAATGAAGAAGAGATTAAAAAGATGGTCAACGAAGGTAAGGCCGTATTCTATATCGGTTTCGATCCCACCGCGGACAGCCTGCACGTGGGACATTTTATGGCCCTGTGCCTGATGAAGCGCCTGCAGATGGCGGGCAACAAGCCCATCGCCTTAATCGGCGGCGGCACCGGCATGATCGGCGACCCCTCCGGCCGCTCCGACATGCGCACAATGATGACCCCGGAGATCATCCAGCACAACTGTGACTGCTTCAAGAAGCAGATGAGCCGCTTCATCGACTTCTCCGAGGGCAAGGCCATGATGGTGAACAACGCCGAGTGGCTGATGGGACTCAACTACATCGAGTTCCTCCGCGAGGTTGGCCCCCACTTCTCCGTCAACAACATGCTGCGCGCCGAGTGCTACAAGCAGCGCATGGAGAAGGGCTTAAGCTTCCTGGAGTTCAACTACATGATCATGCAGAGCTACGACTTCTACGAGCTGTTCCAGCGCTACGGCTGCAACATGCAGTTCGGCGGCGACGACCAGTGGAGCAACATGCTGGGCGGAACCGAGCTGATCCGCCGCAAGCTGGGCAAGGACGCCCACGCCATGACCATCACCCTGCTCTTAAACTCCGAGGGCAAGAAGATGGGCAAGACCCAGTCCGGCGCCGTTTGGCTTGACCCGAACAAGACCTCTCCCTTCGATTTCTACCAGTACTGGAGAAACGTGGCCGACGCGGACGTGCTCAAATGCCTGCGCATGCTGACCTTCCTGCCCTTAGAGCAGATCGACGAGATGGACAAGTGGGAGGGAAGCCAGTTAAATACCGCCAAGGAGATCTTAGCCTACGAGCTGACCAAGCTGGTACACGGCGAGGAGGAGGCCTTAAAGGCCCAGGACGGCGCGCGCGCCCTGTTCGCAGCGGGCGGCAGCACCGAGAATATGCCGACCTGTGAGCTGGCCGACGAGGACTTCGCGGACGGTTCCATCGATATTTTGAGCGTTCTGACCAAATCCGGGCTGTGCGCATCCCGCTCCGAGGCGAGACGCAACGTGGACCAGGGCGGCGTAAGCGTGGACGGGGAAGTGGTGAAGGATGTGAAGACCCTGTTCGCGAAGGAGAAGTTCTCCGGCGACGGAGTGATCTTTAAGCGCGGCAAGAAGAATTTCATGAAGGTTGTTGTAAAATAACTGTGCGCGCCTTTGTGTTTAGGAAAGGAGAATGTCGGATGAGACGAAACAGCCTGATAAAGCGCTTTACTGCCCTGGTTTTAGCGGGGGCAATGTGTCTGGCGCCGGCATTTACATCGATGGCCTCGGACGGCCAGACCGGTTCGAAAAACAGTATGCCCTTCGAGGTGATTCTGGACATCAATAACCGGAAGACCCCGATTTACGACGGATATTCCCAGTATGTGGACGGAAACCGCGCCTCGGAGAAGGACACCTTCCACGTGGTTAAGACCTCGAGCGACGTGAACCTGGCGGACGTGGTTATGGATTACCGGATTCTCACCTTTGACGGGGAGGGAACCCAGGTGAGCCAGGAGTGCACGGTGTACGGCCTGGAGGAGGGCGCCCACTACCCGGTGGTCCGCCCGGAGACGGTGGAGAGGGAGTCCCGCAAGGCCCGTCTCTACGATACGCTGAACCGCTGCTACACGCTGGAGTTCAGCTACAACGGCCAGGCGAAGACCTACTACTTTGTGATGGTTCCGGAGGAGGATATGGACCAGTACCGCAATGTCCTGCGCGGCAACTGGGAACAGAGCACCGGCGGCTTCCGCTATAAGTACGAAAAGGATTATTTAAAGTCCTGGGTCCTGATCAACAGCAACTGGTATCTGTTCGGCGACGACGGGTACATGAAGAAGGGCTGGCAGGAATACAAGGGTGAATGGTATTATCTGGACCGGGATTCCGGCCAGATGCGCACCAACTGCACCATCGACGGACACGAGATCGACGGGAGCGGAATGCGGATCAGTTGACAAGAGATAAATGAGCTGTACCGGCTTAAAACCGGTGCAGCTTTTTACGTATTCCGGGGAGAGGCGTTGTCTTTTGACAGCGCTTTTTTTGATGAAAAAGTAGTTGACAAAGTGTGTATGTGGTGATATAAGTGTATATATAATATATATACAATATGACGACAAAGACAGGGGTGATAGATTGAACATCATTATCAGCAATTCCAACGGAAAGCCCATCTACGAGCAGATCACCGCCCAGATCAAGAACGCGATCATCTGCGGGGAGCTGCTGGCGGGGGATCCGCTCCCGTCCATGAGGGGACTCGCGAAGGAGCTTCGGATCAGCGTGATCACCACCAAGAGGGCCTACGAGGACCTGGAGCGGGAGGGCTTCATCGTGACCGTGGTCGGCAAGGGCAGCTTTGTGGCCGAGAAAAACATGGAGTTCGTCAGGGAGAACCAGCTGCGCAAGGTGGAGGAATCCATCCAGAGGGCCGTGGCCGACGCCAGGGCCGGCGGAATCACACTGGGCGAGCTCATCGACATGCTAACCATCATTTATCAGGAGGACTAGACATGAACAATGCCATAGAAATCAGAGGACTTTGCAAGCACTACCCGGATTTTAGCCTGGAGAACGTGAGCTTTACCGTCCCATGCGGCTCCATCGTGGGCCTGGTGGGGGAGAACGGCGCGGGCAAATCCACCACCATCAAGGCCATTCTGGATCTGATCCGGCTGGATCAGGGGGAGATTTCGCTGCTGGGCCAGGACAGCCGCAGCGTGGATTTGGCCATGAAGGCGCAGCTGGGGGTGGTGTTGGACAACTGCGGTTTTCACGACAATCTGACCTTCAGGGATATCGACCGGATTATGCGGGAGATCTACCGCGAAGCGTGGGATGGCGGACTCTTTGAGCAGTACCGGGAGCGGTTTAAGCTCCCGGGGGATAAACGGGTCAAGGAGTACTCCCGGGGCATGAAGCAGAAGTTAGCCATCGCCGCAGCCCTGTCCCACCACGCGAAGCTTTTGATCCTGGACGAGGCCACCAGCGGCCTTGACCCGGTGGTCAGGGACGAGATTCTGGACCTGTTAATGGAATTTATCCAGGACGAGGAGCACTCGGTGTTAATCTCCTCCCACATCACAAGCGACCTGGAGAAGATCGCGGACTACATTGTGTTCCTCCACCAGGGCCGGGTGATTTTCTCGGAGAACAAGGACGATCTGGTATACAACTACGGCGTCGTTAAGTGCAGCGAGGAGGACTACCGGGCCATGGACAAGAGCCATGCGGTGGCGGTGCGAAGGAACGCGTACAGCTGCGAGGTGCTCATCGACAACAAGGGCGAGTTTGAGCGGTTCAACCGGAACCTGGTGGTGGACCCCACCACGATTGAGGATATTATTTTATTCAATGTGAGAGGTGAACGGATATGATGGGATTGATGATGAAGGATCTGCTGAATTTGAGGCAGTATGGCAAACAGATGGCGGTGGTCTATGGCTTCTACATTGTGTGCTCGATGATGGGGATGTGGGATATCAGCTTTTTCGTGGCCCTGGCCATCATGATTGGCGGAACCACCTTTCTCTCCACGCTCACCTACGACGACATGGCCAAATGGGACACCTACGCCCTGACCATGCCCATCGGCAGGCGGGACCTGGTCAACTCCAAGTACCTGCTTCTTGTGGGCTCCATGGCGGTGAACACCGTGCTCAGCCTGGCAATCGCCGCTGTCCTGCAGACCGTCCAGGGAAATCTGCACTTCCTCGAGCTGGCCGCAACGGCCGTCTCGGTGTTCATCGTGGGGCTGACCGGCTTTTGCCTTACACTGTTTTTAGCCTTCAAGCTGGGGGCGGAGAAGGCGAGAATCTTTCTGATGGCCATCTTCCTGATTCCCACCTTTGGCATCTTCATGGTAGCGAAGATAGCGAAGGCGGGCGGAGCTAAGTTTGATCTGGCGGCTCTTGAGTCGAACCTGCCGGTGATTCTGGCCGCCGGTGCGGTGGTGCTCCTGATTGTGGGATTTGTGAGCTACCGGCTGGCGGTGAAGGTGGTGGAGGCGAAGGAATTTTAGAATTTCAGAGTCTTAAAATGAGTCCTAAAATCGACAAAACGGCTGCCCGGCAAAAAAACGGACAGCCATTTTATCTTTTGGCAGGAATCGGCGGAGCAACCGGCGGCCACTGCCTGAATCATTAAAACGCCAGCACCCCTAAGTGCTCCAGCAGTATCTTGATGCCCATCAGGACCAGGATCAGGCCCCCCGCCAGCTCCGCGCGGGACTTGTAGCGGCAGCCGAAGACGTTGCCCACCTTGACGCCCACCAGGGATAAGGTGAAGGTGACCACGCCAATGAAGGACACGGCGGGCACGATGGGGACGGTCAGGAAGGCGAAGGTCACGCCCACCGCCAAAGCGTCGATGCTGGTGGCGACGGCCAAAAGGGTCATACTCTTAAAATCCAGGGAGGCGTCGGCGCACTCGGCCTCCTTCTCCATGGACTCCTTGATCATGTTCCCGCCGATCAGCACCAGCAGGATGAAGGCGATCCAGTGGTCGTAGGACGTGATGGCCTCCCGAAAATTGGAGCCTAAGAGGTAGCCGATGAGCGGCATGCCGGCCTGGAAGCCGCCGAAGTACAGGCCGACCACCACAGCGCCCTTCCAGCTCATCCGCGGCATGGCGAGGCCCTTACAGACCGCCACCGCGAAGGCGTCCATGGAGAGACCCACGGCGATGACGAACAGCTCTATCAATGACATAGGTAAATTCCTCCAGGTATCAGAGCAGGAAAATCTTGTGCTCCCCGCATACTTTGCGCATCTCCTCCGGCCAGATGCTGGCCTGAACCTCGCCCACGTGAGCGCGGTCAAGGAGCAGCATACAGAGGCGGGACTGCCCGATTCCGCCGCCGATGGTGTAGGGGAGCTCGCCGTTTAAGAGCATCCGGTGGTAGGGAAGGTCTTTTCGGTCCTCGCAGCCCGCTTTTTTTAGCTGCTCCGCCAGGGCCTTCTCGTCCACGCGGATTCCCATGCTGGAGATCTCCAAGGCGCACTGCAAATGCTCGAACCAGAACAGGATATCCCCGTTTAACTGCCAGTCGTCGTAGTCCGGCGCGCGCCCGTCGTGGGGCTCGCCGCTCTTTAGCTTTTCGCCGATCTGCATGAGGAAGACACAGCCGTGCTCCCTGCAGATTAAGTTCTCGCGCTCCTTCGGCGTTTTGTCCGGGTACAGATCTTCCAGTTCCTGGGAAGTGATGAAGAAGATGTCCTTCGGCAAATGTTTGGCCGCCTCCGGGTATTTGTACCACACCTCGTGCTGCATGTGCTTGATGATCTTAAAAATCTGGCGCACGGTCTCCATCAGGGTTTCTAGGTTCCGGTCCTCCTTGCGAATGACCTTCTCCCAGTCCCACTGGTCCACGTAGCAGGAGTGGAGGTTATCCAGCTCCTCATCCCGGCGGATGGCGTTCATGTTGGTGTAGAGGCCCTCGCCCGGGGCGAAGCCGTACTCCTTGAGCGCCATGCGCTTCCACTTGGCTAAGGAGTGCACAACCTCCATGGTCTCGCCCGGAATTCCGGCGACGTCGAACTGCACCGGGCGCTCCTTTCCGCTTAGGTTGTCGTTTAAGCCGCTGCTCTTCTCCACGAACAGGGGAGCGGAGATCCGCTCCAGGTTCATTTCCTTTCCCAGCTCTTTCTGAAAGGTGTCGCGTATGTATTTGATCGCTTCCTGTGTTTCCCGGACGGTGAGCCGGGGATCATAGTTTTCTGGTATAACCAGCTTCATAGATAATTCCTCCCACTGCAATATGTACTTTATGGTATCACTAATGAAGAAAAGGCGCAACAGAAAAATTGCCTGGAAACCGAAGTTTTCGCGCATCGGATTGCAAAAGAAGGGCGCCTGTGCTACACTGGTAAGCGCCACATTGGCGTTATACGGAGGAAAATGGGAAATGAAAAACAAGTCATATGAGATGGACATGTGCAACGGGCCGCTGCTTGGCAAAATTCTGCTGTTCGCGGTGCCGCTCATGCTGTCGGGAATTCTTCAGCTGCTGTTCAACGCGGCGGATATCGTGGTGGTGGGCCGGTTCGCCGGGAGCCATGCGCTGGCTGCGGTGGGGTCCACGTCCTCGTTAATCAACCTGTTAATCAACGTGTTCGTGGGTCTGTCCGTGGGTGCAAACGTGCTGGTGGCCCGGTATTACGGGGCCCAGAAGGAGAAGGATCTTAGCGAGACGATCCACACGGCCATTATGACCAGCATCGTCAGCGGACTGTTCCTCGTGGTGCTGGGAGTGGCCGCGGCCAGACCTCTTCTGGAGCTCATGGGAACGCCGGAGGACGTGCTGAACCATTCTGTATTATATATGAGGATTTACTTTGTGGGCATGCCGGTGCTCATGGTGTACAACTTCGGCAGCGCCATCCTGCGGGCCATCGGCGACACCAGGCGCCCGCTGTATTTCCTGTTCATCGCGGGCGTGGTGAACGTGGTTTTAAACCTGTTCTTCGTGGTGGGCCTGGGAATGGGCGTGGACGGCGTCGGCTGGGCCACGGTGATCTCCGAGCACATCTCCGCGCTCCTGGTGGTGAAGAGCCTGATGACCGCACAGGGGCCGTTAAAGCTTCATTTAAAGAAGCTTAAAATCCACAAAAAGAAGCTACAGCAGATTGTGAAGGTGGGACTGCCCGCCGGGGTGCAGGGCGCGATCTTCGCGATCTCAAACGTGCTCATCCAGTCCTCGGTCAACTCCTTCGGCTCCATCGCCATGGCCGGAAACACGGCCTCCGCCAACGTGGAGGGCTTCGTGTACACGGCCATGAACGCGGTCTACCAGACGAACCTAAGCTTCACCAGCCAGAACCTGGGCGGTGGCAAGTACACCAGAATCAACCGCACCCTCTACATCTGCCTGGCCGTGGTGACCGTTGTGGGCCTTGTCCTGGGCACGGGGGCCGTGCTGGGCGGAACCGGGCTTTTAGGGATCTACTCCTCCGACCCGGAGGTGATCCGCTACGGGATGCTGCGCATGTCGATCATCTGCAGCACCTACTTTATCTGCGGGATCATGGACTGCATGGTGGGAAGCCTGCGCGGCATGGGGTACTCGGTGGTGCCTATGTTCGTGTCCCTTGCGGGCGCCTGCGGCCTGCGCGTGGTGTGGATCTTCACGGTGTTTGCGGCTTACCGCTCCCTGGAGGTTCTCTACATATCCTACCCCATCTCCTGGACCGTGACGGCCCTCGCCCACATGGTCACCTTCCGCAAAATCCGGCGGAGGTATCCGAAGGTGGACGCGTAGACGGCGTTACAGAAACGTTCCGCCGATTCCACCGATTTCCAGGAAAGAGAATTTGACAATCCGGCCCTAAAGGTTTATGATTATTATATTTATGATAACAGGGGCATGAACGGCATCGCGGTTGTCTCAGGGAAGGAAATATAGGATGTCGGAGCGTAAGAAAAATCTGTTTAACGCGGCTTTTGTGCTGATTGTGTTCACTCTGACGCTGTACAGTGTGTTCGCGGGGGAGGATCTGGGGGAAATCGCAGAGACGATCGCGGACGCAGAGCCCGCGTATCTTCTGGCGGCCGTCGGCTGTGTGATATTCTTTATCTGGGGAGAATCCACAATTCTCCATTACATGTTTGGTACACTTGGGATCCGCACCAGGCGAAGAACCTGCTTTATGTACTCGTGCGTCGGTTTCTTCTTCAGCTGTATCACCCCCTCAGCGGGCGGCGGGCAGCCGGCGCAGATCCTCTATATGAGAAAGAACCTGATCCCGGTGCCGGTGGCCACGGTGGTGCTCATGATCGTGACCATCACCTACAAGCTGGTGCTGGTGGCAGTGGGCGTGTTTCTGGCCGTATTCTGCCGCGGGATCATGCACCAGTACCTGTGGGAGGTGCTCCCGATTTTCTACCTGGGGCTGGCGCTAAACGTGTTCTGCTGCGCGGCGATGCTGATACTGGTCTTTCACACCAGCCTGGCGCGGAACATTGTGATGAAGCTGTTGGAGCTTCTGGGACGTTTTCGGATATTTAAACGCCTGGCCTCCAAGAAGGAGCGCCTCACCCTCACCATGGACCACTACGGCGATACGGCCGCCTACCTAAAGCAGCACAAGCCGGTGCTCTTAAAGGTGTTGCTGCTCACGTTCATGCAGCGGACCGCGCTGTTTTTCGTCACCTACTTCGTGTACCGGGCCTTCGGGCTTCGGGGGACGGCCATGTGGCGGATCGTGCTCATGCAGGCGTCCATCTCGGTGGCTGTGGATATGCTTCCGCTTCCGGGCGGAATGGGAATCAGCGAGCATCTGTTCCTGACGATCTTTGACCCGATCTTTTACGGCGATTTCCTGCTGCCGGGCATGGTGCTCAGCCGCGGAATCGCCTACTATGTACAGCTGTTTTTCAGCGCGGCGGTGACGGCGGGAGCCCGTTTTTTGATGGAGCGAAGGCCGGCAGATACGCGCACTTAGTCGATAAAAAGAAGGAGTTACTATATGATAGGTTTTTACGATTACACGGTCATCCTGACATACATCAGCCTGGCTTCCTCAGTGATAGGCATGACGCAGGCGATTCACGGCCGCTTTAAGGTGGCGGTGGTTCTGCTGGCATTCTCCGGACTCTGCGACATGTTCGACGGCAAGATCGCCCGGACGAAGAAGGACCGGTCTGAGGACGCCAAGGCCTTTGGAATCCAGATTGATTCCCTGTGCGACGTGGTCTGCTTCGGCGCGTTCCCGGCGCTGATCTGCTACCTGTTAGGAGTCAGGGGAGTTCTGGGGATGACCATCATCGCGCTCTACTGCGTGGCCTCCGTCATACGGCTCGCCTTCTTCAACGTCATGGAGATGAACAACGCGCTGGTGACCGAGGACGGGGAAAAGTTCTACCGCGGACTCCCCATCACGTCCATGGCGGTGGCGCTTCCGCTGGTGTTCATGGTCCAGTTCTTCGTGCCGGACTCCGTGTTCGTCATCTGCCTGCACCTGCTGCTGATGGTGGTGGGGCTGATGTTTATCGTGGACTTTAAGTTCCGCAAGCCCAGCAACGCCACGCTGGCCGCGCTGGTGACCGTGATCACGGCGGCCCTGGTGGTGATGCTCCTCTACACGCGCTATCCCATACATATCAAGCGCTGGGCGGCTGCTGCCAAGAGCTTAAATTTATTTAGGTGAGCTAAAAAATATTGTGCAATGTGCTGAAATTGCGGTCCCCATTTGGGCAGAGATGCCCATTGTGGGGGCCGTTTTTTCATGTTATCATAAAAATAACAAAAATAATTAGCGGTATAAAATATTTTTTAGGAGAGCTTGCTGTGAAAAATCCCGATTGGATCAAACGATACACAATGTTTATGTCGGGCGTGATCGCCAGCGCGCTGGGGATCAGCCTGATCACGAAAGCGGGGCTTGGGACGTCTCCGGTCACAAGCCCTGCGTTTGTTTTGACCTTTTTGTTCCCGTTCTCCCTGGGGACCTTCACCATGATGGTGAACACGGTGCTGTTCGCGCTGCAGGCCGCGGTCCTAGGCCGGGACTTTGAGCGGATCCAGCTGTTGCAGCTCCCGTCCGCCCTGGTGTTCTCCGCGTGCATCGACGGCTGGATGCGCCTGTTCTCCTTCTGGCAGGTGAAGAGCTACCTGGGCAGCGCGGTGATGCTGCTCGCCGGCTGCGTATTCCTGGGGTTTGGCATCGCCCTGGAGGTGCACCCGGACGTGCTGATCCTGCCCGGCGAGGGCCTGGTCCGCGCCATCACCCGCCGCTTCCACCTGCAGTTCGGCAGGGTGAAGAGCACCTTCGATCTGACGCTCGTGGGCCTGGCGGCCCTGGTGTCCGTACTGGCCACCGGAAAAGTGCTTGGAATCCGCGAGGGGACGGTCGTGGCGGCCCTGATCGTCGGCCCCATATCCCACTTCTTCCTGCGCCGGATCGCGGCCTTCGCGAGAGGCGAGAACCCGCTGCCGGAGCCGGTGGTGCGGGCGATCGAGGAGAGCGGGGACTCGGAGGCGGATGTGACTTGAGAAATTGAATTTTGGGATTGAAGCTTAACCAGGTTATCCCTTATAATAGGTGTAACAGGGCGGCCGGATGCGTTCCGGCCGCCTGTTTCATTGGATTTTTTTGATATAAATTCCGTGCGCAAACAGGGGGAAAGCGAAATGAAACAGATCGATTTGCGAAGCGATACAGTGACACTGCCGACCGCGGCCATGCTGGGGACGATCAGCGAGACGCCTTTGGGGGACGACGGACGCCGGGACAGTGACGGCAGGGGCGGGGACGGGACGGTGAACCGGCTGGAGGAGCTGGCCGCCCGGATGACCGGGAAGGAGGCGGCGGTGCTGTTCCCCACCGGGACCATGGCAAATACTGCAGCTGTCTACGCCCGCTGCATGCCGGGGGACCGGGTGCTGGTGGAGGACATGCTGCATCTCTACGCCAGCGAGAAGGTGGCCTTTGACCCGCGTTTCGGGCGGCTGACGCCGGTGTTCTACCGATTGACGCAGGACGGGACGCCGGATGCGGACAGCGTGAGGGAGGCGTTGGCGCGGGAGGAGGTAAAGCTCATCTGCGTGGAGAACAGCCACAACTACGCGGGCGGTGCCTGCACGCCGCCGGACGGGATGCGGCGGCTGTACGAGGCGGCCGCAGAGCGGCAGGTGCCGGTTCACCTGGACGGGGCGCGCTTATTTAACGCCGCCTGCGCCCTGGGCGTGGAGGCGCGGGAGCTGTGCCGCTATGCGGACTCGGTCATGTTCTGCCTCTCCAAGGGCCTCGGCGCGCCGGTGGGCTCCATGCTCTGCGGCACACGGGAGTTCTGTGCGGCGGCCAGACGGCTGCGCAAGCTGTTGGGCGGGACCATGCGCCAGGCCGGGGTGATCGCCGCCCCGGGGATCTACGCCCTGGAGCACAATGTGACCCGCCTCAGGGAGGACCACATTGAGGCCGCCCGGTTTGCGGGGCGAATCGGCTCGGAGGCGCAGAAAATGAGCGTGCGCGGCAGCGTGCAGACCAACATGGTGATCTTGGATGTGTCGCGGCTGGGGGTGACGCGGGATGAATTTTTGAGTGCGGCGGTCCAGGCCGGGGTTCTGGCCAGCGCAGTGCCCCACGAGGGGGTGCGCTTTGTGTTCCACTTAGGGATCGGAGAGCGGGAGACAAACGAGGCGGCGGACCGGCTGCTTGATCTGGAGAGACGGTGGATGGCCGGGACAAAAACAGATGAATATTCTGACGATTAACGAATTTTGCGGAAATAAATGTTTAAATAGTGTATGAAAATAGAAACAATTATAATAAATTCAATCAAATTAAAAATAAAATAAAAACGG
>USJW01000125.1 GCA_900555045.1 uncultured Clostridium sp. | reverse complement strand
CCTCCCTCCCCTCCAGTCATATCCCCTCCCCTCCCCCCATATACTTAAACTAAAACCACTTCGGTGACAATTCCTATGAAACGCAAACATTTAAAACATCTGGCGGGGACGCTGCTCGTCTTCACCATGGCCTTCTGCGTGGGCGCGGGGGCCGGGAAGCTCGTGCAGTCCCACCGGGAAAAGGCCGTGTCCGCCTCCGCGGAGGGCAACTGGGGCTTAAGCTTTCCGCAGGAAGGGCAGCCGCCCGTGGGCAACGCCACGGCGGATTACTTAAAGCAGTTCGGCGCCTACTACGTGCAGGACACCAACGAGCGGGTATTGTATCTGACCTTCGACGCGGGGTATGAGAACGGCAACACCGCGCCCATCCTGGACGCCCTAAAAAAGCACAATGCCCCGGCCACCTTCTTCGTGGTGGGAAACTACATATCCACCAGCCCCGACCTGGTGAAACGCATGGTGGCGGAGGGCCACACGGTGGCGAACCACACCTTCCACCACCCGGACATGTCCAAAATCTCCACCAAGGAGGCCTTCGCCAAGGAGTTAAACGACCTGGAGTCCCTCTACCAGCAGACCACCGGCCAGCCCATGAAAAAGTACTACCGCCCGCCCCAGGGCAAGTACAGTGAGACAAATTTAAAGATGGCAAACGAGATGGGCTACAAGACCTTTTTCTGGAGCCTGGCCTACGTGGACTGGATCCAGGATAAGCAGCCCACCAAGGAGGAGGCCTTCAAGAAGCTGCTGGGCCGCGTCCACCCCGGAGCCGTGATCCTGCTGCACAGCACCTCCTCCACCAACGCGGCGATCTTAGATGAGCTGCTGACAAAGTACGAGGAGATGGGCTACACCTTCAAGTCACTGGATGACCTGGTGAACGCGCCGGCCGCATAACGCCTGCCCCGGCCGCTCTGCCCATGCATCTTCCCCGGCCCGGCCGCTCGCCCGTGCATATTCCCCGGCCCGGCCCTGAAGCAGCCCACGTCCCTCCCGTTTCCCCTTTTCTTCCATCAGAAAACAGTACAAAACCCGCCCATGGCATGGTATAATTGAGACAGCATAAAACTTGTCACGATCGACTGTTATCCATCCCATCCGCAAAAGGAGGTACTGCAATGAAGACATTTTTAGACTGCGCCAACCGGTATGTTCAGGAATCGGACTGGAAGGTGATCGCCGTGCTGAAATTCTGCCTGATTTCCATGGGCATTATGATCGGCTTGTCCGTCCCCGCCAAGCGCAAGAAACCGCTGTTCGCCGTGGCGGCGGCCGTGTTTATTGTCACCTACATCCCGCTCATGGCCAAGTACGTGAAGATCGTCTGCAGCGCCGGTGAAGAGGCATAGGGCATGGGCTGCTGCGTTTAACCAAAAAAGGCTTACGGTCCCGCACATTTTTGCGGGCCCGTAAGCCTTTTTTCAAACACCTGCGCACCTGCGCACACAATATCACATTACATCTGATAGAACGGCTCCAGTCCCTCCATAGCCTTTCTGCCCAGCTCGGAGGCCGGGGTTGCCATGTACAGGTACATTCCCTGCATGTAGGGCTGCGCGATGCGGGCGATTCCGCCGAAGATGGCGTCCTCACTGCCCTGGTGGTCCAGGATGAACATGCAGCCCTTGCGGTCGCCCTGGATCACACCCTGCATGTACGCGGTCTTCACCGGCTGCTCCTTTAAGAACGCCACGATCTCCTCCAGCATCTTCTCCGGCCATGTAGCCAACTCGTGGAACTCCATGGGCGCGTTGGAGGCGGCTGCCTCGGGGTGATTGCGCTCGTAGGTGAGCTGCTGGCGCTTTAAGTAGGCGGCCTGCTGCTGCTTTAAGGAGATGATCACCTGGCGGTCGATCTTGATGTTCTCGTCAAAGGGGTTGATCACAAAGCCGTTTGCCTCGTTGTCCTGGAGAATCATGCCCGCGTAGTCGTCGAAGGTCATGCAGATCACGCGCTGGCCCTCCTTCATCTCCCACTTCTGCATGGACTTCCAGTCCGTGAAGGCCGGGAAGAACTTCTCGCCCTTGTCGTTGCGGATGTCCGGGAAGATCACGGACGCATCCTCGCTGAACTTTAAGTTTCCGTCCTCGTCCGTCTCCGGCTCGGGGCTGAAGGTTGCGGGGGCCATGTAGCGGGCCTTCACCACCTCCTGCATGAATTCTGCCTGGCGCTCCGGGGTCGCGTCGTACTGCACCAGGTGGTAAGCCTGAATCAGGTCCGGGTTTTTCAGTGATTTAATATCTGCCATTGTCTGTTCCTTTCTTCTCTGCGTGTTGTATGCGAGTGTGGGCCGCCGCACTCATTTGAGCGCTGCGGCTGCGCTTAACCCGTCCGGCCTCACAGCGCTTGGCGCCTCGGCAGACGGTATTTTTTCATTCGGTAAAAATAATAGGGCACGATGGGGATCAGGGCCGCCAGCCAGGCAGCGGGATCTGCGAAGCACACGCCGATGTACCCCCAGGGCTTCACCACAGCCGCCACGACAGCGAACCGCGCGGCCAGCTCAAAGATTCCGCCCATCATGGGCATAAGGCCGTAGCCCAGCCCCTGAAGCGCATTCCTGTATAAGAAAATACTGCCCAAAAACGGGTAACACCATGCCACCGTCCGGAAATAAACCATGGAAGCCTCCAGCACGTCCGTCTGGCCGCCGTCCACGAAGATCCGCACCAGGTACGGCCCTGCAAAGTGGATCACGCCGATCATCACGGCGCTCCACAGAAGTATCATGATCTGGGTGGCCTTCACGCCCTTGTGGATTCTCTCCAGCTGGCCGGCGCCCCGGTTCTGGCCCACGTAGGTGGCGATGGTCGCGCCGAAGGACACGAACACGGTGGAGACCATGCTCTGGATCTTCCCCGCGGCGGAGAAACCGGCGATGTACACGGCCCCGAAGGCGTTCACCGCCCCCTGGACGATGATGGTGCCGATGGCGGTGATGGAAAACTGCAGCCCCATGGGGATTCCCATGCCGAGAAGCTGTCCCGCCGCCCGAATATCCAGCTTAAAATCCTCCTTTTTCAGCTTCAGGATCTCAAACTTGCGGATGATGTAGATCAGGCACAGCAGCGCGGACACCGCCTGCGCGATCACCGTGGCGTAGCCGCAGCCCACCACGCCCATGTGGAAATACACGATAAATACCACGTCCAGTATCACGTTCAGGATGCCGGAGATGATCAAAAAATACAGCGGAGACTTGCCGTCCCCCAGAGCCCGCAGCACCGCCGCCAGCGCGTTGTAGGCGGCCGTCACGGCCAGCCCCGCGTAGATCACGGCCATGTACGCCCCCACGTCCCCGATGATCTCGTCGGGAGCGTTCATCAGGCGCAGAATCCGGTTGTTGAAATACTCCAGGCCCGCGGTCATGACCACGACAAACGCTGCACACAGGATCACGGAGACAGCGATATAGTGGCGCATCCGGTCGTATTTCTTCGCCCCGAAGTGATGGGCCACCAAAATGGAAAATCCGCTGGTGAGGCCGTTTAACCACCCGATCACCAGGAATATGAGGGAGCTGGTGCTCCCGATGGCCGCCAGGGCGTTGACGCCGATAAAACGGCCCGCCACGATGGAGTCCGCCAGGTTGTAGAACTGCTGGAAAATATTGCCCAGGCAGGTGGGGATCATAAAGTAGATAATCAGCTTCACCGGATTTCCGGTTGTCATATCGTTTGTCATAGTGCGATTGCCTTGCCTTCTGTCTCATCTGGTATTGCCGGATTTTCCCGGCACAGCGCCCGCCCGCAGGCATAAGTGGCCCGGGGCGCTGTTCCATATAGTATAGTCGATAACCGTCGTTTTTACAATCCCAAAGTTTTGGGGTTAAATGGCCGGTTAAAAGGCCGCCCGGCCGCGCCTTTTACGCCTCGGAGGCCAGGAAGGTGCGGATATTGTCCAGCACCTTTTGACTCAGCAGCCCGAAGGCCTGCTTCGTGCGGCCCGCGGAGACGTTGGGGCAGATCACCGCCGGGTGGTCAAGCAGTGCCGGATCTCCCAGCGCGCCCGCGGTGTCGCAGACAAAGGTGTTCCCGCCGGCATTCAGCCAGCTCTTTAAGGCCTCCATGTCGTGGCCGGGGCCGATGGAGGTGTTGAACAGGATCTTTCCGTTCCCCAGCTGGGCGAACGCCTCCCCGTCCATAAGGATCACGTTCTTGTTCAGGCAGGTGAACACCACGTCGCAGGAGGAGAGAAGCTCCGGCAGGGGCTGGTAGTTCATTCCCTCCGCCTCCTTCTCCGGCTTGCGCGTGCGGCTGTAGTAGCGCACGTCCGCGCCCATGAAGCGCAGGGCGTCGGCGATCATAGTCCCGGACACGCCGAGGCCCACAATTCCCGCCTTCAGGCCCGTGATCTCTAAGGGCAGGTCGCGCCACATGGGGCGGTCGAACCCGTGGAGCAGGCGCACCAGCTCGCAGAGCACGAACTCCACCACGCCGCGGTCCCCGTAATCCCGGATTCCGAGCACCGTAATCCCGTGCTCTCTGGCGTAGGCGATGTCCACGTTGGCGCTGGCCTCCGAGTAGAGGCTGCAGCACATGCCCACGTAGCGGACCTGCGGGCAGCGGGCCAGCACCTCGCTGCCGATGCGGGAGGTGTAGCTCACAAGCACGCCGTCCGCGTCCCCGATGCGGCGCACGATCTCGTCGTCATCCTTCGGAATATCATCATAGAGAACTACCTCGCCCGCGAGGGTTTTAAGCTCCTCCTCGGCCTCTGCGACCAGGCTTACCGGCTCAATGGCCACAATTTTACGAAACATATATTTTTCCTCTCTTTCGCTGCTATAGTTCAATTAAAATACAATGGGGGACACAATGTTCTGCAGCACTGCCACCACACTCCAGCCGGCGATGGCGCTGGTGCTGGAGTAGATGTCCACCACGGCCTTCACCCCGTCGATCTCGGCGGTGATCTTGTGGTCGTCGCCCACAAATCCCGGCACGCTGTAGATGTTCACGCTGGTGTTCTCCGGCCCTGTGGTTGCAAGGGATGCGGCCACCGCCACGTTCACCTTGGTGGGAAGCAGGCTGATGGCCTCCTTCGCGTTTCCGGAAAACACATGGCACTCCTCTGTGTCGGTCAGGAGGTGCTCCTCAAACAGCGGGGTGTTGGCCAGGGACTTCGGCCCTTTGTGGGTCTCGATCCCGGACACTGCCTGTCCCATGAGGGACACCGTGCGCAGCACGTCGAAGCCGCCCACCGCGCCGGAGGCGATATGTACTCTGCTGCCGTTTGCCGCGGCCGCGCGCTTCACCTGCTCATAGAAGTCATGATCCGCGAACGCGCCGATGGACAGCACGACCATGCTGCACTTCGCCTCGAGAATCCGGACCGCATAGTCCTTCACCGAGGCAACGGAGGCAGCCTCCGCGATATATTCCGGCGTAAGCGCCAGAAGCTCATCGATGGAGCCGCACGCCGCACAGCCCGCGCGGTCGGCTAAGGCCCGGGTCTTCTCCCCGGTGCGCCCCAGGATTCCCACCAGCTCATACTCCGGCAGCAGCCCCTTCTCAAACGCCTCCACAATGATTCCGGCCAGATAGCCGTTTCCCAAAATTCCTAATTTCCGTTTCTCCATGGTAACCTCCAAATCATCGCGCCCGGACAGAGCGCGTTTTCTGATACTTCCTCTCGTCTGCCGGTCAGTCCGCAGACGCCCTTCCATTATAATATAAATATGCAAAAGTAGCCATACATCACAGCCCGGAATATTACACGAAAATTCCACCGAAAATTTTACGGATTTGCATCAAACATCCATTGAACCCTTCCACGTTCTCCCGAAAAATGTTATAATATAGATACAGAAAGGGGGATTTGGACATGCGTAACATACTAATCATATCGGACAACTTGCAATTGTCCACCGAGGTTGCTTTGATCTTAAAACGAGCCGGTTATGCACACATCTATACCGCCGGCGACAGCACGGAGGCGTTTCAGATGATTTACCGTTTAAACCCGAAGCTGATCATCGCAGATCTGGAACTCCCTTGCGCTCAGATGGCAAATCTCCATAAAACCCTTTCCGGACCCCTTACAAAAATCACGCTCTTTATCACTCCCCACAGCAATGTCGACGCAAATGTTTTTCAGATGGTCAAAAAGGGATATTCCCATTTTGTGGTCCATCCTCTGAGTGAAAAGCTGCTTTTGAAGGCCGTCCGGGAAATCATGGACTCCAACAAATAGCGCAGCTGTCCCACGGTAACATAGATGGCAGGCGGCGGAGCCGACACCCTTAAGTGTCAGCTCCGCCGCCCTGTTTTTTTATGAGATTGCCGTCAGGCCAACTCCCCCAGGATCACGGCCCTATTCTGGGCCATATCCCGCTTTCCAAGCCGGACGTTGGGGTACTTCTCTGCGAAGTGGTCCCGCAGAAGGCTCGCGAACGTCACCGACCGGTGCTGTCCGCCGGTACACCCAAGGCCCACCACCAGTTGGGCCTTGCCCTCCTTCTCGTACAGCGGAATCGCGTACTCCAGGTAGCTCACCATCCGCGCGAACAGCTCCTTGGCCTCCTCGTGGCCCATCACGAAGTCCCTCACCTCTTTGTCCTCGCCGGTCTTCTCCCGGAGCCCCTTCACATAGTAGGGGTTCGTCACGCAGCGCACGTCGAACACCAGATCCGCGTCCGCCAAAATCCCGTACTTGTACCCGAAGGCCACGAACTCGATGCGCATCCCGGCAAGCTCCGGCCCGGAGAACAGGTCCGTCAGCTTCTCCCGCAGCCGGGATGTGGACAGCTCCGAGGTGTCCACCACGAAGTCCGCCTTGTCCTTCAAAATCTCCATCTGCCGGATCTCCCGGTGGATGGCCTCCGGCAGGCTTAAGCTGCGGTCCACGCTCATCAGCGGGTGAAGCCGCCTGGTCTCCTTGTAGCGCTTGAGGAGAATCTCCTCCGCACAGTCTAAAAACAGCACGCGCACGCTGGCGCTGCTCATTTTCAATTCCCTCACGATCTGGTCAAAGCCGTCCGGAACCCCGTAGCTTCGGATATCCATGGTCACGGCCAGACGCTTGGCAAACCCTTCCTCCTGCATCTCGCCGTGAATCACCTGCAGGAGGATTCTGGGGGAAATATTGTCCATACAGTAATATCCCATGTCCTCCAGAATTTGCAGCGCCCTGGTCTTTCCCGCGCCGCTTAAGCCGGTCACAATCAATACGTTCACGTTTTCCTCCTCATAATCTGCCGGATAGCGGCAGCTCGATCCTAAATTCTGAACCCTCGCCCGGACGGCTCTCCACCTCAATCCGGCCGTGCATCTGCTCCACCACGCTGCTGACGATGGAGAGGCCGATGCCGTTTCCTCCGTGCTTGGAATTCCGGTCCTCGTCGATCCGGTAGAAGCGGTCGAAAATCCGGTCCTGGTGCTTCTCATCGATTCCCAGCCCGCTGTCCGCCACCGTGATCCAGAGGGTATCCCCGCTGTTGCGGGCCCAAACCTTTACAAGTCCGTTCTCCCGGTTGTACTTGATTCCGTTCTCAATCAGGTTTAAGAGCATCTGGTAGAAGAACTGCTCGTTGGCCCGAAGGATGGGGTAATCCACCTCTACATCGCTGACTAACTCCACCTTTTTCCCCTTGGCCATGTCCTCCAGGCTCCAGAGAATCTGCTCGATCACCGCCTCCACGTCCACGAAGGGAAGATCCCTTGGCTCCCCCTCCTGGCGGTCTAAGCGGGACAGGGTGAGAAGCTCGCTGACCAGCTTTTTGAGCCGCTTGGTCTCCTGCTCGATCACGTCCAATGCCTTGGTGCGCTCCTCGCGCGTCACCTCGTCCCACATCCGAAGCATCTCCGCGTAGCCGGAGATCAGGGTCATGGGCGTGCGGAACTCGTGGGACACGTTGCTGACAAACTCCTTGCGCCGGGCCTCGAGCCGGCGGGCCTCGGTCACATCGATCACCACCGCCATCACGCCCAGGCAGGTGCCCTTCTGGTAGCGGTCCGGGATCAGCAGCGCGGACACGTCGTAGACCTTGTCCCCCTCCCGGTATTCGAACTGGCGGTCCCCGCCCGCCAAAAAGGCCTCCCGGCAGACGTCGGACACGGTCCCGTAGAAGGCCCCGTAGGAGCTCTTATCGCTCTTGAAAAAAATGTGCTTGTCGATCTTTAAAAAGCCTCTGGCGGCCCGGTTTACTAAGACCAGCTCCCCGCTGTCCTGGAACACCACGATGCCGTCCTTCATGGCGGCAAAGACTGCGTTGAAATAGTTGAAACGCTCATTGTCCGCGGTGCGGATGTCGGTCAGCCGCTTCTCCCGGACCGCCAGCTCTGCCTCCAGCTTCTGGTTGCGCTTCTCTAACTCCGAGATGTAATTTTTGAAGTACAGATACTCCCGGATCAGCAGGCAAAACAGAATGAGGACCAGAACCATCAGCCAGAAGATCACCAGGCCGATGGTCATGATCCGATCAATTTTACTCATTTATGCGGAACCCGATCCTTCGAATGGTCTCAATATAGCGGCATTCCTGGATGTCATCGCCCAGCTTTTTTCGAAGATTTCTCAAGTGGACGTCCAGGGAACGGATCTCCCCGCCGTTGTTGGAAAAGCCCAGGGCCTCGTTCAGCTCGTTTCGCGTGACGATATTTCCCCGGTGCTCCGCCAGAACCTTTAAGATGCCGAACTCCGTGGGCGTCAAGTCCACACGCCGTCCGTCCTGCTCCACCACGTGTTTGTCCGGGTAGATCGCCAGGTCCTTGACGCAGAGCGCGTTCTCGTCCGCGCTTCGCTGGGCCGCCGGCTGGCTGCGCCTTAAGGCCACCTCGATGCGCGCGAACAGCTCCCGCCAGCCGAAGGGCTTGGTGATGTAGTCGTCGGCCCCGGCGTCGAAGCCGGTCACCTTGTCATCCTCCTCGCCCTTGGCCGTCAGCATGATCACCGGCACGTTGGCGGTGGCCTCATCCGCCTTCAGCAGATGGCACACCTCGATGCCGCTGATCTTCGGCAGCATCACGTCCAGCAAAATGCAGTCGGGCCGCTCTCTCCTCGCAGCCAGCACCGCCTCCGTCCCGTCGTAGGCGAAGGCGGTGGCGTAGCCCTTCTTTCTCAGGTTCATATCCAGACATTCCACGATGTCGTGTTCGTCGTCCACAATCAGTATCTTCTTCATTCAATCCTCTCCCTCAGGCAGGATTTACCCGGCGATAACCTCCAGGCGTCCAAGTGCCAGGTAACGCTCTGTCTCCGCGTCAAATAGTACGCAGCGCTCCCCCGTAAACCCGACACCCACCTGCTCGCCCACGGTGAAGTCCTTGCCCTGGAACACCACGCTGGTGAGAATCAGATCTCCCAGCTGAACTTTCACGATGGTCTCCATGCCGGACGGCAGGGTGGAGTAGATGGAGCCCTTGAGGGCGCTGTCCGCTTCTATATTAACATATTCCGGGCGGATGCCAAGTACAATTTTATGATTTCCGCTGAGAGAGACGCTGTTGGACTCCGGGCAGAACAGCATATTTAAGTCGCCCACCTGGATCTTAATCTCGTCCAGATTGATGTTGGAGCCCACGCCCTCGACCAGGTTGATGGACGGATTTCCCACGAAATCCGCGGTGAACATGTTGGCCGGGGAGTGGTAGACCGTCAGGGGCGGCGCGTACTGCTGCAGCAGGCCCTTCTTCATCAGGCAGATCTTTGTGGAGAGCGTCATGGCCTCCAGCTGATCGTGGGTCACGTACACGAAGGTGGACTTGGTCTCTAGGTGCAGGCGCTTTAGCTCCGTGCGCATATCCATGCGCAGCTTGGCGTCCAGGTTGCTTAGGGGCTCATCCATGAACAGCACCTTGGGCTCCGTGGCCAGGGTTCTGGCGATGGCCACGCGCTGCTGCTGGCCGCCGGAGAGCTCGCTGGGGTAGCGCTTCTCGAACTCCTCAATCTTTAACATTTTTAACAGCTCATCCACCTTTTTGCGGATGCGGTCCTTCGGCCACTTCATGTTCTCCAGGCCGAAGCTGATATTCTGGTAAACGGTCATGTGGGGCCACAGCGCGTAGTTCTGGAACAGGAAGCCCACGTCGCGCTTGTTGGGGGCCACGTTGATCCCCTTCTCCGCGGAGAACACACATTTCCCGTCGATCCAGATCTCGCCCTCGGTGGGCGTCTCCAGCCCTGCGATCATGCGCAGGGTGGTGGTTTTGCCGCAGCCGCTGGGGCCCAGCAGGGTGATAAAATCGCCGTCAGCGATGGTCAGGTTCAAATTGTCCACGGCCACGCTCTTTCCGAACCGCTTGGTTATATTTTTCAGTACAATATCCGACATGTTATGATCCTCCTATTCCCTTGTCAATGGAAGCGCCCGTCAGCTTGTTGATCACCAGATTGAAGAACAGCACCACCACGATGATCAGCAGGTTGATTGCATTTGCATACTGGTTCCAGCCCTTCTCATTGTACTGGAACAGCTGTGTGGTCAGCACCCGGTTGGCCGGTGTGACGAGCAGTATGAACAGGGACAGCTCTCTCATACAGGAGATGAACGGCAGCAGATAGCCGCTCAAAAAGCTGGTCTTCTGGATTGGGAAGATGATCTTCACCATGCGCTTCCACCAGCTGACTCCCTGGATGACCGCCGCCTCCTCGATCTCGTTGCTCAGCTGGAGCATGGCGTTGACGCCCGCTCTGGATGCGAAGGGGAGGTATTTCACCGAGCCGATCAAAACCAGCAGGGCGAAGGTGCCGTATAACGGCGGGATAAAGCCGTTCTTCTGGGTGAACATGGACAGGTAAATGGCGCCGAAGGCCATGGAGGGCATAAGGTAGGGGAAGAACGCCAGGCTGTTGACCACGCCCGACAAGCGGCTTCCTCTGCGCTTGACCACCGCGTAGCCGCAGAGCACGCCGGCGGTTCCGGCTGCAAACGCGCAGCACACGGACAGCTTGATGCTGTTCCAGAGGCCCAGATAAATGTACTTGTTGCGCAGGATTCCCGGCTCGCCGTTGGCGATGTCCGTGCTGCCCTCACCGAGCCAGAACACGGTGGTGAAGTTGGACGGGCTGTAGTTGCCGGTCACCATGGTGAAGGACTCCACCGCGAAGGAGAGAAGCGGCAGGATTGCCACCAAAAGCAGCATAACCAGGATTCCGATGGAGATCGGTGTCCGCGCGCCGCGCAGGTTCACTAAGGATACCTGGGAGCTCTTTCCGGTGACCGTCGTGAAGGACTTGCGCTTGCCCACAAACCATTGGTTGAAGGCGAGGACGAACAAGCCCACCGCCAGCATGATCACCGCCAGCACGTAGCCGTAGCCCTGGTTCACGCCGTTTAGGGTGCGGTACAGCTGGGTAGTCAGCACGTAGTAGCGCACCGGCGTGCCTAAGAATGCGGGCACTGCGAAGGCGCTCATGGAGCTGGCGAAGGTCAGAAGGAACGCGGAGAAAATGGCGGGCATAACGATGGGAAGCGTCACCTTGCGGATGATCTTCATGCGGCTGGCGTTCAGCAGCATGGCCGCCTCCTCCAGGTTAGCATCCATATTCTGTAAAATTCCGCCGATCAGAATGTAGGCGAAGGGCGCGTAGTGCAGCCCCGTCACCACGATGATGGGGAACTGGCCGTAGGCGAACCAGTTGGCCGTCTCGATCCCGGTGAGAGCGGTGAACAGGCCGGGCTTTCCGCCGATGTAGGAGTTGCGGAAGAAGTTCAGCCACGCCATAGCGAGCGTCCAGGACGGCATGATGTACGGGAACACGAAGATGGTGCTGATGATGGATTTAAAACGGATGTTGGAGCGGGCAACGAGCCAGGCCACGGTGCCGCCCAGGCCGATTGCGATGATACAGCTGCCGATGGAAACCTTCACGGTGTTCCAGAACGGGCTGTAGAACAGGTTTCTGCTGTTCTTTCCGTCGAAAAATACTTTGTACCAGTGGAATAAGGTAAAATCCCCCGCTTTCGCGCCCTTGATGCTCATCAGCTCCGACGGATGCGCGATCAGCGTATCCCGGATTAAGGACACCAGAGGCAGCAGGGTCAGGAAGGACAGCAACACAAACAGCACGATCAGAATAATGTTCTGCGGCTCTTTGATGAATGCTTTAAAGCGGTTCTGCCATGACATAATCGATCCCCCTTGTCGTGAGCACTCGGCGGCCATACTCATGCTGGACGCTTCCGTGCGAGGCGTTCCGGCCTGTCCGCCGGGTTTTTCGTGATAGCTGGGCTGACAGGCCGGTTATTTGAGTGCCGGCCGTCTTTTTGAGGCGGCCGGCGTTGGATTGACTGTTTGAATTAGTTGATCAGGTTGTTGACGAACTCCTCTACCTGTGCGCGGTTCTCGTACACGTACTGCGGATCCTCACGAACCAGTCTGGGAGCCCAGAAGGTCATATCCTGGTCTTTCGGGTTGCAGGGAACCTGCAGGTTACCGGAGTAGGAGCCGACGTCGGAGGACCAGGGCTCAAAGCCCTCGGCGGTCATCAGGTACTCGATAAACAGCTTCGCCGCGTTGACGTTCTGTGCGTTGGAGGTGAGCTGTGCGTAAATCGGATAGTAGAAGCCGCTAAACGGAGCTACCTCTGTGCAGGCGGTTAAAGCCAGATCCTTGGTCTCAACATAGCGGGTCTTGGAGAGCACGAACAGGCCGATTAACTGATCCTTCTGTCCCTTGGTTCCAACGTTCTCCGCGATGGTGGAATCGCTGGTGCCGAGAACGGTGTTGTTGAAGAATGCCTGCATCCACTCGTAGCCAGCATTGTCCGTGGTCAGCTCAATGTCTTTTCCGTAATATTCCTTGTAGGCGTCCGCTATCTTGCCGGCCCACTCGTCGCTCGTCAGCATGGTCAGGAAGTTGGAGTTTACACCCTCCTGGTTGGGGTTCTTAAACTGTACGCGGCCCTTCCACTCCGGCTCGGTGAGCTGCCAGATGTTGGTAATCGGGGTGTCCGTGGACTGCTCGCTGTTGAAGATGAACACCTTATCCACAAACTGGAATACCAACGGATTCTGGTTCTCAGCCGGGATCTGGTCCTTTAAGGACTCGGGAACGTAGTTTACCAGATATCCGGGGGTGATCAGCTCGCCGTAGACTCTGGCGCCATCCTGGCAGAGCACCATGTCGGCGCCGTTGACGCCTCCGCCCACTTCCAGGGAAATCTTCTCGACCAGCTCGCCGTCCTTTAAGTTGGCGGTCTCAACCTTGATCCCGTAGAGCTTCTCAAAGTTCTCGGCAGCGGTGGAGATACGGGAGGTGGTGGAGTAGACAACCAGCTTGCCCTCCTTCTTGGCGGCTTCCACTAACTCGTCGTGGGACATCTCCCCGCCGGCCGCCTCAGCCTTGGTCTCCTCGGCTTTTGTCTCCTCAGCCTTCGGCTCCTCCGCTTTCGTCTCCGGGGCTGCCGTCGTCTCAGCTGCCTTGGGTGCTTCCGTCGCTGCGGGCTTTCCGCCGCCGCATGCGCCAAGAATCATGCTGGAACCCAGAATCAGTGCCACCAACGCTCTTGAATGTTTTCTCATAATTTCCTCTCCTTTTCCTTCTTAATGTTATCTTAATGTTACCTTAATATTTCCTTCATATTAACATTGCACAACAGGAATGTCAATAGCGGAATTTAAATTATTCATATTTTATATGAAGCGAAGGGGAATGTTAGAATCAAAAGGAGGATTTGAGTTAGATCGGAAGAGC